>JAILOI010000085.1 GCA_024690885.1 Lachnospiraceae bacterium
CACGGTAGTCTCTTACACTGCCTTTCCACCCTTACCCACACAAGGTGGGCGGTATATCTCTGTTGCACTATCCTTGGAGTCACCTCCACCGGACGTTATCCGGCATCCTGCCCTATGAAGCCCGGACTTTCCTCACCTGCCTGCTTTCGCGTATGGCAGCCGCGATCACGTGTCTGACTTTAACGTTGCAATTATACACAAAACTAAACGTTAAAACAACTGCCCCCGATAAATTCACGAATCAGGGAGTTGTTATTAATATCCTCGGTTGCAATTGGAAGCACATAGTCCAAAAGCTTCAGTAACCGATTGGCCTCCGCATACTCCGGACAGCCCGGTTCGATGGCATACAACTGTGGCTGGGCATAGATTTTCAATGCGGCCAACTCATAAATCAACGCGGAGTTAAACATGGCATCTGCCTTCTCCTGGAATGGGAAGATATTCTTCTCTTCCCCACGTCTGACGGAATCCCACATGGCGATGGTTTCCTGGGCAGAGGTACCACGGGTTCTGGCATCCCGCACAATACGGCGAATCAGACGTCCATCGGTGGTTGGCAACGGGTTATGCTCATCGATTGCCAGGTGGGTCAATGCCGAGATGTAGATTTTGAATTTACTCTCCGCCGGAAGGGAATAGCTCAGGCGGTCATTCAATCCATGAATGCCCTCGATGACCAGCACATCCTCCGGTCCCAACTGCATGTAGTTGCCGCGATACTCCCGCTTTCCAATCTTGAAGTTGAAGGTTGGAAGTTCCACACGTTCCCCTGCCAACAGACGATTCATATCGGAGTTAAACAATTCAATATCAATGCCCTCTAAGGCCTCGAAATCCTTCTCACCAAACTCATCCAACGGCATCTGGTCACGATTGAGATAGTAATTATCCAATCCCACCGGATGCGGTTTTAGGCCCAAGGCGCTTAGCTGAATGGATAAGCGATGGGAAAAGGTGGTCTTACCGGAAGAGGACGGACCTGCAATCATAACAAACTTTCGGCTGCGATCGGACGCAATCTCACGTGCCAGGGAACCAATCCGCTCCTCCATCAATGCTTCCTGGGTTAAGATAATATCCCGGGTGCGACCGGCAGCAATGGCATCATTCAATGCACCAATCGTCGGAATATCCATCATCTTGCCCCATTCGATGGACTCCTGCATAACGGAGAACAACTTGGTTGCCGGCGTAAAGGCCTCCATGGTCTTGCCGTCCCGCTTGGCCGGGAACAACAGCATAAAGCCTTCGTTAAATGCAACCACATCGAAATACTTTAAGTACTTGGTGGAAGCCACCATATAACCATAGAAGTAATCCTTGGTTCCGTGTAAATCATAGATATTAATATTGGAGCTGGAGCGATACCGAAGGAGACGTACCTTGTCGTTCATTCCCTTCTGGGCAAACATCTTCTTGGCCTGACGGGTCTTCATCACATCCTTCATAATTGGCAGATCTGCATCCACCAATTCCTGCATCTTCTGCTTCAGGGCCGCAACGAATTCCTCCGTTACCGGACGTTCGTCCTCCCACTTGCAGTAGTAACCGTCACCGAGGGAATGCATCACCTTGATGTTGGCATTCTCCTCCGGGTACATCTCATCCACTGCCGCATGCATCAAGAACACCAGACTTCGGCGATATGCGCGACGTCCGTTCTTCTCTGCGGTGGTAATAAAGGTAATATTGCCATCTTCCTTCAATTTCTTGTGAAGCTCAATGAGACGGTCGTTGTACTCCGCCATCACAATATCGGAATCGTAATTGGACTGCAGCTTGTCCGCCAATTCCATAATCGGCGTCCCCTTTTCTACCACATGTTCCTGGCCTAATACCTGAATTCGAATCGTATCACTCATATGTCTACCTCTCCTAAACCAGCCAAAACGGCTCTTTTTTGTCTGCGCAAACCACTTCCAGTGTTCCGGTTTTTCCTTTGAGATAATTGGCAATATAAGAAATGAATATATGCTCAATTCCGTAATGACCGGCATCCACAATGGTAATTCCCTTGGCCACCGCATCGATTCCGCTGTGATGATCGATGTCTCCGGTTACCAGCACATCCGCCGCCTTACGAATGGCGTGGGAAATCTCGCTTTTGCCGGAGCCAGGTGAAATTGCAACCATGCGAATCTCTGTGTCCGCGTCCCCAAATACTTTTACATGAGACAGATGGAAGGCATCCCGGACAAAGGCAGCAAACTGCTCGAGGGTCATGGCATCATCCAGCATGCCCACGCAACCGATGCCGTACTCCCGGTCCTCTTCGTCCGTCTCACAAACATCCAATACCACCGATTGGCGGATTCCCAATGCCGACTGGGCCAACTCCGTCATCCCGTGAATATCGAAATTGGTGTGCATGGCGTATAAGGCAATCTGATGCTCCACCAATTGAATAATGCGTCGTCCCACAAAGTGGTCCGCCGTCACCTTGTTTACACTGGTAAAAATCATGGGATGGTGGGTCACAATCATCTGTGCCCCCTGGCTGATGGCATCCGCAATGACTTCATCCGTAGCATCCAGTGCTACATAGACCTTATCTACGGGCCAAGCACCGTCTCCCACCAAAAGACCAACATTGTCCCAATCCAGCGCGCTCTCTTCCGGCGCCTGTTTGTTTAACAATGCAACGATTTCTGAAACCGTCATACGTCCCCCTCTTCTTCCAGTTCTGCCAGTGCCGCACGCAAACTGCAAAGCGCATCTTCCACTTCGCCTCTACGGCCTTGATGGGCATCCCCATCTACCGGCAGTTTGGATAAAATCTCTTCCTTCAGTCCGATTTCCCAACGTAGGTATTCCCCCAGCACCGGGTGTTTGTGGGCTAAGAGCAGCTTTCCGTAGGCAAAATCAGCCTCCCGCTGCGCCAATACTTCCCCTGCACCGGTTGCCTGGGGTGCCACCTTCATTAGCATGTAGTATTTGCCATCTTCCAACAGCATCTCCTCTGCCAGAAGGCGATACCCGTGGTCCACCAGGTAGTGACGCACCAATGGGATCTCCGATTGCGGCTGCAGAATCAACTCCTGTGCAGCCCCCGCCACATCGGCTCCCTCCTCTAAGATGTGCATCAGCAAGCGACCACCCATGCCGGCAATGACGATGGAGGAGGCTTCCCCCACCTGTAGCTTGGTCAATCCGTCGGATAATCGGGTTTCAATTTGCTCCGAAAGTCCCTCGGCGGCAATGTTCTTCGTTGCCTGTCCCAAGGGGCCCGGACGTAAATCCATCGCAATCGCGGAAGGTGCAATGCCCCGTCCCACCAAAGCCATGGACAAGAATCCATGGTCGCATCCGATATCAGCCACCGGAAGTCCCGGTGTTACCATGGAAACTAACGCTTCTAAACGATTGGATATGGGTTTCATCTTACTCTAAGTAGTCCTTTAATTTTCTGCTGCGGCTTGGATGACGAAGCTTACGTAGTGCCTTCGCCTCAATCTGACGAATACGCTCACGGGTTACGTTAAACTCCTTACCAACTTCCTCTAAGGTACGACCACGGCCGTCCTCCAAACCAAAACGAAGGACCAATACCTTCTGTTCACGCTCGGTCAGGGTTCCCAGTACCTCTTCCAACTGCTCCTTCAGCAAGGTAAAGGTTGCAGCCTCCGCCGGAACCGGAACATTGTCATCCTGAATGAAGTCTCCCAAGTGGGAATCTTCTTCCTCACCGATTGGGGTCTCAAGAGATACCGGTTCCTGAGAAATCTTTAAGATTTCACGTACACGCTCTACCGGGATTTCCATCTCCTTGGCGATTTCTTCCGGAGATGGCTCACGGCCTAACTCCTGAAGTAACTGTCTGGATACACGGATTAACTTATTGATGGTCTCAACCATATGTACCGGAATACGGATGGTACGCGCCTGATCGGCGATGGCACGGGTGATGGCCTGACGAATCCACCAGGTTGCATAGGTAGAGAACTTATAACCCTTGCGGTAATCAAACTTCTCAACTGCCTTGATCAGGCCTAAGTTACCTTCCTGAATCAAGTCAAGGAACAACATACCACGGCCCACATAACGCTTCGCAATGGAAACAACCAGTCGAAGGTTGGCCTCTGCCAGCTTCTTCTTGGCTTCCTGGTCACCCAGTTCCATACGCTTTGCCAGCTCAATCTCCTCGTCTGCCGTCAGAAGCGGAACCTTGCCGATTTCCTTCAGATACATACGTACCGGATCCTCGATGCTGATTCCTTCCGGAACAGAGAGGTCGATGGACTCCATCTCTACTTCGTCCTCGTCATCTAAGATAATATCTTCCTCGTCATCGCTTTCCTGTACACGAAGAACGTCGATATTGCTCTTCTCCAAGAAAGAGAGAATCTTGTCAAACTGCTTCGGGGTCAGGTTCATGTCCTTGAATGCATCGGAAACTTCCTGATACTCAATGACATTCTTCCGAGACTTCGCAGTCTCCAATAACTCATGCAGCTTCTTTTCGAATAATGCAGCAGCCTCATCTCCGGATTTCTCCTCTGCCTTGTCCGCTTTGGAGTCTGCCTTCTTGGCAGCCTTCTTCTCGGTGGTCTTCTCGGTGGTCTTCTCAGCCGCCTTCTTGGTGGTTTTCTTCTCTTCCACCTTCTCTTCCTTGGCAGCCGCCTTCTTGGTGGTCTTCTTCTCCTCCACCTTCTCTTCCTTGGCGGTGGTCTTCTTCGCCGCAGTCTTCTTAGCGGTCGTCTTCTCCTCTGCCTCTGCTGCCTTCTTCGTCGTCTTCTTTGCCTTGGTTTCTGTTGTTTCCGTAGTTGTCTTCTTCGTTGCCATAGTTATTCCTTTCTTGGTTAGCTTCTATGATAAAAATCGTGTTTCTTTAGGGTTGCAATGATTTCCGCATGCTTGCGAATCAATTGCAGTTGCTCTCCCGGATCCGCTGCTTTCCGCTGACGCTCTAGGCTCTCTTCCTTGATCCGGATAACGGTCTCCCGCAACGCCTTGCCCAAATCTCTGGCACTGGCATCCTCCGCAACCGGGGTGTTAAACATCTTTGCGACCTGTCGCTGTTCCTCTTCCTCCGGGAATTGGGAGGAGATTTTGGCGGGATTGATTTCCTCTCCGGCCTCAATCTGTGCAAACAGCGCCGTAGCCACCTTCTGCAGAATGCCTTCGTTGAAATCCTCCGGGCCAATGTAGCTTTTGATGTCCCGATAGATTCCACCGTCTTCGGCAATCCAGGTTAACAGCAGCATCTGGGATTTCGTCGGTCCGTCCTCCCGGTTCAACTGCTGCTTGGCAAAATTGGTCGGCTTCGGTCGATTGGCCGGGCGCGCAGCGGTAATTCCACTGCCTTCCTTGGCCGCCAAATGCACCACCATCTGCCGTAGGCTTTCCACCGGGAATTGATACTGCAACGCTACTGCTTCGATGTAGTTGTTGCGCTCCAATTCCTCCGGGAATTCTAATATCCGCTTGGCAATCGCCGTCTGAAAGGCGGTTTTGCCGGCGGGGTCGCTCATATCGTAATCCGCTTCCATGATGCGGATGGAAAAAAGGAAGCTGTTCTCCGCTCCTTCAATCCGCTTCTCATACTCCTCGGGTCCCAACCCCTTCATAAACTCGTCGGGGTCCTTGTACGGACGCATATTAATAATCTTACAGGTGATTCCTGCTTCCTTCAGAATCGGAATTGCACGCAGCGCAGCCTTCACACCGGCGCCATCACTGTCGTAGCTTAAATATACCGCATCGGTATACCGCTTGATCAGTGCTGCATGGCCGGGGGTCAGTGCCGTACCTAAGGAAGCGACTGCATTATCAAAGCCTGCCTGATGCAGTGCAATGACATCCATGTAGCCCTCGCACAAGATGAATTGTTTCCGCTTGGTTTTCTTGGCCAGATATAGGCCAAACAAATTGCGACTCTTGTTAAAAATCGGAGTCTCCGGAGAATTCAAATACTTCGGTTCGCCGTCTCCCATGACACGGCCGCCGAAGGCAATCACCTTGCTATTGGCGTCTAGAATCGGAAACATGGCCCGGTTCCAGAACTTGTCCCTACCGCCTCTGGCTTCATCGATGGTGACAAGTCCGCTATCCTTCAAGATATCGTCGGAATATCCCATCTTCCGCAGGTACTTATACAAATCATCGGAATACTGATCGGAGTATCCCAATCCAAACTTCTGCATGGTTTCCGGGGACAACTGACGTCCCTGGAAGTAGGCCATGGCCCGCTGTCCCCGCTCACTGTGCAGCAAGGAATAGAAATACTTGGCTGCAACCTTGTTGATTTCCAACAACTGGGTTTTGCGATCCGCGGCGCGCCTTGCTTCGGCGGTCATCTCCTGCTGTGGCAGTTCAATACCTGCCCGTTGTGCCAATTCCTGTAAGGCTTCCGGAAAGGTCAGATTCTCATAATCCATCAGGAATCGAATCACGTTTCCACCGGCGCCACAGCCGAAGCAGTAATACATCTGCTTCTGCCTGGATACGGAAAAGGACGGGCTTTTCTCATTATGGAAAGGACACAGTCCAAAGTAGGAACTGCCCTTCTTTTTCAAATGTACGTATTGGCCGATGACATCCACGATATCGTTGGCCGCACGTACCTGCTCAATAATCTCATCAGAATAAAATGGCATGTGGTATCTCTTTCTGTAAACCCAAAGTCCCGTATATTAATACTCTCGTAATTGCCAACTGACCGGAACGAAAAACTCGCTGAATTTCATACATGCGAACTGATCCGTCATACCGGAAATATAGTCACAGATGATGCGCTCCGGGCTCTCGCCTTCTTCATCAATCATCTTCCGGTACTTCTCCGGCAAGTCCTCGATATGCTCCATATAATACTCGTATAACTGAGCAATCATACGCTTCGCCTTGACTTCTTCTCCCTTGGCCACCGGATTGCGGTAGACATTGTCAAAGAGAAAGTGGCGTAAATCCTGCATGGCCTGATAAACCTCGTCCGACATGGCAATATCCGGACTATCCATGCTGTTCATAATCACATCGTGAATCAGGCGATTCAAGCGATCGTTGACGTTAAATCCTAAGGTCTTGCGAATCTCTATGGGAATATCATCCTCGCTTAAGAGATTGGCACGGATGGCATCATCAATATCCGAACTGACATAAGCAATCTTGTCGGATAGACGTACAATCTTGCCCTCCGGTGTGGCCGGCGTGGTATCGGTCTGGTGATTACGGATCCCGTCCCGCACTTCCCAGGTCAGATTCAAGCCGCGGCCGTCCTTCTCCAGCTTCTCCACAATACGAACACTCTGCTCGCTGTGCACAAAGCCGGTGGGGCAAAGCTGATTCAACACCAATTCGCCACAGTGGCCAAAGGGCGTATGTCCCAAATCATGGCCCAACGCAATGGCTTCCACCAAATCTTCGTTCATCCGAAGGGCTTTAGCGATGGTGCGGGCATTCTGAGAAACCTCAAGGGTATGGGACAGGCGTGTCCGATAATGATCCCCCTGCGGGTCCAAAAATACCTGTGTTTTGTTCTTCAATCGGCGAAAAGCCTTGCAGTGCAAGATACGATCCCGATCGCGCTGAAACAGCGGCCGGATGTCGCACTGGGCTTCCGGATATTGTCTCCCCCGTGAGTTCTGGCTTAAGGTAGCATAAGGACTCAGCGTTTTGGCTTCCATCTCTTCAATGGTCTCACGTATTGTCACAGTCGTCTCCTCTACTCGTCAAGTAACAAATTTTCTCTGTACTTCTTTATTACAGAAAAAGAGGAAAAAAACTTTTTTTGCAAACCAACTTTTTTGTTTTTCTATTGTATTTATTTGAATACAAAAAGAGAGTGCCTGTCATTACAAGCACTCTCGAAGGTTTCTGATTCTTATTCGGCAATTTTCGCTGCCTTTAACTCCGTCCGCTCATGGATGATTCCCATCATATCCAGCGGCATATTGGGCACCTTACATCCTAAGGCCACCCGCCCCTTCACATCGAAAAAACGCACCACCTGGGCTTCGATGTTATAGACATGCATGGATTCTCCCAGCATAAACCGGATATAGGCCATATCCCCAATGCGGCAACCCACATTGCCATCCAATATTACCGAAATTCCGCCCATGGAGATGTCGTTGACGATGGCCTTATACTCCACGTTATGAATCCGACAGGACCCCATATGAATCACCTGCAGACGCTCACAAGTCCGCTGATTTCTGGTCTCTCCGGCCATAGAACTTTGAATCATATGCACCCGACCGTACTGGGTCTCCATGGGGGCAATGGATTCTGCATGGAAAATATAGGCCTTCTGATCCCGCAGGTTATTCACCGACACATACCCCGGTCGATTCCATACCAATTCCCCGTCTCCCACCATAATCGGTTCTACCAGAAGACCTTCCTTGGTACCGAAAATCACCTTGGTTTTAAACAGCACCGGCGTATCCTGAATTCGAATTTCCACCGTCACCTCGGATCCACGCATAACTTCCGTAATATTCATACTGTTCACTCCTTTGATCGTAACAAAATACTATCTTCGCTTCCCCCGCTATTGGTAATACTTCTGAATGCAATCAAATTCGTACTCTAATTATAAGCCCTTATCCAAATTCTGACAATTCCCGTTCACTTGTTCTATATATCGGCATAACCGATGACATCCAACACCTCTGAAAAAGAATCAATTACGGCAATGGCATCCCTCGGATCGATTTCCCCGAATCCGTAACGGGCCCAGACAAAGGGCACGCCTGCTGCCCGGCAAGCTTCCAAATCCCCGGCGGTATCTCCCACATAAATGGGATTCTTCCAGCCGTTACGTGCAACCACGCGACGAATATTCTCTGCTTTGCCCTCGCCGGTGTTGCCGAAGCACTCCAAATCCACGACGCAATCGGCGGTATTGGTCTTATCCATAAAAAGTTCGATGTAGCCACTCTGGCAATTGCTTACGATGGCCACCGGCAACGGTGCCTTACGCATGGTATCTACCACGCCTTCGTAGGTAATGTCCGTCTGATTCTCGGATACCGCTTCATGCTCCAATTCGCAACAGCGATCGATTACGTTCTTACGTGTCGTCTCATCTTCCTCCGGTAACAGCGCCTCTGCAATCACATCCATGGTTTTGCCAAAAAGTTTCTGCAACTGCTGTGGCGTAATTACCATATCCGAAAACCCGCATTGGTCAACTGCCTTGGTCCAGGCTTTGGCAACAACGCCGGTGGAATCCCACAAAGTTCCGTCTACATCTAAAATCACTGCATCAATCATTTTTTTCATTCTCCCTATCTTATCTAGCGTAAAATTTCATCAATGGTGGTTACGGTACTAAAACTGCCTGCATGGTCGGATATGATATCCTTCATTACCGGCAACTCAAAATAGCTGACATAACAAATCAACGTGGTGTTCTCTCCGGCGATGGCACCTCTCGAATCCATCATGGTACAGGTTTTGTTCAACTGTTTCTTGATTTCCTTCACAATATCCTCGGGATCCTGGGTGATGATGGTCACCTGCTTGATGGATTCGAAGTGATCCGTATAGTGATCAATCACTGCGGTGGCAATTACATACACCAGCAAACTCAGCAGCGCTGCCGTGGGGTCAATCACCACAAACACCGTCACATATACCAAGACATTAAATGCCAGAAGTACCGGTGTCATACTGTAGTTTCGCCCGGTCTGATCGGAAATCTTCTTCACGATGATGTTGGCCAGAATCTCCGACCCGTCAATACAGCCTCCAAAGCGTAGAATCAATGCCAGTCCGGCGCCAAGAATCGCTCCGCCGAATGCCACCGCCAAAAAATGCTCCGTATTCAATTCATATGGAATTTGTTCGAAGAAATGCAATCCCAAGGTATACACCAAGGCACCAAGTCCCGCCTTCAGGGTAAATTTCTTACCCAAGAACACATAGCCTGCAATCAGGAAGGGGAAAAAGACCAGCAGCACACAAGTGGAAAGCTTCGCTCCGGTTAACTTACTGATAATAATGGCCACGCCGGCCGTTCCATAATCGATGGCATCGTTGGGAAGCAAAATCCAGGCAACGGAAAGACTTGCCAGAAGCGCTCCAATCATAATACATACATACGATATCCACCGGTTTTTCTTCTTTATATGATTCATATCTTCATCCCTCACTGCTTCTAGGGTAAGGTATTCGGGAAACGGTGTCAATGAACACTAAAAATCCCCCGAAAAGACGTTCCTTCGATTTTCAATAAACCCTCAGTTCTAGCACATTTTTAGCTTTTTCCATTTTTATGTTGCATATTTGTTACGTATTTGTTACAGTAATATTGCTCGAGCGTGGTAGACATTTACAAAATTATTAACAAACTATTAAGGGAGGTATTTATTTCGAGATGAAACGAAGAGTACCAATTTTATTAAGTATGCTGTTGGCAGCCGGTATGTGTGGGGCCCCTACCCTATCCGTTCAGGCAGCACCACAGCTCAACCCATATAATTCCTTGGAGGCAGAAATCCCATTTGATTCTTCCGGCATCACCATTGTGGAGGACAATGGTGGCAAGGTAGTTTCCGGTTTGGATGCCGGCGACTACTTCTATGCCAATGATATTAACTTCAGCCAGGGCTTATCTGCCATCACCATTACAGCAAAGGCCGCAGGTCCTTCCATCGTGGAAGTTCATGAGGGAACCCCAGACGGCACATTGCTTGGTAAGTTCCTCGTTGGAAACACCAACGGCGAATACAAGGAATTTACCCGCGACATGTCCAACATTGAGGGCAAGCATAACATCGTCTTTGTAGGCAAGATGGGAAGCGCCTCTATCGACCGTTGGGCCGCTGTTGCAGCCACTGCGGTAGATCCGGATCCAACCCCTACCCCAGATCCGGACCCAACTCCGACTCCGGACCCAGACCCAACTCCGACTCCGGGACCAAAGCCGGGATTTAATCCTTATCAGACGGTTCCTGCCGAAGCAGTCTTCGATAAGTCCGGAATTGAAGTCGTAAAAGATGGAGATCGCACGGTGGTATCCAGCGTAGAAAAAGGCGACTACTTCACCGTGAATGATGTAAAGTTCACCGAAGGTCTTTCTACGATGACCATCCTTGCCAAGTCCGATGGCGCTGCAGTGGTGGAAGTACACGAAGGCACCGCTGAGGGCCAGATGCTCGGCAAGTTCCGCATCGGTAACACAGCAGGTGAATACAAGGAGTTTACTGCTCCTATGACCAATATCGAAGGTAAGAAGAATATCACCTTCGTTGGTGTAATGGGCAATGTGTCCATGGACGAATGGCAGGCAGTTATAGCCACTACGGTAGATCCAGATCCAACACCTACCCCGGATCCGGATCCAACACCTACCCCAGATCCGGACCCAACACCTACCCCGGACCCAGATCCAACACCTACTCCGGACCCTACCCCAATTGCGGAAGGTATGGATCTGTCCTACTCCATCAATGACTGGGGCACCGGTTATTTGGTAAGCTTCAAGCTTGATAACAATACCGGTAACACCGTCAACGATTGGAAAATTAAAATTAAAAAGACCGATATCAACATCGGCCAAAGTTGGTGCGCACATATCGCTGAAGAAGGAGATTACTACGTATTTACCCCATACGAATGGAACTCCACCATCTACGATAGAGGCCAGATTCAGTTTGGAATCATCGGTTCCGGCTCTGCGCCAAGCACTATCCCCTACGTTATTGAATAACTCACTCACCTAATCTCAAGTATACGTAATAAACATAAATAAGAAAAAGCCAGCTTACCCCCTCTGTAGTAAGCTGGCTCTTTTCTATTTGTTAATGCGATTTAAATCACGGCGTTCCACAACCATAAGAAGCTCATCCTTCTCCTGGAGCGGTTCCGTCGGTTCAATGATTTTCCAGTGCTCTGCGTTGCCGCTCTTGATACCGATGACGTTGACCTTGTAGGTCCGACGCAAATCCAATTCCATGATGTTCTTGCCCACCCACTTCTTCTTCGGGTTCATCTCCACCATGCATAAGTTCTTGTCGACCTGGAAGTAATCCAGGAAGGTATCCGACGCTAAGATACGGGCAGACTGCTCTCCGCCGTACTCCTCCGGAACGATGACCTTGTTGGCACCGATTTTCTTCAGGATGGTGGTCATACGATCGGATGAGCTCTTGGCTACAATCAATGGCACCTTCTGTTCCTTGGCCACCGCCACTGCCATGATGCTGGCCGAAAGGTTTCTGGACATGGCCACCGCCACAATGTCCATATTCTTTAAGCCCAAGCGAAGCACTTCATCCTCGTTGGTTAAATCTGCGCAGATGGCTGCGGTACAAAAGCCTTCGATGTCCTTCAATTTATCATGGTCCATATCCACGGCCAGTACATCTGCACCCATATCGTACATGCTCTTGGCCAGTGAAAGTCCATACTTTCCTAATCCTAAAACTGCAATTGTTTTCTTCATTCTAATCTCCTATCCCACGAAGAAGTTGCCTTCGGTGTAGTT
>JAILOI010000002.1 GCA_024690885.1 Lachnospiraceae bacterium
TTTTGGCCCCCCGGGACGGGGTTATAGGACCATTTTCATTTTGGCCCTATAACCCCGTCCCGGGGGACCACTTTGGAGGAAGTCATGGGAGCACATGTGCTGATTGTAGAAGATGAGGAAAAGCTGGCTCGTTTTATTGAGTTGGAATTACAACATGAAGGTTACGAAGTAAGCAAGGCCTTCGATGGTCGGACGGGTCTTACCATGGCTTGCGACGGCGACTTTGATTTAATACTTTTGGATATTATGCTTCCGGGCCTCAATGGTCTGGAAGTTTTGCGGCGTTTACAGCAAGATCATCCCACGCCGACCATCCTTCTTACCGCCCGGGATGCGGTGATGGACAAGGTGTCGGGCTTGGATGCAGGCGCTGTGGATTACATTACGAAGCCTTTTGCCATCGAAGAATTATTGGCCCGGGTACGTGTGGCCCTGAAACTTCATGGAAAACAGGCGGCCACCGGCGGGATGACGGCGCCTTCAGACGAGGGATTGTTGCGCTGGGGCAAACTGATTTTGGATGAGAAAAAAGTGGAAGTGACCTTCGATGGCCATCTGATTTCCTTGACCAATCGGGAGTTTCAGATGCTGCGCTTTTTGCTCAAAAACCAGGATATCGTGCTCTCGAGAGATACGCTGCTCGAGGAGGTTTGCGGCTACGACTATATTGGTGAGACCAACGTGATTGACGTATACATCCGATATCTTCGGTCTAAAATCGACGATGCTTTTGATGTGAAAATGATTCAAACCGTGCGAGGTGTGGGCTATGTCATCAAATCAGATCCCGCGTGACGGGAAGAAAAATCGCAAGATGACGTCCATTGTTCGGAAGTTGGAATGGCAGATGATACGCGTGAAAATCTGGCTTTTTTCCTTACAGGACGTGGCAATGGCGGCAGTGCTTTTTGTGGGCTGGGCGGCCATGAAAGAGATGGAAGTCTTCGGTGCAGTTTTAGCGGAAGGTGAGCGGGCCATTGTTGGAAATGGCTCTTTTTCCCGTGCCTGTTATGTGGTCAAGGACGCCGCCGGTGAGGTGCTGCTTTCTGAGCGCATTCAACCGGTGTGGGCGGTGATTGGAAGCATTTTGGGTGTGTGGATTTTTTTCCAACTTGTCCACATTGCCCTGGCGGCGCGGGCGGAGCGGTTTCGGATTCAGAAGTCTCTGGAGCCGATTTTTCAGCTGGCGATTCAGGCGGATGAGTTGTCGCGGATCAGCTTCGATGAGCAGCGGTTGCACGAGCTGGAGAGCGCTATCGATTCCATTCAGCCGGAGGATAATGAGCCGATTCAGTTGCGTGATACGGAGTTGCGGGGCATTGAGATGGCGGTGAACAACTTGCTGGTGCGGCTGCGGGATTCCTATCGGCAGCAGGCGCGGTTTGTCAACGATGCGTCCCACGAGTTGCGGACGCCGATTGCGGTGATTCAGGGGTATGCCAACATGTTGAAGCGCTGGGGACGCGAGGATGAAAAGGTGTTGGAGGAGTCCATCACGGCTATTGCGCACGAGGCGGACCACATGAATATTTTGGTGGAGCAGCTGCTGTTTTTGGCGCGCGGAGACAGTGGTCGGACCACGCTGGCGCTGGAAGAGTTGAATTTGACGGCGATGATGCAGGAGGTGTACGAGGAGTCCTTCCTGATTGACGAAAAGCATCCTTATCGGTTTAGGAAAGAAGATGCGGATGTGGTGATCCAGGGAGACCCGACGCTTTTGAAGCAGGCGGTGCGGATTTTGATTGATAATGCGGCGAAGTACACCAAAGAGGGGGATGAAATCATCCTGGGTGTGGGCCGACAGGAGGGGCGGCCGTATTTGATGGTGCAGGATACGGGCATCGGTATGTGCGAGCAGGATGTGGCGCATATGTTTGAGCGGTTTTACCGGGCGGACGAGGCGCGTAGCTAC
Source organism: Lachnospiraceae bacterium (assembly GCA_024690885.1). GTDB lineage: Bacteria > Bacillota > Clostridia > Lachnospirales > Lachnospiraceae > XBD2001. Next base: position 1,913 of record JAILOI010000002.1, read on the forward strand.
AGTGGTACGGGCCTTGGGCTTTCTATTGCCAAGTGGATTGTGGACAAGCACGGCGGACATTTCGAAATTGTTTCTCGAACGGAGCTTGGTACCCGCATTCGGATTGTGTTGTAATTTTGGACCCCCCGGGACGGGGTTATAGGGTCATTTTCATTTTGGACCCCCGGGACGGGGTTATAGGGTCATTTTTCATTTTGGCCCTATAACCCCGTCCCGGGGGTCCATTTTAATACACAGATGTAGTATTACCGGAACATATTGAGGAAAATTGTAAAAGGGAGTATAATAATAAGAACAGTACACAATTCAATTTTACAAAACATAAGGAGCATAGAGCGTATGAAAAGTTTGAAAACCAAAATTCTTTCTTGTTTTCTTGCCTTGGATTTAGTGGTGTTGATTGGACTTGTGATATTGGGGGTAAACTTTAAGGTATCTGCAGAGGCGGCTGAGACGTTATCTGATACATACCTAGAGATTGAACGTGATTTCGGTGACGTTAATTCCATGATGCAATCGCTGGTTAAGCGAGTTTTCTTGATTCAAGCGATGGATGGCATGGGCGCAATGAGCGATGCAGAAACCGCGAAGACAATGATTGATCCGGGTCAGGCGGACTTGGCAACATTGCAGACCGCTATTGATGACTTGCGGGTGCAAGTGGCAAAGGTATCCGATAAGGAGTTCCAAGAAGAGTTTGCCGCACTGGATACTGCTGTTACAGGCTTCATTGCCTTGTATGGCAAATTGGATGGCATGTACCAGAAAGGTGATTATGCCGGTGCAATGAGCGAGTATTTCGCTTCTGCACATGAATTGATTTTAGGACATGAGGAGAACATCGCGTTGATGTCCGACCGGTTGTCTGTCTTGCTGGACAAAAATCAGGCTCGATTAGATCGGGCGCAGCAACAGGTGAATACATCGATTATCATCGGTGGCATTCTCTTGATTCTGGTTTCTATAATTGCTTTGATTTTAGTTACGAGAGCCATTGCTCCGTTGGTAACTGCTTCCAAGCAATTGGATCGTATCCTTACCGATATGAATGAAGGCAATGCGGATTTGTCCAAGCGTTTGGATAACAAAACGAAGGATGAAGTTGGTATCTTGGTTGCCGGCGTTAACAACTTCCTTGCGACTTTGGAAAGTATCATTTTCAAGATTAAGAACGAATCCGGTAATATTTATTCTTCCGTTGAGAATACGGTTGGCATCGTAAATTCTTCCAAGGATGATGTCAGCAACGTTTCCTCCGTTATGGAAGAGTTGACTGCTAGCATGGAGACTGCAAACAACACGTTGTTGTCCTTGAATGAGGGTGCCGGCGATGTAAACAATGCAGTTGGACAGGTTTCAAGCCAGGTTTCCGAAGGTACTGCACGTGTGGCTGATATCAAGAAACATGCGACGGTTATTCGTGAGAATACGGAGAAAAAGAAAGCTTCTACCAACGAGATGGTCAACTCCATCAAGGACGGCGTAGAATCTTCCATCGAAGAAAGCAAGAACGTAGAACAGATTCAGACTTTGACCGAGGACATCTTGGCAATTGCAAGTCAGACCAATTTGTTAGCGTTGAATGCTTCTATTGAGGCTGCTCGTGCCGGTGAAGCCGGTAAGGGATTTGCCGTTGTTGCTGATGAGATTCGTCAGTTGGCAGAGCATAGCCGTGAGACTGCAAACTCTATTCAGGAAATCAGTAATCAGGTTATCACTGCTGTGGAATCCTTAGCAGAAAGCTCCAACGACATGTTGAGCTATGTCAATGATTCTGTTTTGGCTGACTATGATGAGTTTGAGAATGTGGCACAGCAGTACTATCAGGATGCAGAGGATATTAATTCTGTTTTGGAATCTGTAAATGATAATACAGAAGTGCTTAACACCACCATCAATGAGATGACCACACAGATTGATCACATCTCGCGTGTTATCAATGACTGTACCATGGGTGTTGCAGATGCAACAGAAAGTACCACCGGTATTTTGGAATCCATCACCACCATTCATGATGATTCTGAAAGCAACCGTGAAATCTCCCAGCGCTTGCAGGATGAGGTTAGCCGCTTCTCTACAGAAGAGTAGAGGTTGGATTTTTTTCATAAGATTTAGTGAAGGCAGCGTCCGATTTGGGCGCTGTCTTTTTTTCTGGGAAAAAGTGGACCCCCGGGACGGGGTTATAGGGCCAAAATGAAAAATGACCCGATAACCCCGTCCCGGGGGTCCAAAATGAAAATGGCCCTATAACCCCGTCCCGGGGGGTCATTTTATTTTGCGACGGAAGTAGGTGAGGTAGCGAATCCAGGCGGTGATGGCGGAGACGACCCAAACCACGCCGGCAGAAATCCAGATGCCGTTGGCTCCGAAACCCAGGTAGGAGCAGAAGCAAATCGGGATGGTGAAGCGTCCAATGACCTCCACGATGCCGTTGAACAAGGAGAAGAAGGCGTCGCCGATTCCGGTCAACACACCACGAATGACGTAAATCATTCCCAGAGGCAGATAGAACAAACTGGTGATACGAAGGCCCAAGGCGCCAAGTGTAATGACCTCAGGCTCTTCCACAAATAGTCCGGTGATAGCGCCACCGAAAAACTGCATAATTGCAACCAGTACCAGGGTCAACACCACCATAATACGGATGCCGGCGTAGTATCCGGAAAGCACACGGTCATTGCGCCGCGCACCAAAATTCTGGCCACTGTAGGTGGACAGAGATGTACCCAAGGTAGTATATGGCTGATGAATCAGCTGCTCAATGCGGTTGGTTGCGGTAAACGCTGCCACAACGATGGTTCCGTAAGAATTGACAATGCGTTGCACCGCCATAGATGAGATGGCAATCAGTCCAAACTGCAGGGACATGGGCACGCCAAGGTAAATAATTTTGCTACACATGGCTTTTTCCAAGACCACATCCTGCTTGCAAAAGCGGAAGTACGGATTTGTGCGTGCGGAAAATACAGCGCACAAAACCACGGAAATCAGCTGGGAGATGATGGTGGCCAGGGCCGCACCTTTGATGCCAAGCCGCAGCACACACACCATGAGAATGTCCAGGATGATGTTTACGATGGTGGAAAAAATCAGAAAATACAGGGGTGTTTTCGAATCCCCCAAAGCCCGCAGCATGGCGGCTAAGTAGTTGTAGAGGGAAACAAAAAGCAAACCCACACACATGTAGCGGGTGTAAATGGTTGCATCGGACAGAATCGCCGAAGGCGTTTGCAAAAGTGTCAAAAATTGCGGTGCCAATAGAAGCCCCAAACTACCGATGACCAGAGGCACGATGAGCATGATGACGCCGGTGTTGATGATGCATTTTTTGACGTTGTCTTCCTCATGGGCTCCGTAAAACTGGGAGACCACGATGCCTCCGCCGGAGCCGATGCCGTTACACAGTGCGAAGAATAGAAAGGTGATGGAGGACGTGGCACCGATGGCCGCAAAGGCCTCCGCGCCCACAAATCGGCCCACGATAATGGAATCCGCCAGGTTGTAGATCTGCTGGAAAATATTGCCGATGAGTGTGGGCATGGAAAACACCAAGAGATGCTTGGTGGGATTGCCGTGGGTCATGTCTGTAATATTGGTTCTCATGGGAGGTGCCCTCCGTTTACGCAAAATTTCTAACTCTATTATAGACAGGAAAACCGAAAATGTCTTATTACTTGCGGTAGTTTTTATTATCAATTGTTGCGAAGATTTGGGCAGGAATGAAGTAACTACAAAGCGGATTTAAAATACAACTTTTGTTAGCTATAACTAACATAATGTTGTATAATGTGCCTAGAGATGTTCGGAGGTAAATATGACATGAAAGCGAATTACAAAAATTGGGTACCGGTGTCCTTGCTTATGGAATTGGGTGGAGGCACGGTCCTTGCAGGAGTTCTGATGGTGGTGTTTGGCATGTCGCCACTGCTTTCGGAGGGACTGCTTAAATCTATTTTGTGCGGTGTATTTTTTGTCCTCACTGTGATTTTACTCATTTCTACGGTGTGGATGGTGGCACTGCATCTGGCGTTTTCCTATGACGGAGAGCGGCAGATGGCGCGGCATATCATCGAAGGTATTGCAGCGTATGTAACCTTGCCGGAAGGCGGCTGTGGCCTGGATGTGGGCTGCGGCAGTGGCGCCCTAACCATCGCCTGTGCGCGGAAAAATCCCAAAGCACGCATGGTTGGTGTGGATCGCTGGGGCCGGGAATATTGGTCTTTTAGCCAAAATCTGTGCGAGGAAAATGCAAAGGCAGAGTGCGTGGAAAACACGTCCTTTGTTTCCGGAGATGCTACGAAGTTGGATTTTGCGGACGAAAGTTTTGACGCAGTCACCAGCAACTACGTGTATCACAATATTCCAAGCCGCAACCGCCAGGACTTGTTGTTGGAGACGCTTCGGACCTTGAAGAAGGGTGGATCTTTTGCCATCCATGACATCATGTCCAAGTCCCGATACGGTGATATGGAGGCATTTGCCCAGAAACTGCGGGAACTTGGGTACGAGGAAGTGCGCCTGGTGGACACCACCGCCGGGATGTTTATGACGCGCAAAGAGGCGCGCTGGATGGATTTGTCCGGATCCACCCTTTTGGTGGGGAAAAAGTAACGCGAGTTGACAGGTGGATTTTTTTACGGAGGTTTTGCGATGCAGTGGTTGTTTTTGTTTTTGGCCGGCGTGCTGGAAGTGACGTGGGCAGTTGCGATGAAGTATTCCAACGGGTTTTCGGTGCTTCTGCCGTCGGTGGTGACGGTGATCGGGTACATCTTAAGCGCCGTGTTTTTAGCGTTTGCGATGAAGCAGTTGCCGCTGGGCACAGCTTACGCCATGTGGACCGGGTTTGGAATCATCGGAACCACGATCCTCGGCGTGCTGCTGTTCGGGGACAAGATGTCGCTACCCCAGGTGATTTGCGTACTTTTGATCATCTGCGGAATTGCGGGATTGAAGCTTTTGGGCGGGGAGTAGGACAACCTACTTCTCGTTTTTTTTACATTTTAGGGGATACTGTTCTTTTGCGGGCAAGTCAGTTACAATTGTGAGTAGACGGATTGGAGGTTGAAATTCGTGTTACTGTTATTGGAACTGTTTGGAACATTTGCTAGAATCGGGCTTTTTACCTTCGGAGGTGGCTATGCCATGCTGTCGCTGATTGAGCACGTGTGCGTCGGGGATAAGCACTGGATTTCCTATGACGAGATGATGGAAATTGCGGTGGTGGCCGAGTCTACGCCGGGATCCATTGCCATCAACTGCGCCACCTACGTGGGCTACAAGTTGAAAAAGTTACCGGGCGCAATCATCGCCACCATCGGGATGATTCTGCCGTCTTTCGTGATTATCTTTGTGATTTCCAAATTTTTTACTAATTTTCTTGAGATTCGTTGGGTGGCAAATGCCTTTCGCGGAATCCAGGTTGCCGTGGGCATTCTTATTGTGGATGCGGCGATTCGGATGTTGCGTAAGCTGGGGAAAAGGCCGCTTTCCGTGGGAATTGTCATCGGCTCTGCGCTGGCCCTTCTTTCCATCGAATTATTTGGTCTTCCGATTTCTGCGATGCTGATTCTTTTGGCCGCAGCGATTGTTGGAATTACAACAACACTGGTGCATGAGAGGAGGACGCAGGGATGATTTATTTGGATTTATTCTTGGGCTTTCTGGAGGTTGGACTTTTTTCCTTCGGAGGGGCCTATGCGGCCATTCCGTTGATTCGAGATGTGGTGAAGGCCCATGGTTGGCTGGACGACGCCATGCTTTCCAATATGATTGCAATTTCTGAGAGCACGCCGGGGCCGCTGATGATCAATATGGCCACCTATGTGGGCAGTGAAAAAGCGGGATTTCTCGGGGCGTTGGTGGCGACTACTGCGGTGGCCATTCCGTCGGTGGTGATTTTTCTATTATTGATGGTGGCTATGAAACAGGCCCTCAAACACCCGTTGATGCAGGGGGCACTCAGTGGACTGAAGCCTTGTATTATGGGCATTATTCTGACCACCGGATTACTGATGGTGGCAAGAAACTGCGGCTTTGTAAGCGGGACACCGGATCCGGTAACGATTGGAATGACGCTGGTTTTGGGTGGCATATATTTTGGCTCTCGCAAGGTAACGAGTCGCGGGATGTCGCCCATCGGCTTAATTTGTGTGGCTGCAGTATTGGGCGCTGTGGTGTATGGAAGTACACTTGGAGGTTTTAGATGAAGCTTGGAATTGTTGGTAATGGTGTGATTGTGGAGGAAGTGTTGTCTTTTATCCACGAGATTTGGACGGATGAGATTTATATCTGCGGGCGTGCGCAGAGCCGGGACAAGTTGGAGACGCTGGCCAAGCGTTATGAGCTGGCGCGTGTGTTTGTGGATTATCAGGAGTTTTTGCAGTCGGATGTGGAAGTGGTTTACATCGGACTGTTGAACGATTTGCATGTGGAATATGCGACGATGGCGATTCGCAAGGGCAAGCATGTCATCTGCGAAAAGCCCATGGCGCCCACCTTATTGGAGACAAAGCAGTTGGCGCGCGAAGCTGCGGATGCCGGAGTGCTGTTATTTGAGGCTATGAGTGTGTATCATATGCCGGCGTTTATGCAGTTGCAGAAGGATTTGCAATTGATTGGCGAAGTGAAGATGTGCAACTTCAATTACAGCCAGATGTCCCGTCGTTATGCTGCTTTTCATGAGGGCAAACAGACGCCGGCGGTGTTTGATCCGGCCCATGCGGCAGGGTGCCTGCGGGATTTGAATGTGTATAACATTGCTGCGGCGGTTGGACTTTTTGGCAAGCCAAAGAACGTGCAATACTTTCCGAACATGGAGCGGGGAATTGATACCAGCGGCGTGTTGGTGGCTAGCTACGACGGCTTTCAGTGTGTGCTGATGGCGGCAAAAGAGTGCACGGCACCGGGACCGTCCACCATCCAGGGCGTGGAGGGCACCATCACGATCTATCCGCATGTGAATGGCATGACGGGGTACGAGATTCATTTTAACGACGGTCGGCCGGATGTTACGGTGTCTTTCGATGATGCGGTCAGCCGCTTGTACTATGAGTTTTTGGAGTATCAACGTATCATCGATTCGTCTGATGAGGTGGCCTATGAGAAGCTGCAGGAGTACACAGCTGCGGCTGCCTGGGTGGTTGATGAAGCTGCGTTGCATTGATAAAACAGTAAGGATTGAGTGAGGTAGATTATGAATTTTGTGTTGGAAAACCAACAACTGAAGGTTACAGTTGCAAGTCATGGTGCGGAAGTAAAATCCGTTGTGCGCAAGGCGGATGGGCGTGAGATGATGTGGCAGGCAGATCCTGCATTTTGGGGCCGGACGTCGCCGGTGTTGTTTCCGGTGGTGGGCTGCTACTATGAGAAGAAATCCATCTTCGGCGGCAAGACCTATGAAATGGGACAGCATGGATTTGCCCGGGATATGGAGTTTGCTTGTTTGCGGGAAGATGCTTCGGAGTTGGTGTTTGAGTTGCGTGAGGATGCATCCACACTTGAGAAGTATCCCTTCGCTTTTTGCCTGCAGGTGCGCTACGTGTTAACGGACGGGACGCTGGCCGTGGAGTGGACGGTGGAGAATACCAACGCCGAGACTATGTATTTTTCCATTGGTGCTCATCCGGCGTTTTGCTGCGATTTGGACCGGGAGGTTCTGTATTTCGAGAAGGCCGGAGCATCTTGCAAGGAGATTGTGGCCAACATCATCGCCGCAGATGGCAGCGGATGCCTGTCGGATGATTGTGATCGGTACGAGTTGGAAGAGGGCAAACTGGCCATGTCTGACGCGTTGTTTGCCAAGGATGCTCTGGTAGTGGAAGGTGCCCAGGCGGATGCGGTGTCCATCCTGGATGGGGGCGGAAAGCGTCTGGTGCGTGTGACCTGTGATACGCCGTTGTTTGGTGTGTGGTCGCCGGTGGGCAAGCATGCGCCGTTTGTTTGTATTGAGCCGTGGTACGGTCGCTGCGACCGGGTTGGTTTTTCACAGAAGTTGGAAGAGCGGGAGTATGGTAATGTGTTGGCGGCCGGGGAGCGGTTTGTCGGCGGCTACACCATGCAGTTTTAATTTTGGCCCCCCGGGACGGGGTTATAGGGCCAAAATGGTTTTGACCCCCGGGGACGGGGTTATAGGGCCAAAATGAAAATGGACCGCTAACCCCGTCCCGGGGGGCCATTGTCTGACAATTACGGAGGAATGCTATGCGGATAATAATCGCCCCGGCGAAGAAAATGCGGATGGATACGGACAATCTGGCCCCAGTGGGCGTGCCGGCCTTTTTACCCAAGACAAAGATGCTTATGCAGTGGCTGCAGGGGCTGTCGGTGCAAGAACAAAAGGTGGTATGGAAGTGCAATGATAAAATTGCCGCAGAAAACCGTGAGCGGTTTGCCTCTATGAATTTAGAAGGTGCGCTGACGCCGGCGATTCTAGCCTATGATGGCATTCAGTATGTTTATATGGCACCGTCGGTGTTTGAAGACGGGCAATTTGCTTATGTGCAGGAGCATGTGCGGATTCTATCCGGATTTTATGGTGTGATAAAGCCGATGGATGGTGTGGTGCCGTATCGCTTGGAAATGCAGGCCAAGGTGGATGTGGCCGGGGCAAATAATCTCTATGACTTCTGGGGCAATCAGCTGTATCGGGAAGTGGTGGATGAAAGCCATGTCATCATCAATTTGGCTTCGAAGGAATATTCCAAGGCCATTGAAAAATACTTGCAACCAAGTGATCGTTATATTACCTGCGTGTTTGGCGAATTAGAAGGTGGCAAGGTGGTGCAAAAAGGCGTTTATGCTAAGATGGCCCGCGGGGAGATGGTTCGATTTTTGGCGGAAGTGAATGCTTCAGAGACTGAAGATTTGAAGGCCTTTTCCGGAAGTGGGTATTGTTTTGATGCAAATCGCTCTACGGAGCACGTGTATGTGTTTTTAAAATAAAATGACCCCCGGGGACGGGGTTATAGGACCAAAATGAAAATGGCCCACTAACCCCGTCCCGGGGGTCCATTATCTGATATTTTTAAACGAGAAGTTGAATGCTTACGGGTTCCAATTGAATTGGGAAACCGTTATACTCATTAATAGATATTTGACTAGTAATTTATTGCATAGAGGGGAAACGAAGAGCATATGACATTGGTAGAATTTTTTACTCAATTAACGGAATTTTTTTCTGGGAAAAATTTTGTGAAGCTACTCATCTTTATTGCTATTTACATTGTGGTTTGGGCCTTGGTAGGTAAAATTGGTCCGATGAATCGCGGCAAGGAGAAAATTAAGGAAGCGAAGAGACGAAATCGTACGATTCGGGCACAGTTGAATGATCTTATTGTACAGACAGCGGATCATCATTCGCCGGAATTGGAAATGCCTTTGACGAATAAAAGAATGCGTATTTATCGCTATAAATACCTTCATCCGTATTATCAAAAGATGCGTACGTATTATCTGTTGGCACGGCCGACCAAGTATCCAAACAACCACTTGGAATTATATTATGACGAACGGGGACGTGTGTTTCATACGGAGGTGGATGCTACGGTGCTTGGCCCGGTATGGAAATTACTTGGTGTTGTAATCGGATTATTGCTAGGGGCATTGTTTCACTTCATGTTTCAAATTTAAAATGACCCCCGGGGACGGGGATATAGGGCCAAAATGAAAAATGACCCTATAACCCCGTCCCGGGGGACCAAAATGAAAATGGACCGCTAACCCCGTCCCGGGGGACCAAAATTGGAGGATTATATGAATAAAGTTGTATCGTATGTGATTACCGGAATTTCTACCATTATATTTGGTGTGTTACTGAACTATCTGATGTTGCCGGCTTGGAATATTCATTCTAAGGGGCTTCCGCTTTTCTTTGTTTTTGTGCTGTTGTTTGGCTTTTTCATGCTCTCGCTGTTTGCCGGTCGTCCGGTTTTTCGCGCCAAAAAGAATCACAAAAACGGTTATGTCTATCGTCCCTTTGAGGTGAAAGCAGCTTCTGCCGTAGGCGTCGGTTTTATCTGCATGGGCATTGTATTGATTATCTTATTGTGGGTACTCGGTCAATTTATCTCTTCACGACTTTTCCATGCGACCGCTTACAGCCAGATTTTGCAGGTGACCGATGGTGGGGTGGAGGACATCCCATCCGCAGATAAGACGGATGCAATCGCACTGATGGATACGGCTTCCGCCACGAAGCTTGGAGATCGTGAGATCGGTTCCTTGTCCGATTTGGTATCCCAGTACGAGATTTACAGCGATGATTATACCCAGGTAAATTTGGGCAATGAACCGGTCAAGGTGGCGCCATTGTCCTATGCGGGCCTTTTTAAATGGAACAACAATAAGGCCAAGGGCGTTCCGGGCTATGTTTCAGTCAGCCCGGTGAATATGGACGCGAAGTATGTTGCACTTCCGGATGGCATGGTTTACGTGCCGAGTGCGTACTTTTCTCAGGATTTGGAGCGTCACATTCGATTTGCGTATCCCACCACGCTGTTTGGCAACGTGCATTTTGAGGTGGACGAAGAGGGAAACCCGTGGTACGTGGCTTCTACCTATAAGTACACCATCGGTTTGTACGGTGGTAAGACCGTCAGTGGTGCGATTTTGATCAATCCGGTGAATGGTGAAATGCAGAAATACTCTGTTGCAGACGTGCCGCAGTGGGTGGACGTTGTGTTCCCGGGCACTTTGATTTGCAACCAATATAACGACTATGCGCAGTTGCAGCGTGGTTACTGGAACTCCGTGTTTGGCCAGAATGGTTGCCGCAAGGTGACGGAGTACTCCAGCGATGACGAGGATGACGACAGCCCGAAGGCGGACTATGGCTACATTGCCAAGGACGACGACATCTGGATTTACACCGGCATCACTTCGGTGAACGGGGATTCTTCCAATATCGGTTTTATCGTGGCCAACGAGCGAACCGGCGTGACCAAGTTTATCGAGGCATCCGGTGCAGATGAGTTTTCCGCGATGAGCGCGGCCGAGGGTGAGGTTCAGGAAAAAGGCTATCAGGCATCCTTCCCGTCCTTAATTACCGTGGAAGATGTTCCGACTTACATTATGGTGTTAAAAGACAAGTCCGGTTTGGTAAAGATGTACGCCTGCGTCAATGTTGCACAGTACAACATCGTTGCAACTGCCGGCAATCAGGATGATTGTATCGCCAAGTATCAGGCGCTTTTGCAAGGAAAAATTACCGCGGAGCAAGCCACCGGTGAGGCGACTCCGGTCGAGGTAGAAGAGGCGGATTCTGTTGTAGATACAACAAATTTCGAATCACGCACCGTTACCGTTGCCAAGCTTCAGACCATGGATATAGACGGAAATACTTATCTTTACATTGTGGACAGCGAGGGGAACGTGTATAAAGCACGTTATGCCGATGTGGAAGATATGCTTTTTGTCAACGAGGGTGATGAAATCACCATTGAGACGGATGGAGAGACCTATCGGTATAGTAAATAGCGCAGTAAAAATTTTGGCCCCCAGGGACGGGGTTATAGGGTCAAAATTTGAAAGAAATGAGGAAGTAATCTGATGAAATACTACATCAGCGATATGCACCTTTTTCATGAGGCGGTATTAGGCTTTGATCAGCGTCCGTTTGAAAACATGGAACTTATGCTTAACAGCATCAAGCAATCCTGGAATCGGAAAGTGACCAATGGTGATACCGTCTACATTCTTGGGGATGTCAGCATGCGGGGAAAAAGCGAAAAGCTGATCTCCTATGTTGCAACCCTGAAGGGGAAAAAGGTTCTTGTGAAGGGCAACCACGACGATGTGTCCGATTATCGCTATCAACAGCTTTTTGCAGAGATTTGCGATTACAAAGAAATTACGGATTCCGTGGACGGTAAAACCTATGATTTGGTGCTCTGCCATTATCCAATTTTTAGTTGGAAAAAAATGGGCCGCGGAACAATTCTTCTATATGGGCACACGCATAACAGCCCGGAAGATGCCTACTTTCAGCAATGCCTAGCCGGCATGTGCCAGGATGATTGTAGACACATATACAAGGAGCCGGTGCGCGCCATCAATGTTGGCTGTATGAAGCCTTGGATGGGGTATGAACCGAGAACCTTGAAAGAAATTTTGACCCTATAACCCCGTCCCCGGGGTTCTTTTTTTATGCATGCGAATATCGCTTAACGGTGGTTTCGGAAATGTCCATCAAGCGAGCGATTTGTCGTATGGTTAAGCCTCCTTCGCGGAGGGAGCGGATGAAGGTGTTTCGCTCCGGCTTTTTCAGGTTCACCGTTTCCGAGGTATTGGATAGTTTGGTGATTTTCTTGAAGCGGGCCAAGGCCTTTTCATCCGTTAAAAAATGTTGGGGCGGGCGGTGATCGTTTTCGAATAATCCCTGTTCCAGGGGGGCGTCTTCGCGTATCAGATACTGCTGCAGATTGTGTTTGGAGCCTGCGATTTTGTATCCGACATCGGTGGTGACGAGGTCACTTTTTTGCCCAAAATATGCGTTGAAACTATTCCATCGATACTCCGATGGGTAGCGGCAAATATTGGCTTTGACGGGATTGTTATGAATGTAAGAGAGTGCAGATAAAAACGCACGGTGTGTCTCGATGGCGACGCTGTGGAATCGGCCCTGGAACAGGTGTCCGCTGCGAGAATATTTGTTGTTGTACCATCGGGCAAATTTGGTTCCTAGGCTTTGAAAAAAGCCGGCTAAGGAATCCGGTTGTGCATACAGCAATAAGTGAATGTGGTTGTCCATCAAACAATACGCATATATCTGGATATCATATTTCTTTTTGCAGTCGGCTAATATGTAGAGGAATTTCCGGAAATCATGATCTTCTTCAAAGATGATGTGCTGATTCACAGAACGAAGTATGACGTGATATATGCCAGTGGAACTCAACCGTCTGGGTTTTCTTGGCATAATAACTCCTATAAAAAAGAATACTCTAGTAGAGCAAAGATGTTAAACAACGACGAGAGTATACAACGGATAAAAATAAAAATCAAGAGGTAAATAAAAAGTGGACCCCCGGGACGGGGTTATAGGGCCAAAATGAAAATGACCCTATAACCCCGTCCCGGGGGTTCAAAAGCATTTTGGCCCTATAACCCCGTCCCGGGGGTCCACTTTTGTTAGGGGTGCCATGTACATTTTCACTAATTTGTTGATGAATTTTTTGTAACAAAGGACTAGAATGGAATTATAGAAAGAATAAGGAGGTGTTTTCTTGGGTTCGTCTTTAGCTAACGAGCTTATTGAGGAGCTAAACTGTGAGACCATCTTCACCATTCACATCGGCAACTTTGAGATTCCCATCATGGAATCTGTGGTCGTGACATGGATTGTCATGGCTGTGCTGGTGCTGATTGCATTCATCCTGACGAGAGGCTTAAAAACGCAGAACATCAGCAAGCGGCAAGCGTTTGCGGAACTGATCTACGAGAAGCTGACGGGAATTGTAGGCGGAATGCTGGGCGAAGAAGGGAAGATGTACACCGGATATCTGACCACAGTGCTTCTGTACATAGGCTTATCAAACATCATCGGACTGTTTGGATTCAAATCACCGACCAAAGATCTAAACGTAACTGCGGCATTGGCACTTATGAGTATTGTACTGGTTGAGTTTGCCGGCATTTATCAAAATGGTATGAAAAAATGGCTGCATAAGTTTACGGAGCCGGTTGCCATCGTCACACCGTTCAACATTTTGGACGTGTTTACGCGACCGCTGTCTCTGTGCATGCGTTTGTTTGGTAACGTGCTTGGCGCTTTCGTCATCATGGAACTTTTAAAAATCATATGCCCACCGGTCATCCCGGCAGTCTTTAGTCTTTACTTTGATATCTTCGACGGCCTTCTTCAGGCCTATGTCTTCGTATTTTTGACGTCGTTGTACATCAAGGAAGCAGTTGAGTAACTTTTACATTGGTTTCGATTGCTGCGAGCAGGCAGCTTTCAGATTAGGAGGAAAAAATGAACACAATCATCGCAATTGGAGCAGGTATTGCAGTAGTAACCGGTATTGGAGCCGGTATTGGTATCGGTATCGCAACCGGTAAGGCTTGCGAGGGTATTGCCCGTCAGCCGGAAGCAGAAGGCAAGATTCAGAAGAACCTCATCTTAGGTTGCGCCCTTGCAGAGGCAACCGCAATCTACGGTTTCGTTATCGCTTTGATGATCATTGTAATGCTTCAGTAATTTTAGATAAAAGATAAGACGAGGAATAATAGATGATTAACATTTCATTTTGGAATATTTTATGGACTGTTTTTAATCTTCTTTTGTTATATATCCTGTTTCGGATTTTCTTTTTCAAGCCCATTGCCAACATCATCGCAAAGCGTCAGGAAGAGGCCAACGAGATCTATGACAAGGCTTCCAAGAAGGAATCGGAAGCCGAGGAGCTGAAGGAAAACTACGAAGCGAAGTTAGTTTCGGTAGAAGAAGAGAAAAAGCAGATTATTTCCGATGCGAGAAAAAGTGCAGACAGCCAGTATCAGAAGATCCTGTCGGATGCCAAGGAAGATGCCAGAACCATCAAGGATACCGCCATCCAGGAAGCGACCCAGGAGAAGAACAAAATCATCGCCGGCGCCAAAAAGGAAATTGCTGACCTTGTGGTGGACGCGACTTCTAAGGTTGTGGCCGGCCAGCATGGTGCATCGGTGGACAGTGAATTGTTTGATGAATTTTTAGGTAAAGCAGGTGAATAAGATGACAGAGAAGTCTATGAACTATGCCCGTGATTTCGCACACGTGGACGGGGCGATGGGACTCATGCAGACTGCATCTTCAATTATGGAAGCGGTACCTGCGATACGAGATGAGTTATTAGATCCCACTGTGACTTTGGAAAAAAAGCACACGGTGGTGGATCGCATCTTCCCTACGGACATTCGTAATTTCCTAAAGCTGTTGTGCGATAACGGAGATTTTGATTTATATGATGACATTGCTGCAGCGCTAAAGGCATCCCTCGATGCCAAGACCACCCGGGTGGATCGTGCAAAGCTTCGGTTTGTGACGGCCCCAAGTGAAGAGCAGTTGGCAGGCATCAAGAAATTTTTGGCCAAGGAATATGGCAACGAGGACATGGAACTGGAGTTGGTGCAGGATGCCGGCTTGCAAAGCGGGTTCGTCCTCTCGGTTGGCACCAAGGAATATGACTGGAGCCAGCAGGGCCGCATGAATCAGTTGGCCACCAGGATTAAGGAAGCCGTTGGCGTTAGCACGGTGGACGAAAGTATCCTCTCTATTTTGAAGGCCAGCATTGAAGATTTTGAGCTTCAGGCAAAAGAAAAAGAAGTGGGTGTGGTCAACTGGGTTGGCGACGGTATTGCCAACGTTGACGGCATTGATCACGCTTTTTACGGTGAAATTGTAATTTTTGACTGCGGTGTCAAGGGCATGGTGCAGGATGTGCGTCGGGACGAAATCGGCGTCATCCTCTTCGGTCGTGATACCGAGATTAAGGAAGGCTCCAAGGTGGTTCGTACCGGTAAGATGGCCGGTCTCCCGGTGGGTGACGGCTACCTGGGCCGTATTGTAGATGCTCTGGGAGCACCCCTGGATGGTCAGGGCGAAATCCGGGCAGATGGATTCCGTCCGGTGGAATGCCCGGCACCAAGCATTGTGGATCGTAAGTCCGTCAATCGTCCGATGGAAACCGGACTTTTGTCCATCGATTCCATGTTCCCGATTGGCCGCGGTCAGCGTGAGTTGATCATCGGTGACCGCCAGACCGGTAAGACCTCCATTGCAACAGATACCATCATTAACCAGAAGGGCAAGGATGTGATCTGTGTGTACGTGGCCATCGGTCAGAAGGCATCCACCATTGCAAAACTAGTGAATACGTTAAAAGACAACGGTGCCATGGATTACACTATCATCGTCAGTGCAACCGCCGCAGATCCGGCACCATTGCAGTACATCGCTCCTTATGCGGGTACGGCTTTGGCGGAGTACTTTATGTACAGCGGCAAGGACGTGTTGATTGTCTACGACGATCTCTCCAAGCATGCGGTAGCGTATCGTGCGATTTCTCTGTTGCTGGAACGTTCTCCGGGACGTGAGGCTTATCCGGGTGATGTATTCTACTTGCATTCCCGTTTATTGGAGCGCAGCGCTCGTATTACCGATGAGGCCGGTGGCGGTTCCATTACGGCCCTTCCGATTATTGAAACCCAGGCCGGTGATTTATCGGCGTATATTCCGACCAACGTAATCTCCATTACCGATGGTCAGATTTTCCTGGAATCCGAGTTGTTCAACGCCGGTCAGCGTCCGGCAGTCAACGTGGGTCTTTCCGTATCCCGTGTTGGTGGTGCGGCGCAGACCAAGGCAATGAAAAAGGCCGCAGGTTCCATTCGTATTGACTTGGCTCAGTATCGCGAGATGGAAGTCTTCACACAGTTTTCTTCCGACTTGGACGATGCGACCAAGAAGCAGTTAGCCCATGGCCGTGCCTTGATGGAACTTCTCAAACAGCCGCTGGGTAGACCTTTTTCCATGGCGGAGCAGGTCATCATGCTGGTGGCTGCCAACGCCCATGTATTCAGCGATGTGGAGATTTCCAAGCTGCGTAAATTCCGTGGGGATTTGCTGGGATTTTTTGCCACAGAGCATGGGGATATCATCAGTCAGCTGAATTCTTCTAAGGATTTGACGGACGAAATCAAGGACGCAATTGTGGAGGCTGCTTTGGCATTCAAAGAGAATCAGGAGTAAGTCATGGCGAGTACGAAGGAAATTCAGAAACGAATCAATAGCATTCAGGACACCATGAAGATTACCCGTGCCATGTATATGATGTCTTCCATGAAGTTAAGGAAGGCAAAGCAGAAGCTTGAGGACACGGAGCCTTTTTTCATCGGAACCCAGGTTGGAATTGCGGAGAATCTGGCGCATTTTCCGGATATTCGCCACATCTATTTCGATAACCGAATTGAGGATGAGCAGGAAGTGAAAAAGCGCAGAGGCTTCATCGTGTTCACCGGTGACAAGGGCATGGCCGGCGCTTACAATCACAACGCCATTAAGTTGGCGGAGGAGCGTGTGGCCAACCTATCGCGGGACGAGTATCAGCTGTTTGTGGTTGGTGAAGTTGGCCGGGCGTATTTTAAAAATAACGGGTACAACGTGGATGAGTCGTTTGTCTTTTCATCCAATAATCCGTCCATGCACCGGGCGCGCCTCATTGCCGAGTACATGATCGATTTGTACAACCGGGAGGAGCTGGACCACATCGATGTGATCTACACGAAGATGCTTAACTCCGTGACGGAGGAGACTTGCGTGGAGCGTTTGCTTCCATTGAAGACCCACAAGTTTTTGAAGGAACAGGCGAAAGAAATCACGGAAGACGTGGAAGGCACCAGTAAGGCCGCTTTGGAGTTAAAAGAGGGCACGAAGCACGTGCATTCCATCAGCAGTTACGAGTTGGAGGCAATCCAAAACGGTGGAGACAGCTGGTATCCTTTTTACCCATCCCTAAAAACGGTGTTGGAGAAGCTGGTGCACAACCACTTTACCGGGTTTATTTACGGTGCCATGGTGGAGTGTTTTGCCAGCGAGGAAAATGCCCGCATGATGGCGATGCAGTCGGCAACGGATAATGCGGAGGCGATTCTTCATGAGCTGTCCATTGAATTTAATAGAGTGCGTCAGGCCCAGATTACCCAGGAAATTACGGAGGTAATCGGTGGTGCCAAGGCGCTGAAGAAGAAAAAGAAATCTAAGAGGTAGAAGAGGTAAATCATGGAATTAAAAGGCAAAATCGTCCAGGTCTCGGGACCGGTTGTGGACGTGGAATTTACAGACAATGACCTACCTGCCATTCGAGATGCCCTCTACGTGATGGTAGGGGAGGAAAAGAGAGTTATGGAGGTGAGCCAGCACATTGGGCTTGGCGTGGTGCGATGCATTATGCTTGCGCCTTCCGAGGGCCTGTGTCGCGACATGGAAGTGGTGGCTACCGGTGCAGCAATTTCGGTACCGGTTGGCGAGCAGACCCTGGGTCGCTTATTCAATGTGTTGGGTGATACCCTGGACAATGGGGCGTCCCTTGCAGATGGCGAGCACTGGAGCATTCATCGGGAGCCGCCGACCTTCGAGGAACAAAGCCCGGTGGTGGAGATGCTGGAGACCGGTATCAAGGTCATCGACTTGCTTGCTCCTTATGCCAAGGGCGGTAAGGTCGGACTTTTTGGCGGAGCCGGCGTTGGTAAAACCGTGCTCATTCAGGAGTTGATTCATAACATTGCAACGGAAAGCGGCGGTTACTCTATCTTCACCGGTGTTGGTGAGCGTTCCCGAGAGGGTAACGATCTGTGGACGGAGATGGGCGAGTCCGGTGTTTTGGACAAGACGGCCCTGGTGTTCGGTCAGATGAACGAGCCGCCGGGAGCGCGTATGCGTGTGGCTGAGACGGGACTTACCATGGCGGAGTATTTTCGTGATGTAAAAAAGCAGGACGTGCTGCTTTTTATAGATAATATCTTCCGTTTTGTGCAGGCAGGTTCCGAGGTGTCGGCGCTGCTTGGTCGTATGCCTTCTGCGGTTGGTTACCAGCCGACGCTGGCCAACGACCTGGGTGAATTACAGGAGCGTATCGCTTCCACCAAGAACGGTTCCATCACTTCCGTGCAGGCTGTGTATGTGCCGGCGGATGATTTAACGGATCCGGCGCCTGCCACCACCTTTTCTCATCTGGATGCCACCACGGTGTTGTCCAGAAAAATCGTGGAGCAGGGTATCTATCCGGCAGTGGATCCGCTGGAGTCCACTTCCCGTATTTTGGAGCCGGATGTGGTTGGCGAGGAGCATTACGCGGTGGCCCGCGGGGTGCAGGAGATTCTACAGAAGTACAAGGAGTTGCAGGATATCATCGCTATCCTTGGTATGGAGGAGCTTTCCGACGAGGATAAGTTGACGGTTTATCGTGCGCGTAAGGTACAGCGCTTTTTGTCCCAGCCGTTCTCTGTGGCTGAGAATTTTACCGGCGTCAAGGGACAGTTCGTTCCGGTGGCTGAGACGGTAAATGGGTTCAAGGCCATTCTGGATGGTGCGATGGATTCCTATCCGGAAGCGGCATTCTTCAATGTGGGAACCATCGAGGATGTGAAAAAGAAAGCTGCCGAGCTGGCAAAGGAGTAGCCTATGGCATCATTATTTCATTTAAAAATAGTGGCCTGCGACCGTGTGTTTTATGATGGCGAGACGGAAATCTTGATTTTCCCGGGTGTTGACGGGGAGATGGCAATCATGAACCATCACGAGGTGTTCACCGGCGTGGTTGAGGTGGGGGAAATCCGCTTCAAACTTTCCGATGGAAGCTGGCAGCATGCCATCATTTCCGATGGTTTGGTGACGGTGTATCCGGATGGTAGTACGAAGATTTTGGCGTATTCTTGCGAGAAGCCGGAAGAGATTGATACCTTCCGGGCGCAGGAGGCGTTAGAGCGTGCGAGAGAGCAGATGCAGCAGAAGCAGAGCCGTATTGAGTATGAAATCAGCAATGCCAATATGGCCCGTGCCATGGCGCGTTTGAAGGGCGCCAGCCAACGGAAATAATTTTTTTTGGACCCCCGGGACGGGGTTATAGGGCCAAAATCATGTAAGGAGCCTCAGATTGATGGAGAGGCGTGATTTTGGCCCTATAACCCCGTCCCGGGGGTCCATTTTTTTGCAAAGATGTGATACAATCTGATTGTGTGAAATATATTTAGTGATTTATGAGGATTGTAGAATGAATGTTACGTTTATTACTGTATTTATACAAGGATTGTTAAGTTTCTTTTCTCCGTGTGTGCTACCGCTGTTGCCGGTGTACGTGGGGTATCTCTCCGGCGGACCCCTAAGCGTGGGGGAAGATGGAAAGCGTCATTATGATCGAAAAAAGGTGATTCTTAACACCATCTTTTTTGTTATCGGTATCAGTTTTGCCTTCTTCCTGCTGGGTATGGGCCTAAGCGTGCTGGGGCGATTCTTCAGTGGAAATCAGCTGGTGTTTGTGCGCATTGGCGGAATCATTGTGATTTTGTTTGGTTTATACCAGCTTGGGATTTTCGGACGCAGCAACCTGTTGGACAAGGAAGTGCGGCTTCCTTTTGATCTGGGAAAGCTGACGATGTCACCGATTACCGCTTTGATTATGGGCTTTGTGATCAGCTTCGCCTGGAGTCCGTGTATCGGACCGATTCTGTCGTCTGTGTTAATTATGGCGGCGACAGCCGGCTCTGCAGTGACCGGATTTCTGTTGATTGGGGTGTACACACTGGGATATATCATCCCATTTTTGCTGGTGGGCTTTTTTACCACCACGTTGCTGGAGTTTTTCGGAAGACATCGGGACGTGGTCAAGTATACCGTCAAAATCGGCGCGGCGCTGATGATTGTCATGGGTATCATGATGTTTACAGGTAAGCTGAACAGCATCTCCGGATATCTCTCTCAGTTTGGTGCGGCCGAGGTAAAAACCGAGGAGAAAAAGGGAAAAGAAGCGGATGCAGATACTGAGGTTGCCACAGATGAAACGGTAAAAGATGAGTCAGATGCGGTGGAAGAATCTTCAGAGGCTCCGGCAGAAGAGGAGCTTATTGCGGCACCGGACTTTACTCTGACGGATCAGTATGGCAAGACCCATACGTTGGCGGATTATCGCGGCAAGATTGTTTTTCTAAACTTCTGGGCCACCTGGTGCCCGCCTTGCAGGGCGGAGATGCCGTATATTCAAGAGTTGTATGAGGAGTATTCGAAGCAGGAGGATCCGGAGGTCGTAATCCTTTCGGTGGCGTTTCCGAATCTTGGCGATGAGCAGGATATCGCCGGTATTCAGAACTTTTTGGATGAGAATGGATACACCTATCCTGTGCTGATGGATGAAGGCGCCAGCTTGCAACTGCCGTATTATATTACGTCTTTTCCGACGACGTTTATTATCAATGAAGACGGCAACGTGCTGGGCTATATTCCGGGTGGCATGACCAAGGAAATTATGGAAGATGTGATTGAACAGGCAAAAAATTACGAGGCGAAGTAGATGATTCTTAATACCGGACAACGCACTGACATTCCGGCGTTTTATGCAACCTGGTTTGCAAATCGGTTAAAAGCGGGATTTGTGTGCGTGCGCAATCCATACAATGAGCACCAGGTCAGCCGCTATCGGCTGGATCCGGCGGTGGTGGATGCCATAGGGTTTTGCACCAAGAACCCGGCACCCATGTTTCCGTATATGGAGTTGTTAAAAGACTATGGACAGTACTGGTTTGTGACGCTGACGCCCTATGGGAAGGATATTGAGCCGAACGTGCCCGATAAGCATCAGGTGATTGCGGATTTTCAGAAGTTGTCGCAGCTTGTGGGCGTGGATGCCATCGGGTGGCGTTATGATCCGATTCTGTTGTCGGACCGCTACACTTTGGACTATCACCGGAAGGCGTTTGCGCAGATTGCCGAGGCACTGGATGGGTATACGAAAACAGCGGTGATTAGCTTTATCGATCTATACCCGAAGGTGCGAAAAAATTTTCCTGAGGCGCGAGAAGTATCTGCCTCGGATCGGATTGCGCTTGGAAAAGAGTTGATTGCAATAGCTACGCAGCATCATATGACGGTAAAGCCTTGCGCCGAAGGGGATGATTTGGCACCCTATGGCGCAGATTGTGGTGGCTGCATGAAAATCAGCGATTATGAAAAAGCCATTGGAAACCGTCTGTTGGCACCGAACCGCAAGGGTGCCCGGGCGGAATGTGCGTGCTATCTTTCCTGCGATATTGGAGCATACAATACGTGTAAGCATCTCTGCCGATATTGCTATGCCAATGCGGAGAATGCGGTGGTGCTTGCGCAGAGTCGACGTCACGATCCGATGTCACCTTTTTTAATCGGCAATTATATGCCGGGAGATCAGGTACATGACGTAGTGCAGGAGTCTTGGATTGACCGACAGATGTGTCTACCACTGGAGTAAATTTTGGTCCCCCGGGACGGGGTTATAGGGCCAAAATCATGTAAGGAGCCTCAGATTGATGAGGAGGCGTGATTTTGGCCCTATAACCCCGTCCCGGGGGACCATTCCTCTTTTGGATGATATTTATCAAGTTGGTGAATCCATAATTGATAAAATCGCTGAATTCCTGGAATCGGGGAAGGATAGTCATAGCTTTGAACTGGATGATAACGCCAAAAAGGTAGGCTTTATTTATTGGATGATGCTGGCCGGCGTTATTATGCTGGGGAATAAAAAGGCAGGCTACATTGAATGTCAATTTGATGAAAGTAAAGAGGAATTCTTAAACCAAGTATTTGGTATGATGCTTGGAATCATCAAAAAATAGGATTTTGATTGGCACATCCTTCTTGAGGGCTACGGCAACGACAACCCTGGCGCTAAATCACAGGGAATGAAGCGTGTTATACTTGAAGTACATAATAGTCCTATGATTTTTTGATGTAATTGCAAAAGTCATAGGACTTTTTGCATAATTGTGTCAAAGAGGACAGGAGTTGTAAAAAATACGTATAGAGAGATAATAAACGATTTAAAAAAAAGGTTTATATGTCTGATATTGGACTTTTACGAGCAAAGGCAAAGATTTCTGTAAATACGATTTTAGAGGAATCTGATCTTTATGTTAGATATAAAGGAGCCTTCGCAGAGAACTATGTTTTAAATGAATTAAAATCGCTAGGAAAGCAACCATTCTTCTGGCGTTCTGGCAACACTGCTGAAGTTGATTTCATATACGAAGTAGAGGGAGAACTTATTCCTGTTGAAGTAAAAGCTGCCGATAATACTCAAGCTAAAAGCTATAAACAGTTTTGTAAGAAATATAGCCCA
>JAILOI010000038.1 GCA_024690885.1 Lachnospiraceae bacterium
TCCGGATCGACGTTCATCGTGTCGAAATACAGTGTCGTCAGGATGTCAAGACAGCTGAGCGATCCGCCCGGATGTCCAGACGATGCTTCGTACACCATCTGCACGGCCAGTTTACGAGCTTTCGTCGCTTCGATGGCCAGCTCTTTGTTTGTGCATTTTCCCATACTTGTGCGCCTCTTTCTTGAATTGAGTTTTTATTTACCACGCGTTTTTCCGACTACGCGCAAATTCACAACTATCATTATATATGAGAAACACTGAAATAGCAACCGGAACGCCCCTTATAAGACAGTCCGGACGCTTATCCGACGCAGCGAGCGCCCTCTCCCGCGCCGAGCACATAGAACGAGGCGTCGTAGCCGATCTCCTTCCGGTAGGCGGCGCCGGCGTTCTTTACGAATCCTTCCACCGCTTCGTTCCGTACGATATTGACCGTGCAGCCGCCGAAGCCGCCGCCGGTCATGCGGCCGCCGATCACGCCTTCCGTATCCCATGCAAGGGACGCCAGCAGGTCGAGTTCCGGGCAGGATACTTCAAAATCGTCGCGGAGCGAGACGTGCGAGGCGTTCATGAGGCGTCCGAATTCCGTAAGCTGTCCGCCGAGGAGCGCCGCTACGGCGCAGCGTGTGCGGGCTTCTTCCATGACCGCATGCCGCGCGCGGCGGTAACGGTCCGGATCCTTGATGGCACTGCCGATCTCAAGGAATTCTTCCGGCGTCAGCGCGCAGAGCGACGGAAGATCGGGCCTCACCGCCTTCAGTTCAGCGAAGGCGGTCTCGCACTGGGCACGCCGCTCGTTGTACGCGGAATCCGCAAGGACGTGCGGCTTATTCGTGTTGACGATCACGAGCGACGCATCCCCGAGATCAAGCGGCACATGCTGATAGGATAAAGACGCGCAGTCCAGGAAGATCGCGTGGTCTTTCTTTCCCATCGCGGAGGAGAACTGGTCCATGATACCGCAGTTGACGCCCACATATTTATTTTCCGCCTTCTGGCCGAGCAGGGCATTCCGCACCTGTCCGCATGCAAACCCGTACTGGTCCATGAGCGCCGTACCGACGAGGACCTCGAGCGACGCGCTTGAAGACAGGCCGGATTTGCCCGGAAGCGTCCCGTAGATCGCTAGGTCAAAGCCGGTATCGCAGATATATCCGTCCCCGGCATACGCCCAGACGACGCCGAGAACATAGGCCGTCCAGCTGTCCGACGACAGCGGCGCAAAGACGCCGGCCGGAAGCTCTTCGACGCCGTTTTCCGGGAAATTGGCGGAAATCAGCCGGATCTTTTTATCCGCGCGCTTCCGGAAAGCGCCGTAGGTCCCGAGCGTCAGCGCGCACGGAAAAACGTGTCCCCCGTTGTAATCGACGTGTTCGCCGATAAGATTCACCCGCCCCGGCGCAAAATAGACGGCGTCCGCCTCCCCGCCGAAAGCATCCGCAAAAGTCTTTTTTACTTTGATGACAGCTTCTTCGATAGTCATGTTCCCGTCTCCGTTTTTCCGGTCCCTAATCCTCATCCGGACCTTCTTCGTTTTCTTCCTCTTCTATGTGCAGCTTTTTCCAAACCATGAACGCGATGAAACACAGAGCCGCCGAACAGAGCGCGACCGCACCCTCCGCCAGGAAAACAGAGGAGGCCGTCGACATGTAGGTCGCGACAAAATCCAGCAGCATATGCAGCGCGATCGCGGTCGGGAAAAGATATCCGTTCCGCTTGTCCTGCACCGCGAACCAGACCAGGACGGACAGTGCGATGTGCGCTGCGATCGCGAAGACGCGCTCCGCAATGCCGATCAGGAAGATCCGCGGATCCGCTTCCGCAAGCGTGGTGATCGCCTGCGTGGCCGCCGCAAGATCATCGCCGTTTAAATTTTCCAGGAAGGACGCGATCTCGCCGCTGTTGATCATTCTGGCGGTCAGGATATTATTGACCATTCCGAACGTCAGGACGTAGATCGCTTCCGCGCCGCCGTGCCCCGCGCCGTACATGAGCGCGTTGTGATCGTCGTCGGCGTCGTTTCGGAGAACGAACCGGAAGGCGGCGTACCGCCCGCACTCCTCAAAAAGTCCCGCCGCGGCTCCCGCATAGAGCGCGTAGATCAGAATATTGGACTGGAGAAAGTTCCCCGCCGGCGTCCTGAACACCAGCGCATGGAACATATCCTCCAGATAGACCGCAAAGATCGCGAAAACGGCCGCGCCGATGAGGAACGTCATGACCTTCGTCCCGTCCCGCTTCCGGAAATAATAAAGAAGCGCGAAGGGAATGAGGACGCCGGACACCGCCGCGATCGTCATAAACTGCATGGAAGCCTGTGATACGGTATACTCCATTGAAACTGCCTTTCCCGGGGACGCCCCGGTCCCGTCTCATCTCCGGCCGCCGCCTGCGGTCCGCCGGAAATGAACGTCATTCCACGGGGATCTTCACGCCGCGGTTGTACACGGCACGGACGGAAAGGTCGTTTTCATCCAGCAGTACGAAACTCGCCCATTTCCCGGGATCGAGCGTGCCGAACTGGTCTGAGAGCCCGAGGCACCGGACCGGGTTTTCCGCCGCGCACAGAACGGCGTCGGAGAGCGGAATGCCCATTTCCAGCACCGCGTTCACCATGCCCTGCATCAGGTTCGCGCAGGAGCCGGCGATCGTGTCGGTCCCTTCCAGCGTACACAGTTTCCCTTCCTTGCGGACGGGCTGCCTGCCGAAGAGATAAATGCCGTCCGGGCGTCCGGCGACCGCGAGCGAATCGCTGATCATGATGATCCGTTCCTTTCCGAGGAAACGGAAGGTCGCGCGCACGACCGGCGCCTTCACATGCACGCCGTCACAGATGAGCTCCGCCTCCACGTGCGGACAGTCCATCGCCGCCATGACCGGTCCCGGCGCACGGTGCGCGATCCCTTTCATGCCGTTGTAAAGATGCGTCATATGCGAAACGCCGAGTTCCATCGCGTGGACGGACGTTTCGTAATCCGCCGCCGAATGCGCGAGTGAAATGACCGCGTGTTCCTTTTCCGCCAGAATGAACTCGTCCGCGCCCGGAAGCTCCGGCGCGAGGTCCATGATCTTATACAGGCCGCCCGACGCGATACGGAGCCGTTCCGCCATAGCCGCGTCCGGCTCACGCAGGAAGATCGGATCCTGCGCGCCCCTCTTTTCGTAGGAAAAGAACGGGCCCTCCATATGCAGGCCGACGAGGGACGCAAAAACGGGATCACGCGGATCGGCGCCTGTCGGTGACGGCCCGGGATCCGTCCCGTCGTCTTCGGTCACCATGCCGATATTCTGCCGTTTCGCGAACCGGCAGGCGCTCTGCGCCGCCGCCGTCAGCGTATCCTCCGCCGCGGTGCTCGTCGCCGGACAGATCTGCGTGATGCCGCTTGCGGCTTCGTAGCGCGCGATCGTCTCGATCGCTTCATCGGTGCCGTTCCCGACGGTGAAGCCCACGCAGCCGTGGAAATGCAGGTCCGTAAGCCCCGGGATGACGAAGCATCCGGAAGCGTCGACTTCCTCCGATACGCCGCCATGAGGGACCTCCCCGGCTTCTTTTACGGACACGAAACGTCCGTCTTTTACATACAGCGTTCTTTCATCGAACGCGCCGCCTTTTACATAGGTTTTTCCGTTTCTGATCGTAAGCATACTGTCATACCCATCGCTTTCTATGGATGCTCCGGCCGCTTTATCCGGCCGTTCGATTATAACAAGGATCGGGATTTCCCGCAATGCCGCGGGCAAAATAACGCTCTGCGGAACGGCGCGGTGCAGGTATCCGCCGGAGGCTGCAGACGCATACGCGGCGCGGTGCGGATATCCGCCGGAAGCCGTAAAATAAGCGAAACGGGGATCACACCGTTTTCGATGGATTCCCGTCTCGCTTTCCGTAAGCGGAGAGGAGGGGATTCGAACCCCTGCGCCCTTTCGGACAAACGGTTTTCAAGACCGCCTCGTTATGACCGCTTCGATACCTCTCCACTTATTTGTGCCCTTTTGCGGCACGAACTGTATTCTATCACACAGATTTCCGCTGTGTCAATACAAGTTTTATAAATTTTTAAGATTTTTATAATACGCCTCAAACGCCCTGTCTATGGGCTAAAATTGCCTCCCCATAAACCATGTCTTCCGGGGTGGTAATCTTGATGTTTTCATAGCTTCCTAAGACCACCTTAACCGGGCCATTGCCGGCACGTTCCACAATCATGGCATCATCTGTAATTCCTTCCATGGATTGTTCTTGTACTTTCTTATAAGAAATAACTAGCAATTCCCGTTCAAATGCCTGAGGTGTCTGCACCGACCACAGGCAGCTTCGATCTACGGTTGCCGTAACCACCTGGTTCGAATCCGCCTGTTTGATGGTATCTTTGACTGGCACGGCAACGATGCAGGCGTGGCACTTTTGCACTTCTTCCATCGTATTATGTATGATTTCTTCCGTAATAAATGCCCGTGCGCCATCGTGAATCAACACATAATCTCCGGTTGCCTGCATCAGGCCCTGATAGACCGAATCGTATCGTTCCTTGCCGCCGGCTACGATGGCTTTCACCTTGGTGAGGCCATACGCTTCCACAAAGCGCTTGCGACAGTACTCTTCTTCGCCCTCTGCCACCACCAGAATGATCTCATCAATCTTGCTATGTTCAAATGTCATCAATGGATAATAAAGCAGCGGCTTGCCGCCCAGCTTCAGATATTGTTTCGGAATATCCGAGCCCATGCGCTTGCCACTGCCTCCTGCGAGTATTATCGCGGTGTACGTGCTCATATTTGCTCCTATCGCTCGCCCAGCTTTAAATTCGGTACTGCATTCAAATCCCATCCATCACGTTTGCCGCCCATATAATCATAGTATGCGGCTGCGCCAATCATCGCTGCATTGTCGGTACACAAAATTGGTGATGGATGATAAAACTTCACGCCCTTCTTCTCACATGCCTTACGCATCGCTTCACGGAATGCCCCGTTGGATGCCACTCCGCCGGCGATTGCAAACTTGTCGCTGCCAAACTCATCGATTGCCAGCATAGCATGATCCACCAGTGCATCCACTACTGCCTTCTGGAAGGACGCTGCAATATCCGCCTCGTTTACACTTTCGCCCTTCATCTTCGCTCCGTTGATGTAGTTTAACACCGCAGACTTCAAGCCACTGAAGCTGAAATCATAGGGATGATCTGCCACTTTCGCCTTAGGGAACGGGATTGCATTGGCATCTCCTTCCAGAGCCTTTTGTTCAATCTTCGGGCCACCCGGATATCCCAAACCGATGGCACGTGCCACCTTGTCAAATGCTTCTCCTGCCGCATCATCCACGGTACGTCCCAGGATTTCATAATCCCCGTAGTCCTTCACCCGGACCAAATGGGTATGTCCGCCGGACACCACCAGGCATAAAAACGGCGGTTCTAATTCCGGATTTTCGATATAATTTGCGCTAATATGTCCCTCGATGTGGTGTACGCCCACCAGCGGGAGTTTCTTGGCAAATGCTATAGCCTTAGCCTCTGCAACACCCACCAAAAGGGCGCCTACCAGCCCGGGGCCATAGGTTACTGCTACTGCATCAATACTGTCTAGGGTTTCGCCGGCCTCCTCTAACGCTGCCGTCACCACCTGGTTGATTCGCTCCGTATGCTTACGAGATGCGATTTCCGGAACGACGCCACCATAGAGGGTATGCAACGGAATCTGGGTAGAGATAATATTGCTTCGTACCTCTCGTCCATTCACCACAATTGCTGCTGCCGTCTCGTCGCAGGAGCTTTCGATTGCCAGTATTTTGATTTCTTTGTCACTCATGTTTACTTCCTTGCTAATTCAATAGGTCTCCATACTCATCACAGAGCTGATAACCTAAAATCTTCCATTGCCCATCGGCATCCTTACGCAGGGCGTACTTCTGATAGGTGCGGGAATAACTTGTGCCTTCCTTCACGAAGTAGTTTCCTACAATATAAGCCATATCATCACCATTGACCGTATCATAGATGACATCTTCGCTATCCGCCACATCGGCCGTCACCAATTTCCGTCCTTTGTCCTTATAATCTGCAATCTCCGCTTCCACGGAAGTCAGATAGATTTCTTTCGGGTTGTTGGATGCCAATTCCTCATCAAACATACACATTGCCTGGTTCGTCAACCGGTCCAGTTCATCCCCCTTGAACTCCTGACTATAGTAGAGCATCAGAATCCGATTATACCACTTAATCACTTCCCGGGGTGTGGATGGATAATTGGACGCAAAATCCTTGGCCAATACCTTGTCCAACTCCGACATCTGATTGGTGGTATCCTGTGTCTTAGATGTTGCCGGATTTTTCTGCAAATAAATGAAAAAGGAAACCACTAAGACTGCTAAAATGATTCCGGTTATAATATACCTTCCTATACTTTTCATAGCTCCTCCTCAAAATCCAACTCCACTGTTTTGCCGTCCTTGCCCAGATACGTCTCCGGGAAAATGGACTTCACTTCCTTCATATAACGACGTCCGTCCACCATGGATGGACTATAGTGTGTCAGCCACATCTGCTTCACCCGCGCATCACGGGCAATCTTGGCCGCTTCGTAAAAGGTCATATGTTTCTTCTTCTTGGCATCTGCTTCCTTGTCATGTTCCCCATACATGCCTTCGCAAATTAGAAGGTCGGAATCCAACGCACTCTCAACAATATGAGCCGTCGGTCTGGTATCCGTGCAATACGTCACCTTGATGCCTTTGCGGTCCGGCCCCATCACCATATCCGGTGTATAAACCACGCCATCTTCCTCCACTGTCTGTCCCTTCTGTAATGGGTTCCAGAATTTCAATGGAATTTCCTGTCGCTTCGCTGCTTCCGCATCAAACTTGCCTGCACGCGGAATCTCCAAAGTATAGGCATAACAGGTAACATTGTGATTCACGCGGAAGGCATGAATCCGGTATCCCTGCATCTCCAAGTATTCGTCCGCTTCCGACAGTTCTACAAAGCGAATTTCAAAAGGCAGCTCCGGCGCAATCACACGCAGCGCATTGACCACCTTCTCTAGCCCCTTGGGTCCCACCATGGTCACCGGCTCTGTCCGGTCGGAATTACCCATACTAAGCAAGAATCCCGGCAGCCCACTGATATGGTCTGCATGATAATGGGTAAAAAGTATGGTATCAATCGGCTTCGGGCTAAACCCGGCCTCCTTCATGGCAATCTGTGTCCCCTCGCCGCAATCAATCAGCAAGCTACTGCCATTGTATCGCGCCAAAAGGGCGGTCAGCCATCTCCCCGGCAACGGCATCATGCCACCGGTTCCAAGTAAACATATATCCAGCATTCTATTCTCCTGCTTCTATCCAATCAAACACATCATAAGGCAGGCATTCTCCGTCGGATTCGTATAGAAATTCTTCCGAATGCTCACCTGCAAAAATCCCAGTCCGTCATAGAGCGCCCGCGCCGGAAGATTGCTCTCCCGCACTTCCAAAAACACCTTCTTGACGCCTTGGGGTATCACTTCAGAAAAAGCCTGTTGTATTAACGCCTTGGCAATTCCGCGCTGACGTTTGGCGGCATCCACTGCCACAGAGGGGATTTCTCCCTCGTCCGCCGCATGATACAACACCACATATCCACAGATTCCATCCGTATCTTCTGCAACACATACCGCTGCCAACGGATTCTCCACTGCCTGAACAAAATCAGCAGCGCGCCATGGCAAATCCAAACTTGCGAGGGAAATTTCTGCCAGCGCATCTGCATCTGCCATCGTCGCCTCTCGTATCCGAACGTTTGATTCCAATTATGACTCCTTCTGTTCTTTCTCTAATCGTTCCCGCTCTGCTTGAGACAAGCGCAAATACTCCGGGCGGAACTCTGCCGCACTGACCACCTTGCCTTCCTGCATATATTGTAGTCCCAATGCTGCTACTGCCGCAGCACTCTGCTTATTACAATGTGCCGGTGCAAACTGATATGGCACCTTGCATAGGGCTTCTATATCTTTGGCAAAGACCGAAACTCCGTCTCCCAAGAAAATTACCGGATGTCCCAGGTCATTTACTGCAGCAAGAATCTCTTCGATTCCAACTGCACACTGCTCCTTATGAACAACAAAGCGTCCTTCTTCAAATCCGTAGATTCCGGTATAGGTCTGCTTGCGTCTGGCATCCATCAATGGGCAGATATAATCTGTCGCGCCCCACAGTTGATAGGCCAAGCCATCCACGGTCGGTACCGGAACAATCGGCTTCTCCAGAGCCAATCCCAATCCCTTCACCGTAGCTGCGCCAATACGAAGTCCGGTAAACGATCCCGGGCCTGCTGCCACTGCAATTGCATCCACTTCTTCCAGCTGCTGTTCTGTCATATTCACAATCTCATCCAACATTGGAAGCAAGGTCTGTGAATGGGTTTTCTTATAATTAACGGTATACTCCGCCAACAAGTTATCATCTTCTACGATTGCTACACTAGCAACCAATCCTGAGCTGTCTACTCCAAGAATCTTCATTACGTATGCTCCTCCACAGTAATTCTGCGATAATCAAACCCCCGCTCAAGATCCTTCTCAATTACAATATCGGTGCGCACATCAGGCAAAGCTTCCTCAATCAGATTCGCCCACTCAATCATGCAAACACCATCGCCGTAGAGATAGTCATCAAAACCAATCTCGTACAACTCTTCCACATCCCCAATGCGGTATACATCAAAATGATAAAAGGGAATCCGTCCGGAGGTATACTCCTGGACAATGGTAAAGGTCGGACTGTTCACATCCTCTGTCACTGCTAATCCGGCTGCAAATCCCTTGGTAAACACCGTCTTGCCTACGCCCAAATCTCCAGTCAAGGTAAACACCTGGCCCGGCTTGGCCTGTTCACTTAATTGCTTGGCAAACCCGTAGGTCTCCTCCGGCTTGTTTGTTTCTATAATCATGAAAACTCCTATATGCTTAACTGATATGGCTTTAATTTGGAACGGAATACCGATAAAATTTCTTCCAAATTTCCATCCACACAATGTCTCGGTATAATATATGCATTCTTGCGACCACTGTAAATCAACAGATAATCCCTCGTCAGCAGCACGCGATAAACCAAATCATACGGTAAAAAGGCATCCGTATCCGTTGTTGTTGCAGTCACCTCTGTTTTGATTGCAATCCCATCCTCCTGCAAGGTGTAGGTGATCGGATGTGCCAGGGGTGAATCCATGGCCATCACGGCCTTCGTGCGCATCTTCAGACTTATTGGCGTATAGATCAAAAACAATGCGCCTACTACGCAATAAAGCACAACATTCTCGGTGCCCAGACGTTCATGCATCGCAATTGCAATGGCAAAAATCAGAATCGCCGCTACGATGGATACAATTCCCACAAAGGATGTATAGGTATGTCTCATGTTAAATCGAAATAAATCCCGCTCATCAATTTTCGCCTGAAATGTAATCGGCATGCCGTCTTCCTCCTGATTGCTCTTCGATACTTCAGTATAGCATACTTTTTCCGAAAATAACAAAACCGGCCCAAGTTGTCTTGGACCGGCCACAAGCATTTTATGTAACTATTGACGACCGTGCAAAACCGGTGACAATGGTTTGTAAATAAATAAGGTAATAATAACGGAAAGTAATCCCTTCACAAAAGTAAACGGTGCATTGAAAATCAATAAGCACTGCCACAAATTCTGTACTGCAGGAAGAATCTCACGGTACATTCCAATGATTGGCTCAACGGATCCGCCGAAGTATAACTGCTCATATACCGGATAGGTAATGAACAGATTGACCGGGAAGCTGATGATTGCCATGGAAATAGCGCCAACCAATGCTCCTCCGATTGCGGTCTTCTTGGTCTTCTTATGCTGATAAATCAAGCCTGCCGGAAGAACGAATGCTGCACCCAACAAGAAGTTACACAATTCGCCGATGCCTCCGGTGGAGGTCACGAACAAATGCAGTAAGTTCTTGATTAAGCACACCATCACGCCGGATACCGGTCCCATGGAAAATGCGGCGATCAATGCCGGAAGTTCCGAAAAATCCATCTTAACAAATCCCGGGATCAAAAAGGGAATTGCAAAATCTAAATACATCAATACAAATGCCAATGCGGAAAGCATAGCTGTTACAGCTAGAAACCGCGCATTGCTGATGGACTTGTGTGCTGTCCATACATTCTGATAGTTACTGTTTGTCTTGTTTGTTGTGTCTGTCATGTTACACGCTTCCTTTCATATGTAGGAATTCTCTAGAAAGTAAAGACCAAAGTTCACAGTAAAAAACCCCGAATATCCTAAGATACTCGGGGCAATCAATAACAACATTACACTATGCGCTTCTATTATCTTCTCCCATCCAGACTTTACTGTCGGTACCGGAATCACACCGGTTCAGCTGCGTATGCTACGCAGGTCACGGACTTATCTATCAAAGACTCACCGTCGGTCGGGAATTTCACCCTGCCCCGAAGAATTCCTATTCATTTGTTCAACCACATTATATGAAGTTGTTCCGCTCCTGTCAATCCAATTTAATGCCGGAAAGCAATCCGCCCAAGCTGGTTCCAAAGCTTCCGTTGTCCTTGCCGCGCTGCGGCTGGTTGGAACGATTCTTCTGTTGCGGCTTCTTGTGGTTATTCTTGTGGTTGCGATTTGGCTCTCCACTCTTGGTTCGATCGTTTGGCTGTGGCTTGCGTTCCTTCTTCGGGCCGGTGGTATCTGTTGCCGAATCTCCGTGACCAATCCGCATGGATAGCGCAATTCGCTGCTTTGCAATATCCACATCCAGTACTTCCACATCCACAATATCGCCTACACTTACCACTTCCAACGGATGCTTAATGTACTTCTCTGTCATGTGAGAAATATGAACCAAGCCATCCTGATGCACGCCGATATCCACGAAAGCTCCGAAGTCTACGATGTTTCGTACCGTACCTTTGAGTACCATACCCGGTTTTAAATCCTTCATATCCAACACATCGCTGCGCAGGATTGGTTTTGGCATATCTTCTCGCGGATCCCGACCCGGCTTCTCCAATTCTTTTACAATATCTTCTAATGTTGGAATTCCAACACCCAAGCGCTCGGCCAACGCTTCTTCATCATGAATCTCTTTGGAAACACCGGCCAGGCCACCTGCCTTCAAATCCTCCGGGCTATGTCCCAATTCCTTCAACAGCTCGTCTGCCGCATGATAACTCTCCGGATGTACTCCGGTGGCATCCAGCGGATTCTTGCCGCCGCGGATACGTAAAAATCCGGCACACTGCTCGAAAGCCTTCGGTCCGAGCTTGGCTACTTTCAGAAGATCCTTGCGGGACTGGAAGGTTCCGTTGGTCTCACGATATTCTACGATATTTTTCGCAATCTGCTTGCTGATACCGGATACATACTCCAGCAACGGTGCCGATGCGGTATTCAAATCAACACCTACACGGTTTACGGAATCCTCTACCACACCGGATAACGCTTCCGATAACTTCTTCTGGTTCATATCATGCTGATACTGGCCAACACCGATGGACTGCGGATCAATCTTAACCAATTCTGCCAGCGGATCTTGTAATCGTCTGGCAATGGAAGTTGCACTTCGCTGTCCCACATCAAAGTTCGGGAACTCCTCCGTTGCCAACTTACTTGCAGAATATACAGACGCTCCGGCCTCATTGACAATCACATACTGCACCGGTACATTGATTTCCTTTAACATATCTACGATAATCTGCTCCGACTCGCGGGATGCGGTTCCGTTACCTACGGAAATCAAATTGATGCCATACTTCTGAATCAAATGCTTTACAACGGCCTTGGATTCTTCCACCTTGTTCTGTGGTTCTGTCGGGAAGATGACGGTGGTATCCAATACCTTGCCGGTTGCATCTACCACCGCCAGCTTACATCCGGTACGAAATGCCGGATCCCATCCAAGTACCACCTGACCTACAATCGGAGGCTGCATCAAAAGTTGTTCTAAGTTCTTACCGAACACATGGATTGCACCATCTTCCGCCTTCTCCGTCAATTCATTCCGGATTTCACGCTCGATGGCCGGTGCAATCAGACGGCTATAGCTGTCTGCAATGGTCTCTTCCAATACCGGCGTGGTTTCCTTGTTCTCAGCGGTAATGATCTGCTTCTTCAGATAACGAAGAATCTCCTCTTCCGGAGCTTCCACCTTCACCGTCAAGAATTTCTCTTTCTCACCACGATTCAATGCCAACACACGATGGCCCGGTAGGTTTGCCACCGGTTCATTGAAATCGTAATACATCTCATATACGCTTGCTGCCTTCTCATCCTTGGCTGCAGAGATGATGCGACCCTGCTTCTCTGTCATTTCACGAATGCGGGTACGATAGTCTGCCTCATCGGAAATCTGCTCTGCAAGAATATCCTTCGCACCTGCAAGTGCATCCTCTGCAGTTGCCACTTCCTTCTCAGCATCTACGTATTTGGCAGCTTCGTCTAACAGAGGAGTGGTAATGGCCTGTTCCATAATGACCACAGCCAAAGGCTCTAATCCCTTCTCCTTGGCAACGGTTGCTCTGGTCCGACGCTTCGGACGATACGGGCGATACAAGTCATCCACCAATACCTGGGTCTCTGCCGCTTCAATCTGGGCCTTCAACTCCGGTGTCAGCTTGCCCTGTTCTTCAATACTTGCCAGCACCGATGCCTTTTTCTCTTCTAAGTTTCTTAAATAGGTCAAACGCTCATACAAATTACGCAGCACCTCGTCATTCAAAGCGCCGGTAACTTCCTTACGATAACGGGCAATAAACGGAATGGTGTTCCCCTCATCGATCAGTTTGACGGTGGCATCCACCTGGGTCTTCTTGATGCCAAGCTCAGTTGCAATTTTCTGTGCAATATCCATGTCTATACTCCTCTATTTCATATATCATCGATTCAAGTAGACAACAATTTCAAAATCCGCACAAAAAACCATGCCCCGGATTGTGGGACATGGTTTTCTATTATCTGATTCTATCTGCTCTAAACTTGATAATCTGCATTGTTCCCTGTTGTCGCTTCCCCAAATAATTCCTTCTGACTCTTGTTATAAGGATTGGCCTCATCCACCGGCGTCATAATCTTGGTTCTGGTTAACCCGCCGGAGACATAGGTCCGTCCACATTCCGGGCACACCGCCATGTGAATGGATACACTGGCTTGGACCACCTTGCCGCCTTCCTCGAAGGCCTTGTCATATGCGTTGGCTACATGCTCGCTTTCGTGGGCACGCACACGTCCGGCCGCCGCCTCCGGCGAGATATGAGCCGCTGCTTTAAATGATACATTCTCGTTCGAACCGTCCTGGTACTTGCGATTCTTGCAGGTCTGACACTCCGTCCGCTTTAGGGCACGGGTCTGATTGGTATCTTCTGATGAACCCACACCGCTTGCAGCAGCCTTTGTTGTCTGTGCACCACCAACCGCCGGTTTCGACGGAAATCCAATATATCCAAAGGCGCCTTCATTCATTCCCACTTGCATAACGAATCTCCTCTCTAAACTACCATCAAGAAGAATCCAAGCCATCGGCGTCCCTGCACTCGGCTCCATAAAATATGTACCTCTATTATATCACAAATCCATCTGTTTGCGTACTTCTGCAGCACCAACCCCCAATTGGATACAGGCCGCATACTTCTCGAAAGCTGCCGGAATCGGGTAGGTGTTCTGCACCTCTTCAATTGCTACCAGAATTCCTTCCGGCAGCTGTACATCTGCGGTATGATCCAACTTCACCAGATAGCCCGTCATATGCCACTCAATATGGGAAAAGATATGTTTTGCCTCTGGCAATGCTTCCACATACAATGGTTCCATCCCCAGCGTTCGCACGTACGATATACATTGTTTCTTGGAAATACGTCCCTCCACACCGGGGAACTCATACAGCCCGGCCAACAGCCCACGAGCGGGGCGTTTGCGAATGAAAATCTTGTCATCGTCCATAATTAACAGCACAGTTTTCTCTTCGATGCGGCGCGCTTTGGCCTTGGCCTTCACCGGATAACGTTCGATGGTGTGATTTTGATATGCACCACAGGCCTGCTGCCAAGGGCATACATCACAGTGGGCTGCTCCATTTGGCACACACACCGTCGCTCCAAGTTCCATCAGCGCCTGGTTGAATTCCCCCGCCTCGGCACCACAAATGCCTGCGCGCATCTCATCAGAAAGCCAGGCAATGGCTGCCTTCTTGGTTTTCTCCTTGGCAATATCGGAATCGTCCTCCGTTAGTCGTGTAAGAATCCGAAGCACATTGCCATCCACCGCCGGCACAACTTCTTCGTACACCCGAGAAGCAATGGCGCCCGCCGTATAGGCACCGATTCCGGGCATGGTAAGGATTTCTTCATAGGTTGGCGGCATCTGGCCGTCATAGGATTCCACCATACGCTGCGCCGCCTTCTGCAGATTTCGCACCCGACTATAGTACCCCAATCCTTCCCAAAGTTTTAACAGTTCATCCTCCGGACACATTGCCAAATCCCGAATGGTAGGCAAGCGGTGCAAAAACCGTTCGTAATATGGAATCACCGCTTCCACCCGGGTTTGTTGCAGCATAATTTCGGATACCCAGATATGATAGGGATTGTTGGTATGCCGCCAGGGCAAGTCCCGCTTATTCTTCTGAAACCATTGCAAGGTCGCCGGTATGAGCCCTTGCAGCTCTACTTCTCTAAACATGTTCCTTATTATACCATAGAAAATGCTCCAAACCGAGAGCGAAAAAACTGTGAAAAATACCGATGTTTCCTTGCTTTTCTTACATTGACAATTTTTTATCAATGCGGTAATATGAAAATTACCATAGAAAATAATTTGAGGAGGTTCTTTCATGGGAGAATTCAATAACTTATCTTTGGAAGTTGCTGATGAGATTGCAGTACTGAAGATTACCAGACCTGCAGCTTTGAACGCATTAAACAGTGAAACTTTGGACGAATTAAACGTTGCTTTGACCGACATCGAGAAGCGTGACGACATCAAGGTTGTCATCTTGACCGGTGGCGCTGACAAGAAGGGCAACGAGTTCAAGTCCTTCGTAGCAGGTGCAGACATCTCTGAGATGGTAAACTTCACCGCTCCGGAAGCTCGCGCATTTGGTATCAAGGCTAGCGAGCCATTCTTCAAGTTGATGAACATGCGTCAGGTTACCATCGCAGCTGTTAACGGCTTCGCTTTGGGCGGCGGATGTGAGATTGCAATGGCTTGTGATATCCGTATCGCTTCTGAGAACGCAATCTTCGGTCAGCCGGAGTGCGGACTTGGTATTATCCCTGGATTCGGTGGTACACAGAGACTTGCTCGTTTGATCGGCATGGGTCGCGCTAAGGAATTAATCTTCACTTGCGACAATGTGGATGCTGCGGAAGCTTATCGCATCGGTCTTGTAAACAAGGTTGTTGCTGCAGAAGAATTGATGGCTACCGCTAAGGCTATGGCAGCTAAGATTGCTTCCAAGGGAAGCTACGCTGTTGCTGTTGCTAAGGCTGCAATCAACAACGGATATGACATGGATATCAAGAATGCCGTTGAGATGGAAGCAAATCTCTTCGGTGTTGTAAATGATACACATGATAAGAAGGAAGGCATGGGCGCATTCCTTGAGAAGAGAAAAGCTGAGTTAACAGATTTCTAATTGAAATCTATCACATGCAAACAAAGACCACCGGATCAACCGGTGGTCTTTTTCTATGATTCTTGTTATAAAAAATGGAGAGCAAATTGCTCTCCATCTTTGTTTCTATTATTCACCTAAGAACTTATCGTGTACTGCCTTCATTGCCACGTCTACGTCATTGACATCAATCAATACGGTAACGCGGATTTCAGAAGATGCAATCATACGGATGTTTACGCCAACACCATAAAGTGCCTCGAACATCTTCGCTGCAACGCCTGCATGTGTCTGCATACCTGCACCAACGATGGAAAGCTTTGCTACGTTCTCCTCTTCTTCAATCTTCTGGATGGTCAGACGATCCTGATTCTCCTTCAATACGCGCATTGCATCGCCTGCCTGCTCTTCACTAACGGTGAAGGAAATATCCTTGGTATCCTCACGTCCGATGGACTGCAAGATAACATCTACATTGATGTTGTTCTTTGCCAACAAATCAAATAACTTAAATGCAATACCAGGTTCATTCTTCAAACCAATGACTGCGATACGAACTGCCTTTTTATCTACTGCGACTCCGCTAACAAGCATACTTTCCACGTTTGCTACCTCCTTAACAACGGTACCTTCTGATTTATTTAAACTAGAGCGAACAACCAACTGAACGCCATACTTCTTGGCCATCTCTACGGAACGATTGTGCAATACCTTCGCTCCTAAGGTTGCCAACTCTAACATCTCATCATAAGAGATTTCCTGCATCTTACGTGCGTTTGGTACGACACGAGGGTCTGCGGTGTAAACACCGTCTACATCGGTATAAATCTCACATGCATCTGCACGAAGTGCTGCTGCCAATGCTACGGCTGTGGTATCGGATCCACCACGACCCAATGTGGTAATATCATCGAACTTGTTGATTCCCTGGAATCCGGTTACGATGACAATCTTGCCGGCATCCAACTCATTGTTGATACGCTCGGTATCGACACGCTTAAACTTTGCTGCACTGTAAGCAGAAGTGGTATGCATTGCCACCTGGAATGCATTCAAGGAAATCGCCGGCACACCCAAAGATGCCATGGCCATCGCCATATAAGATACGGACATCTGCTCTCCACAGGAAAGTAACATATCCATCTCACGCTTTGGTGCATTTGGGTTGATGTCTGCAGCCTGTGCAATCAACTCATCTGTGGTATCACCCATTGCGGATAATACAACGACTACCTTGTTTCCCTTTTTGTAATCCTCGATGCAACGATTGGCTACATTAAAGATTCGCTCCTTGTTAGCAACAGAACTGCCGCCAAACTTCTTAACTATTAACATCTTATCCTCCTAACAAAGCCTTCTTATGCCAGACGAATCATCTGAAGTACATCGCCTAACTGCTTTGCCTTATCATCATATTCACGCTGTGCCATCTTGGATGTTGTAAATCCAACTTCACCCGCGATGCCTGCATCTACATAAGAAACTGCTCCAAATGCAGCTTCCACGGTTGCCTGATCAGCAGTTGTACGTACAAAGAATTCATATTCCTGATTTCCCGGATCTGCCAAGGTTACCTTGGATGGTTCCCAGGTAATCGGAATATTGCCATCTACATTCTTGGCAATCTCTACAATATCGCCAACCACTGCGCTGGCGGTCGGAAGCTTACCGGCTCCGCTGCCGTAGAACATTCCATCGCCCAACATATTACCATGCACATACACTGCGTTAAACACATCGTTCACGTGATACAGTGGATGGGATGGAGTCAATAAAAATGGTGCCACACGTGCATAGTAGGTATCCCCTGCTGCCTGGCTGGTTGCCAAAAGCTTAATCGCACGTCCCATCGCGTTGGCATACTTAATATCCGTTGCGGTAATCTTGTGGATTCCCTCGGTTGGAATATCGTTATAGTCTACCTGCTTGCCGCAAACCAAAGATGTTAATATTGCAATCTTACGGCAGGCATCATAACCTTCGATGTCAGCAGTTGGATCCTTCTCTGCGTATCCCTTGTCCTGTGC
Source organism: Lachnospiraceae bacterium (assembly GCA_024690885.1). Lineage (GTDB taxonomy): Bacteria > Bacillota > Clostridia > Lachnospirales > Lachnospiraceae > XBD2001. The sequence goes on from JAILOI010000038.1 coordinate 17,654, forward strand.
TTCCTTCAGCACATCCTCAAACTCGGAGCCTTCCATCGTCATCTTGGTCATCATGTAATTGGTGGTTCCGTTGACGATTCCCTTGATTTCTTCTACCACATCGCCGGTTAAGCTCTCCTGCAATGCACGGATAATCGGAATTCCTCCACCGACCGATGCTTCAAATAAAAATGTTACATTGTGTTCCTTGGCAATCCCAATCAGCTCAGCACCCTTGTCAGCGACCAATGCCTTGTTGGAGGTGGTGACATGCTTGCCAGCCATCAGCATTGCTTTCACGAAGGTGTATGCCGGCTCAACGCCGCCCATGGTCTCTACAACAATTCGGACTTCCGGATCATTGACAATATCCATGTAATCGTGAACAATCTTGCTCTCAATCGGATCACCTTTGAACTCGCGTAAATCCAAAACGCTTTTGACTTCCAGTGGCTCACCCACACGTTTTGCAATCACGTCACGGTTTACATCGAGTACTTCTACTACACCGGAACCAATGGTTCCGTATCCCATAACTGCAATCTTCATTCCTTTTTCCTATTCCCTTGCTAAGATTTTGACATATTGAATACCTTCGAGTTCCTCGATATTCTCTATCATATCCGATACATCACCGGTCTCCGGCAGAACCTCTACCGACAACGTCAATGATGCGATTCCGTTCACCGGAATACTTTGATGGATGGTAAGAATATTCGCACCGTACTCGGCCACGGATTTTAAAACCGCGGAGAGCAAGCCCGGTTCATCCTCCAACTGAATCACCATGGTAATCGTCTTGCCCTTGCTATCTTCATGGAAACGAAAGATATCATCCTTATATTTGTAAAAGGAGCTCCGGCTAATCCCCACCTGATCGGTTGCTTCCTGTACGGATTGGCATCTGCCGGATTCCAGTAAACGCTTTGCCTCTACAACTTTTAAAAGTACCTCTGGTACCGCTTTCTCTTTTAATACGAAATATGAAGATTTCTCTGCCATTTTATACTCCCAGACTGTGATGTGTCTTTCTCAGAAATACATCTGTCCTCACTTGGAATACTTTATCATATTAAAATCTGTGAAGCAACCCTAAAAATAAGGAAAAGCTCATATTTCTATGGAACCGTAGAAATATGAGCTGATTTTACTCCGCATCTTGTGTATTTCTTGCAGGGCAACCCAAAGATAACCACTTCAGGTAGCTGTTGATGAAGGAATCAATAGCTCCATCCATCACTGCGTCAACATTGCCGGTTTCTTCCCCGGTACGTAAATCTTTGACCATGGTATATGGCTGCATGACGTAGCTTCGAATCTGGTTTCCCCAGCCGATCTCAGTAATTTCTCCTCGGATGCCTTCGGCTTTTTCCTGATTCTCTTGTTGTTTCAAAAGGTACAGCTTTGCCTTCAACATCTGCATCGCTTTATCCTTGTTCATGTGCTGTGAACGTTCATTCTGACACTGCACCACAATTCCGGTGGGGAAGTGGGTAATTCGAATGGCGGAAGATGTTTTGTTGATGTGCTGTCCACCGGCTCCACTGGAGCGATATGTATCGATACGGATATCCTCATCCCGTACTTCCACATCTAAATCTTCCTCAATATCCGGCATTACTTCGCAGGATGCAAAGGAGGTCTGACGCTTGCCGTTGGCATTGAACGGAGAAATACGTACCAAACGATGGACGCCCTTCTCTGACTTCAGATACCCATAAGCATTCTCACCGGTCACCTGGAACGTGACGGACTTAATTCCCGCTTCATCGCCTTCCTGCATATCCAACTCTTCCACCTGGAATTCGTGATCGAGGGCCCAACGGGTGTACATACGATACAGCATCTGCGCCCAATCGCAAGCCTCCGTTCCACCGGCACCGGAATGCAAGGTGACAATGGCAGAATCCTTGTCATATTCTCCGGATAACAGGGTTTTCAAACGAATTGACTCATACGTCTTCTCAAATTCTGCAAATGCCGCTTTGGCCTCCGCCAGAATCTCCGGATCCTCTTCTTCATTGCCCAGTTCGATATAGGCTTCAATATCATCGTATTGCTCTTCCAAACTGCGATATACTGCCATATCGTCTTTCAGGCTTTTGAGTTCTTTGGTTTTGGCCGTAGAGCTGTTGGCATCATTCCAAAAATCCGGTGCCTCCATCTCGCGCTCCAGTTCCTGGATGCGATTGGACTTATTTTCAAGATCCAGCGCTCCGCGTACCTCTTTCAGTGGTTCCTTGTATGCCTGGAGCTGCTGCTTCATCTGATCAAGTTCAATCAACTTGTTACCTCTTTCTATTTCTCGATTTCTTCTGTTAATACTTCGATTGCCTTATTGATCTGATTATCAGCATGATAATCATATTCCTCTGCTTCTTCATCGCCGGAGTACTCATACTCTAATTCCACATCCGGCTGGATGCCCTCGCCGTGGATACATACACCACTTGGGGTAAAGTAACGGGCGATGGTCAGCTTTACCGCACTTCCATCGGTCAGTGGCAATGTAACCTGTACCACGCCCTTGCCGAAGGTCTTGGTACCAATCAATGTACCGGCCTTAAAATCATGAATGGCGCCGGCAAAAATCTCGGATGCGCTGGCAGAGTTTCCATTGGTTAATACGACCATCGGAGCATCTAATGCCTGCTTTGCATCGGAATCATAATAAGTCCGGGTACCATCCTTCTCTTCCATATAGAGGGTGGTTCCTTCCGGAAGAATATAATCTAACATATCCGTTACCGAATCAACCATACCGCCCGGGTTATCACGTACATCAAATACGAATGCCTTGGCGCCCTGACTCTGTAAGGATGTGATGGCTTCCTCAAACTCCTTCGGGGTTCCGGTAACAAACTCACCAATCTGAACATAACCGATTTGGTCATTCAACATCAACGACTGCACGGAAGGGATATTGATTTCTTCTCTGGTCACCGAGATGGTTTCCTGCTTGCCGTCTCTCTCGTATACCAATTCCACAGATGTGCCTTTTTCTCCACGTACTCTGGCAGCAAACTCATCCGCTTCCATATCTACTGCCAATTCCCCATCGGCAGAGATTAGGATATCTCCCTTCTTCAAGCCGGCCTTCTCTGCCGGAGAACCTTCATAGATTCTGGAAATTGATACCATACCGGTCTCCGGGTCCTTCTGTAAGCCGGCACCGATGCCTGCATAATTACCGGTAGTAGAAATCTCCAACTGTTCGTATTCCTCCGGTGAATAATAAGCAGAGTAAGGATCCTTGAGGCCGCTTACCAAGCCGGCATACACCCCTTCTCTTAAATCGTCCTCATTCACATCTTCATAATAATATTGGTCGATGATAGATGAAATAAAGTCAACCTTCTTGGCGCATTCCTCATTCACGATGGTTCCCATGGCGCTCTCCGGTTTTTGGTTACTGCGATATACAACGAAAAGAAGTAATCCGCCAATCAGCACCACAATCATGGACAATAACACACCCACGAGAACACCCTTGGCAAAGCTTCGTCTCGGCGCTGCCGCCTCTCGTATCGGTTCCATCGGTGTAACCATGGTTGGTTGTTCACCGGATATTTCTTGTGTTTCAAATTCTTCGCTCATATCGATCTCTCTCCTAATTTACATAACCCCATGGATTTACATAAGACCCGTTGACGGTCACTGCAAAATGCAAGTGCGGACCGGTGGAATAACCGGTAGATCCCACTGCTGCTATGGTCTGTCCCTGGGCAACACTCTGGCCGACTGTCACATAACGTTCGCTGGCATGCATATATACACTACAAATGACGTTGCCACTGGCGTCCTTACCATGGTTAATAACAATATAATTTCCCGCAGAATTACTATACTTGGATACGATGACCGTACCAGACTGCACCGCGATGATACCGGTTCCTGTGGGCGCCCCGATATCGATACCATTGTGATAGGTATCACTGCCGCCGGTTGGAGACACACGGGGGCCAAAATCACTGGTGATCCGATGACTGCTGGGACATGGCCACAAAAAGCCGGACGCACTTGGGGATACTTCCTGGGTCCCATCCTGAGTGCCATCCGCCGCAGCACTGCTTTCTGCAGCAATCGCTGCCTGGATGGCAGAAAGTACTTCAACCTGGGCATTCAACTCTTCCTGGTACTCCCGCTCCAAAGCCTCTGCGTCCGAAAGGTTTGCCGTAATGTTCTGAAGCTCCGCATCCTTGGCATTGGCTAAGACTGCCACCGCCTGCTTCTGCTCCTCTACTTCCGCCTTCACACTTTCCACTTCCTTGTAATCCGAAGCAAGTTTCTCCTTCAGATTCTTGATGTTGGAAATATTCTCATTGAACTCCTCTAACTTATTGCGGTCATAACGTTCAATGGCAGAGATGTACTCCACCGCATTCAATACTTCCGCTAAATTGCGGGAGGAAAAAATACGATTGAGGTAAGTGGTGGTACGATTCTCATAGGTATAACGAATCCGTTCCTTCATAGATTCATACTGCACATCCGCTTCCTTCTGAGCCGCTTCCAATTCTACCTCTGCTTCCCCAATCTGGGTGTTCAATGTCTGTAGCTGGCCCTCTAATTGTGCGGCCTGAGAAGAAATCCGATTCAGCTCGGATTCTAATTCCGCCACTTTGTCCTCTGCCGCTTCCTTGGAATTCGACAGTTCCTTCACCTTCTTCTGCGCAGATTCCAGTGAGTTTTCCAGCTGGGCCTTCTTCTCCTGGGCTTCCTGCAACGAATCTCTCGTGGTCTTCGCATAAGCGACCATATGGGTCGGTACGACCAGCAAAATCATCAGCAGAATGGCCGCCTTGGTTATGAAATTTTTCTGTGATAATAATTTCATATTCTTCATATAATAATAGAGAGAGCCCCCGCAAGGATACAAGGGCTCAAACATATGCTTTACACTTTTAAATGTCTCTTCAAGGTGAAACGGCTTCCAAGGAAACCGATGCCCACGCCTAAAATCAACGATACCGGAATCAAGAAGTGGAACACTTCCTTGACCGGAACGAAGGAAAACAAATTGGACAACGCATCAAACTTCTCTGCCACATAGGTTAAGATTCGCTGATACAGAATAAATAACAGAATCAACGGAATCACAGATCCGATCAATCCGATGGTCACACCCTCTACGACGAACGGTGCACGAACAAAAGAGTCCTTGGCACCAATCAGTTTCATAATCGCGATTTCTTCCTTACGAACGGAAATACCTACAGTGATGGTGTTACTAATCAAGAAGGCAGCTACCGCAATTAAGATTGCAATAACACCGAAGGAAATATATTTAATCAGTCGATTGAAATCTGTCAAGGTATTCGCTGCCACATCCGAGTAGTGAACTTCACGAACACCATCTAACTTCTCAAGGTAAGCCACCAGACTATCCTGCATGGAAACATCATTCAAATAGATGGAATAACTAGCGCTATCTGCCAGCGGGTTATCATCCGCAAATACGGCTGCAGCTTCCTCATCTCCGTTAAAGTAATCCATCTTGTAAGATTCCCAAGCTTCTTCGGCAGAAATAAATTCATACTTGGCAACCTCGGAGCGAGCAGAAATTGCTTCTCCAATCGCTTGAATCTGTTCCTCCGATGCATCTGCATTGAACAACACCGTAACGGCAACGCCCTCTTCCGCATTGCGCACCATAGATTCAAAGTTCACACCGATGGAATAGAAAACGCCAAGCAAAAAGATGCAGGCTGTCATTGTCGCGATGGACGCCAGTGAGAACATCTTGTTCTTCCAGATGTTCACAATTCCCTGATGGAAATTATAAGATAATGTACTTAGTCTCATTAGATTTCCTCTCCTCCCTGATCGTCCACGACCACACCCTTCTTAATGGTGATGACACGCTTATTCATGGTTTTGATGAAATCCATATTATGAGTAACAACCACGACAGTGGTTCCACGCTGATTAATCTCATCCAGCAGTTTCATAATTTCCCAAGCATTCCGGTTATCCAAGTTACCGGTTGGCTCATCGGCAAGAAGAATCTTCGGTTCGTTCACCAACGCTCTTGCAATTGCCACACGCTGCTGCTCTCCACCGGAAAGCTGGCGGGGCAATGCACGATACTTAGCAGCCAAACCAACCAAGGAAAGGATGGTCGGCACCTTGCGCTTAATATCCTTCTTCGGAGACTCCACGACCCGCATTGCAAATGCAACATTCTCATATACGTTACGATCCTGCAACAAGCGGAAGTTCTGGAATACAACACCCACATTACGGCGATATCTCGGAATCTGGCGACGATTGATTTTCTCCAAATCCTTGCCGCCCACGATAATCTTGCCATGGGTTGGATTTAATTCTTTCAATAATAATTTGATTAGAGTGGACTTTCCGGATCCACTGTCACCGACGATGAATACAAATTCACCCGGAGCAATATGAAGGCTGACGTCTGTAACTGCCTGAACACCAGCTTCGTAAGTCTTGCTTACATGCTCTAATCTGATCATAAAACAAATGCCTTTCTTAGAAGTTTTGGTCTCCCATGTATTTCATGTACTCAACTACCATCAATGCAATCTTGAAGGTAATGGCATCTTCAAAGGTACGCAGGTCCAGGCCTGTGCTCTTCTGGATTTTGTCCAGACGATAAACCAAAGTATTTCTGTGAATATATAACTGACGTGAGGTCTCGGAAACATTCAAGCTGTTCTCAAAGAACTTATTAATCGTAACCAAGGTTTCCTCGTCGAATTCCTCCGGAGATCTCTTCTCGAAAATCTCCTGAATAAACATCTTACAAAGGGGAATCGGCAACTGATAAATCAAACGGCCGATACCTAACACGGAGTATGCAATGACATTCTTCTCCTGGAAGAAAATCTTACCAACATCTAATGCCATAGCTGCTTCCTTATAGGAACGGGAGACTTCCTTAATCTCATTGACGATGGTTCCGTAGGATACACGCACCTGGCCCTCGCCACGATCGGAGAACGCATCTACGATTACCCGGGCAGTCTTCTCGATATCCTCGTAATTATCATTCTCCCCAACTTCCTTCACAACGATGATGTTCTGCTCATCTACCGCAGTTACGAAGTTCTTGGATTTACCACCGAAGATGCTGCGTACACGATCGATTTCGTCTCCGTCCTTACCGGTTCCGGTTTCCACAATCATAACCACACGCTTCGCATCGATATCCACGTGCAATTTCTTCGCACGATTGTAGATATCCACCAAAAGCAAGTTATCCAACAAGAGGTTTTTGATGAAGTTATCTCGATCAAAGCGTTCCTTGTAAGCAACCAGAAGTTCCCGAATCTGGAAGGCAGCAACCTTGCCGATAACGGTAGATTCTTCTCCCTCACCCTTAGATAACAGAACAAACTCCGGCTGCAAATCATCGAAGATCTTATATAGCTGACATCCGAATACCACTTGGCTCTCTGCAGGAGATGTTGCAAAATCCACCACAGGTTTTACATACTCCGCAGGTTCAGGAATTGTAGAAGCTAATACATCTCCATCCAGATCATAAACCGCAAATCCTACTTTTGTAATCTGCGCCAAACCATCAATGGTCTTCTGTAATATCTGGTTTGAAATCATTCCTTAACCTCCCTTTATACATATTTAACAATTCAGTCGAATGTTTTTACTCTAAAATTACAATACTTCGCATTAAGTGTAATATAAATTGCCAAAAAAGTGAAGATGAAAATCCTCGTGTTTTGTAACTTTTGCATTTTTTCGTCATATCCATCGTCAATATTCCGCAGACGCTCACCCAAAATATGACCAAATGTTACAGGTCTTTAACGAAGAGGATTAAAATGTGTAATTTTTATACATATATTTATTACATTTTCTGAATTGTATGTAATTTTGTCCAACTATTTGAATATTCGAAAGTCAAAGAAAATCTTTTCAACCACTGTTTTTTATCGAGGTTGCACAAAACAAATGTTTCAACTTATCCCCATGGATTTTTCGCATTGTGTGGATAATGTGGATATCTCCGTTTATAAGTCATTTTTTCGCGTTTTTCCGACGGAAAAAGTGGAAAAAGTTATCCACATATCCACACTTTCAATTCCCGGCGAGAAAACCGCTTTTGATTTTGTTCAAGTTACCCAAAAACGGGTTTCGAGGCAAAAATCAACTTCCACAAAACTTAATCATATTCTGTCATTTGTAACATCCTGTGTAATATCTTCTACGATTCCACCCGGTAAGGCATAAAAATACTCCGGGTCACCCATGGTAGCCCGGAGTTGTAAGTTCTATCAAATTAGAAGATTCGGCGTACTGCCAAAATGTCTCTATAGTATACATTGGAGTATGTAATTCCCAAGCTCTCATTCGCTGCATGTACGATTGTGCCGTTGCCTGCATAGATTCCAACATGGCCACTGTAACATACGATGTCACCAGGCTGCATATCAGAAGTGCTTACTGCATATCCAACACCACGATCCGCGCTGGAGGAATGTGGAAGACCAACACCAAACTGAGAATATACACTCATAACGAAACCGGAGCAATCCGTTCCGTTGGTCAAACTAGATCCACCATAGACATATGGATTTCCAACGAACTGGCAAGCGTAGTTAACAACTGCAGCACCGGTGGAAGAACCGCTTGGTGCGGAGTAAGACTGGCTGGATTCCTGAGCGGAAGCCTCCTGCGCCTGTGTAGCAGCTTTCTGCTTTGCAGTGGCCTTCGCAGCTGCTTCCTGTGCAGCCTTCTTCTCAGCTTCTTCTCTGGCAAGACGAGCTTCCTCTTCTGCCTTAGATTCTGCATATGTATACTCGGTTGCAAGTACAACGAACTCCGTGGATACATATCCATCGCCTTCCTCTGCGGAAACCTTCACCCAACCGGAATCTGCGGTAGACTCATCAATTACGGTGATGTCATCTCCGTTTGGAAGCATTCCGATTACGGAAGAATCAGTAGACGCCTCTTCACGAATGTACAAGGTCTCGGTATTTACGGTAGCTACACGACGGGAAGCGGAACGAGCCAGTTCCTCATTGCCTACTACGACGAATTCACACTTTACATATCCGGACTCTACACTTCCGGAGCTAATCTGGTACCATCCGTTCTCTTCACCGGATACGGTACAAGCGGAATTGTTATATAACTTACCAACTACATCGCTGTCCTCGGAAGCGGTTGCTCGAATGTTAACATAATCATTCACCTGAGCAATTCCGATGTTTGCATATTCATTGGCTGCTTCCTCTGCCGTCTCAACCACCTGTGCGGTTGCTTCTACACTTTCGGTATCCGTGCTGGATGTATGTACGGACTCGTTAGCATCTGCCACCATATTAGCCAGGGTCAGGTTAATACCGGCCAATGTAGAATAGGAAGTAGATTCTCTTCCGGATACCACTGCACTTGCTCCGGCTACCGGTGCTGCTACTGCGGTAATTCCGGTTACTGCAGCCAACACACCGGCTGCAATTGCATAGGAAACAATTTTGTTCTTGTGATTGCGATTCATTGGTAAAATATCCTCCAAATACAAATCAATCTATGATTTAATATATATTACGAATTTGTTACAACTTATTACAAAGGGTATTATAACAAGATAATATCTGAGTGTCAAGACATTCCAAGAATACTAGAAAAAACGGAATCAACCGCCGTTGACTCCGTTTTGTAACAATTTGTATTATTTTTGTCCATTGAGATACTTTTCAATAGAAGTAATGGCATTGGCGCCATCTGCAGCAGCCGTAATGACCTGTCGCAACTGCTTGGTTCTAACATCACCGGCTGCATAAATTCCGGGGATGCTGGTTGCACAATCTTCACCTGCAATCAAATATCCCCTGGCATCCTGTTCCGGCAATCCAGCCATGCCTTCTACATTCGGATCGGTTCCAACTGCCATAAAGACACCCTGCAGTGGCAAGGTTGTTTTCTCGCCGGTCTTCTTGTTGCTTAACTGCAAAGCTTCCACAGACATCTTACCAACCACTTCATCCACAACGGTATCATAGATGATTTCAATCTTCTCGTTGGCACGTACCTGATCCTGTAATACCGCAGCTCCACGGAACTCATCCCGACGATGAATCAAATATACTTTCGAAGCAAAACGGGATAAGAAAATCGCATCTTCTAATGCCACATCCCCGCCACCAACAACGGCCACTTCCTTGTTACGGAAGAATGCACCATCACAGGTTGCGCAATAGGAAACACCCATGCCGGTTAATTCCTTCTCGCCCGGAACTCCAAGCTTCCGATGATCGGCTCCAATGGATATGATGACCGTCTTCGTCTCCAACTCACCGCCATCGGTGTGGAGCACCTTATAATCCCCACGGTCTTCAATTTCAGATACACTGCCCTGCTGAAATTCAGCACCTAAGGCCTTGGCGTGTTCCTCGAATTTATCTCCCAGTTCCATACCGCTAATCTTCGGTAATCCCGGGTAGTTGTCCACCTCATATGTCGTTGCAATCTGTCCACCACTCATGGGATTATCGGATAATACCAACGTCTTCAATCCGGCACGCATACCGTAAATTGCAGCAGTTAAACCTGCCGGTCCATTTCCAATAATGATTACATCGTATAACATAGGCTCTTCCTCTCTATACTTCATATTGATATTGCAAAATTAAATTGCACAAAATCTAATTAAAGAATACCCTCTTTTTTTCCGTCTGTCAATCTTTTTTCTTATATTCATTTCCTTGCAAGCCGATATATATCATGTAATAATTATTACAGTACCTAACAAACGGTTTATCGAATGGAGGTGTGTCCAATGGATATCGGACGATTATCTATGAACATGTCCCAAGCAGAAGCCCTCGGCCAGATTGGTACCGCCATTATGGCGAAAACCCTCGATTCTGCCGAAGCGCAAGCTGCCGGTGAAGTTGCAATGCTAGAAAGCATGCCACCGGCTGCGATGGAATTATCCGTCAATCCGGGAATCGGCAGTCAGTTTGACATGTCCGTGTAGGTAAACCAACAAGAAGGTGGCACATCGGTGTCACCTTCTTCTCGTTCTTATTTCTCTGCAATTGCTTCAATCTCAAGCATAACATCCTTCGGAAGACGTGCAACTTCTACACAGCTTCTGCTTGGATATGGCTCCGGGAAATACTTGGCATATACTTCATTGATGGCACCGAAGTCATTCATCTCCTTGATGAATACGGTGGTCTTGATGACCTTGGCCATGGAAGTGCCTGCTGCCTCTAAGAGATTGGACAGGTTCTTGAATGCCTGATCTGCCTGAGCGACAGAGCCTTCCGGAATCTCGCCGGTTGCCGGAACCACCGGGATAATACCGGAGGTGTAGACAACGTTGCCTACTTCAATAGCCTGAGAATACGGTCCGATTGCGGCCGGTGCCTGATTGGTTGCGATTACTTTCTTCATAACGATAACCTCTTTTCTTTTCCTTATTATAATCTTCCATATATTATACGGAAGTATTTAGCCGAATCTTGCCACCCTCTAATGTAATGTGGCGTTCCTTGTATAAGCGGCCCACTGCGCGCTTGAAGGCGTTCTTGGTCATGCCGGTTTCACGCTTAATGACCTCCGGTGATGCCTTCTCGGTAAAAGGTAACACACCTCCATAGGACTGCAATAACTCCATCAGCTTCGCCGCATCCACATCCATCTGCAGATAAGACTTCTCACGAATGGATAAATCCAGCTTCCCGTCTTCCTTCACATTGGTAACCCGGGCACGTACCACCTGACCCAGGCGGAAATTGGAAACATCTTCAAAGGCCGGTATCATAGCAGAATATACATCATCCACTGCCACAAACGTTCCGAAGTCATGACCGAACTCATAAATGCGGCCGGTCACATCATCTCCCACCTTGTACGGTGAATCGCAGGAAAGCATCTCATATAAATGCTTCATGCTGGCACAGAGACGGCCACTCTTATCAATGTATAGACGGACCAAAATCTCATCCTCCGCCTGTACCTTGGCACCCATCTCCTTATATGGAAGGAACAAATCCTTCTCCAAGCCCCAGTCCAAAAACGCACCGATTTTGGAGACTTCCTTCACACGCAACAGGGCGTATTCCCCCATCACAAGCTTGGGTTTCTGACAGGTTGCAATCATGCGATCGTCAGAATCCCGATACAAAAAGACCTCTAGGGTATCACCAAGACGAAGTCCCTGGGGCACCTGCTTCTTCGGCAGAAGCACCCGATCCTCATCCCCGGCCTTCTCGGCCAGATATACACCAAAGTCTACTTTCTTAATTACGGTTAGTGTTTGAAACTCACCTAATTGGAACATATTTCATCCTCATTACTTCTATAAAAATCCATGACGAAGTATAATTCACCCGCGTCATTCAACATCTGAATCTGCATACCGTTGGGCAAATCGGCACGCTTCACATGAACCACATCTCCAAGCACCGCCTGCTTCTTGTACTCAATGCGCATGCCCCCCAAGCGAAAATCCGGCGGCAATAACGCAGAGGACTGCTCCACATAGCGCTTGTTGTTCATATGATGATTGGTATCCAACTGCCAATTGGACACCTGAAAATGATACACCTCTTCTAAGTTCTCTGCCAGCGCAATCTTGCGAGAGCCCCAGGTACCTTCCGGTACCGGATCGATGGTGTAAGCCTCTGCCATCCCCTCCGGGATACGCGCCGGTCTGGCCTTCTGGGTATCCATATACACCCACAAGGACTTGGCACGAAAATAGGTATGGGTTCCTTCCGGATTCTCTACCGCAAAATAACGCTCTCCAATCATGCCCCGTACATCCGTCGGCATGGTACGTACCACATAGCAATCTCCATGGGCCGGCAAATCCGTCACCTGAATCTGCCAGGAGGTAACAAACCATCCCCGGTGTGCATCTGCCAAGCCACGTACCGTATATCCCACATCCTCAGAGTGAAAGGTACAACAATCCTGCAAGCAATTCAAGATACCCTCAATAGATAAGTATCCTCGTTCATTAATCTGGCTAAAGGCAACACGCCCGTCCATTGTATACATGGTCTTCCTCCAATCCTAACTAGCCTTATCCTATCACAAAACATGGGAAAAGTCCCAACTGAAATCTCTAAGTTGCATCCTCCTTAGGCAAGCGCTTCATATACCATAACAAGCATACCACCGAAGCAAAGAAGGTCAACACAAACGCAAGTGGTTGCGCCTCCTGTATTCCGGCCAATCCCCGCAGTTTCGATAAAATCAAAAGTGCCGGCACCAAGAAAAATCCGCTACGTAAGGACGAGAGCACCGCGGCTCCCACTTTCCGTCCGGTGCACTGGAAGGTCATCTCCGTAATGACGCTCACCGGCAACGTCGGCAATACCGCCATCTGTAACAAAAGCGCACGATGGGCAATGGCAATTACCTTATCATCATCCCGAAACAGTCGAATGATGGTATCCGGCATCTGTACCACCACAAGGGTTGCAAGTGTCATCATCACAAGGCCTATGACCAGGGTAAACCAAACTGCTTTCCGCACTCTGGCATATTTCTTGGCCCCATAATTAAAGGCACATACCGGCTGAAATCCTTGACCGGTTCCCAGAGACACGGAAAATACAAAGAAAACAATACGGCTGACAATACTCATCGCTGCCACGGCCTCGTCCCCATAATCCGCCGCCAACACATTCAATAGAATCGTGGTCAGAGAATTTAGCATCTGGCGCAGCAAACTGGGTAAGCCGGTCAGAACGATGTCCGACAGCAAGGACATCCGCAGTTGCAACGAAGCAAGGGAAATATGTGTTGTGGTTTTGCCACGCAAAAACATGGAAAGCAAAATGCTCCAACTGATAATCTGGCTTAAGCAAGTGGATAAGCCGGCACCTGCAATGCCCATATGCAGTCCAAACATCAACACATAGTCTCCTGCAATATTCAACAAGCTTCCGGTCAACAGCCCCACCATACCGTACGCTGCCTTGCCTTCGTAGCGCAGGATATTGTTCATGGTAAAACTGGTGGTCATAAAAGGCGATGCAATCAAAATATAGCGGATATACGTCTTCGCATAAGGCGCAATGGTGGGTGTACTGCCTAACCACATCACCAGGGGATTCAAAAACAACATGCCCAGGATGCCAATTACAAGGCCCATAAACAAAGAACAAAAAAATCCCGTAGAAGCCGTATGAATCGCCTTATCTACCTCTCGATTGCCCAATCGCCTGGAAATAATGCTTCCGCTTCCCTGTCCAAAAAGAAAGCCAAAAGCCTGAATGATGGCCATAAAGCCAAAGACAACGCCAACCGCACCACTGGCCGAAGTTCCCAAACGTCCCACAAAGGCCGTATCCACCACGTTGTAAATATTGGTGATCAACATCGTGATAATGGTTGGAATTGAAAGTGTAATAATCAAACGCCAGACCGGAGTCCGGGTCATCTTCTGAAACTGTAATTCTGTTTGTTCACTCACCGTAATCAGAAAGCTCCTGTTCTACTTCCCATGCTTCATATTACGATACAGTCGATATACCTCTTCCTCAACGAAATTCTGGTATGTCTCCGGCTCGAACCGCATGCGACGCATAAGATGAATATATTCGATTTTGCCACGCTCATCCGGAAGCAAAAACTTCTCACCCTGCATCAGTACATAGAGATCCGCCGTAGGAATCGCAAAGAAATCGTCCATGGTGGCCACACCGCCCAACAAACGATCCAAAACATCACGAGGATAACTCTCATGCAGGCGCCAAAAGGCCTCCCGTCCCTCTCCGGCTTCCACCATCTCGTACAGCTCCTGTGGGATGGTTACCCGGATGAATTCCTTGGCATAGGATGCAGCCTCACTGTATTGTTTCTGCTCGCACAAATCAAATGCAGTTTGATCTAATTCCTTTTCCCAGTCCATACAAAACTCCCCGTGGTTTTATTGTACTTCTTGTTCTCTATTGTATCCTAACTCCCCAACAAGGGGAAGTGGCAGATATGTTATAATAATAGAAAAAAGGAGGTCATAACATGGAAGATTTCTCTTTTGCATCCGAGCCAAAACCAACCAGTGATGAACTGTCCTTGTCCGTATCCGGCATCTGCCAACGGGATGGCAAAAAGATTGCCTACGTCACCTTCAGTGATGCAACCCGCAGTGCAGAGGGCGAAATTCCAGCATGTGTCATTACCAAAAACCAGGGCTTCAGTGAATCCGAAGTGTTGGATTTGCAACAATACATGCAGGATAACTTAGACACACTAAAAGCAATGTCTGCAAAAATCAATCCCCTAGACGCCTTCTTGGGACGCACCGGCGATTAAGGCTTCCTTCTGCTTGCGCGTCAAATGCTTGATGGCCCATTCGCGGCTCATGGCCTCTTCTTTCGTCTCATACTCCTCGTGATAAACCAATGTCACCGGAGTTCTTGTTTTGGTGTATTTCGCACCCTTCTTCTCGTTGTGTGCCTTCACCCGCTTCTCTAAATCCGTAGTATAACCGGTATAGTAGGTATCATCTGCACAGTGAACGATATAGGTGTAGTGTTTCTTCATCGTATCCATAGCCTTATTATAACAAAAAGCTTCAGTCAATTGACTGAAGCTTAAAAGCTGCCCCACAAGGATTCGAACCTTGGTAATGACGGAGTCAGAGTCCGTTGCCTTACCGCTTGGCGATGGGGCATTATGAAGTTCTGTCGCAGCGACTTGACCGCCACAACAGAACTTATTATACATAGCACCCTATAATAATGCAAGTACTTTTTCAAAAATTTTTGAAGAAATTTTAAAGCACTATTGCGGTCTTGCCGTACCACATTTGGTACAGAAATTTCCGGTACCCGGAGTGCCGCAATTCGGGCAGAACCACTGGCCTTCCGGTGCAGTCTGTGCCGCCTTCTGTGCCTGGCCCATTGCAAATAAATCACCGGCGTTCACACCGCCTGCCTGCTGTGCCATACCCATGCCCATAAATCCGGTCATTGCACCTGCCGTGTTGGATGCAGCCGCACGCATGGCATCTGCCTGTGCTCCTGCAAGCTGAGCTGCTGCCATGGTCGGATCACGAAGAATCGCACTCTTCTGTGCTTCCTTAATCATCTGGGCATCTTCTTCCGGAAGGGTCACGTTGTTCATGGCAACGGAAACGATGGTAATACCACGCAGCTCGGCCCACTTCTTGGTAAGCTCCGCATTCATTGCATCACACAATTCAGTGGTATGTCCCGGAATCGCACTTGGACGAAGTTCCATATCCGACATCTTGGCAAAGGCCGGCTGTAATGCGCTTACGAATTCCGCTTTCAACTGATCGTCTAATTCGCTCTTGCGATAGGTCTCGGTCACATTGCCGCATACGTTGGTGTAGAACAAAATCGGATCGCTGATGCGATAGGAATACTGGCCGTTGCAACGAACAGAAACATCAATATCCAAACCGATGTTGTGATCGACGACACGGAATGGAATCGGGTTGGCGGTACCAAACTTGTTATCCAGGATTTCCTTGGTATTGAAATAGTACACGCGCTGATCCTTACCGGCACTTCCACCCATCGCAAAACGCTTTGCAAAGGTTTCAAAGGTCGCTACTATGCTGTCACCCAAATTTCCGGAGAAGATGGATGGCTCCGTAGAGGTATCGTAGGTAAACTGACCCGGTTCTGCACAAACCTCAACAATTTTGCCGTTCTCCACGATAATCATGCACTGTCCGTCTGCTACTGCAATTCCGGATCCGTTGGAAATTACGTTGTCGTTGCCGTGATTGGTTGTACCCTTGGTGCCCTTGTGGCCACGCTCCACCAATACATCATCCGGCAATGCATCGCAATAGAAATACTCCTTCCACTGATCGGCCAATGTACTGCCTGCTGCAGACAATGCTGCTCTAATAAGTCCCATAGTAGTTCCTCCCTTTGATTAATCTAACTGCTCTTTGATGGCAGCCAAAAGTTCTTCATATGTTTCAAATGCCGGGAGTTCCGGATAATCTGCCTTAATGGCCTCCGTACTCTTGAATAAAAATCCGGCCTTGGACGCTTGAATCATGCCAAGATCGTTGAAGCTGTCACCACTGGCAATGGTATCATATCCGATGGACTGTAATGCCTTCACGGTGGTCAACTTGGACTGCTCACAACGCATCTTAAATCCGGTAATTTCACCATCCTCAGCAACCTCTAAGGAATTGCAGAAAATGGTTGGCCATCCCAACTTCTTCATCAGTGGGGTAGCAAACTGACTGAAGGTATCACTGATGATAATGACCTGTGTCATGGAGCGTAATTCATCTAAGAATTCTCTTGCTCCCGGCATTGGATCGATGGTCGCGATGGTATCCTGGATTTCCTTGAGTCCAAGTCCATGCTCCTTCAAAATACCAATTCTCCACTTCATCAGCTTATCGTAATCCGGTTCATCCCGAGTGGTACGCTTCAATTCCGGAATTCCGCTGGCCTCGGCAAAAGCAATCCAAATCTCCGGCACCAGTACGCCTTCTAAGTCTAAGCAAACAATGTTCATAATCTTTTTCCTTTCTTTTTCAAATATCAAAAAAGATTATAACACATTATTAGTCTGAAAAAATCTGTACCCAATAATATTTGTAAGTGGTATTGGGGTCATAGTAGCAGGCGATGCCCACCTTCTTAAATTCTCCACGCAGGATGTTGTCCTTGTGGCTTTGGGATGCCATCCACTCACTCATGGCCACCTCCGCAGAGGTCTGCCCGCAAGCAAGATTCTCGCCACCCCAGGTATAAGCGATGTGCTGGTCATCAATTGCCGTGTAGAAGGATCTTCCATCCGGTCTGGTGTGGGAAAAATTTCCTACGATTTCCAGAGAACGGACCTTGGCCACCGTGGTTAGATTATCATCCCAGGTTAAGGCCGCCAAACCGCTTTCTGCGCGGCGCTGATTGAGGATGGTTAACACCTCTTTTGCCATTGCATCCTGGAAGGCCGTGCCATCTGCCATCTGGAAGGTGGTCGTCGTCTGATAGGAAATCTGCTCCTGGGGCTTTGCCTGCTCTGTTTCCTGCCCGGCATTGGTCGCCGTCTGCGTCTGCTCGGTTTGCTTCTTGGAACTCTCCTGCGTTGCATTGGACGCGGCGGTTTGTTCCTGGGCCGGTTTCGCTTCTTCCTTGGTTTCTGCTGTCACCGTAATCTTGCAATAATCGATGGCTTCGTTGCCGCACCGATCTGCAATGGAAATATGGAAGGTATAACTGCGCGTTGCTTCCTCTTCCAAATCCAGACTGGTCTGAATACGGGCCGCATCTATGACACCATCTACGTTATCGGAAATCTTCAGCGCTGACAAGTCAACCGCTGGTTCAACGGAGGGATCAGCCTGGACGATGGTCTGGTCTGCCAGGCCTTCAATGATGGGCGCCGTCTTGTCATACACCACCAGCACTTCATGGGCACTGGTATTGCCGGCTGCATCCGTCACAGAAAGTACTGCGCTGTATATGCCCTCACCGGCTGCCTTGTTCGGTGTTCGGGCAAGCAGTTCATCTGCAGCCACCTGATTCAAGCCGGCCGTATAGGATTGTAGTTTGGAATCATCGAGTACTTCTAAATTAGAGAGCTTGGTAAATCGGGTCAGTTCCACCGTACAATCGCTCTCGTCATTGTAGGAGAGCAAATCGGCCGCAGCCTGCCCACTTAAAGAATTGGTAAAAAGAACGTCCGAGTTCCACTGAACTTCCGGCGCAGTGGTATCCGCAGTATCTGCTTCCACATCCCCCTCTAACTCGCCCAAAGTCTCGGTTTCTATTACGGTTGTTTCGTCTTGTGTATTCCCCTCTGTCGATGTGCATCCGCAAAAACAACTCATGCATAGTCCTAGAATGAGAATACCGGTCATCGTTCGCTTCATGTACATTCCCCTTTTCCGTAAAAAAATCCCCCGCATGGTTATATTCTAACCGATTTGGGGGAAAAAGAACATACTTTATGCCTGTCGTGTCAGCCTTCCAATCAAACAACAAGCGAAAAATGCTACGATATCCACTGCAACAATGGTGGAACCCACCGGTGTACCCTCTAGAATGGCAATCAAAAGGCCAAGGGTTGCACAAATCACCGATAATACAACGGAGCAGATGGTCACCGAGCGGAAACTCTTATATATGCGCATCGCCGATAAAGCTGGGAAAATCACCAGGGCGGAAATCAGCAGGGATCCCACCAGATTCATTGCCAACACAATAATCACCGCAATCAATACTGCAATCATCAGGTTGTAGAAATTTACCCGGGTGCCCACCGCTCTGGCAAAATTTTCATCAAACGTTACAGCGAAAATACGATTATAAAATATCAAAAACGCTAATACGATTACAACGGAAAGTATAATACACAACCACACTTCACTTTCCTGCAAGGTCAGGATCGAAGTAGAGCCAAACAGTGTGGTACATACATCGCCACTGATATTTCCGGATACATTAAAGATATTCATCAACAAATATCCGATGGCCAGGGCGCCCACGGAAATCATGGCAACCGCCGCATCTCCCTTGATCTTAGCGTTGGTACCGGCACTCAACAGAAGTACCGCACTGATAATTGTAACCGGAAGCACTACAATCATATCATTGGTGATACCGGTCACCGCGGCAATGGCAATTCCGCCGAAGGCTACATGAGATAATCCATCGCCGATGAAGGAATACCGTTTTAGCACCAGCGTCACGCCCAAAAGTGCGGAACAAACCGCAACCAAAAGTCCTACAATAAATGCATAACGCACATAGGGAAAAGAAAAATAATAAACCAACTTCTCAATCATCTTATGCCTCCTCCCCTACTTCAAAACGAATAAACTGCTTTCCAAGGGTGCTCGACACATATTCATCCCGGGTTCCGTAGAAATTCCGGTTGCCAATGTGCAAAATATGCTTGGCATACTGTACGGCTGCCTGAATATCATGGGAAATCATAATCACTGAGATATGATCCTTGCGATTTAAATCGGAGACCACCTGATACAATTCGGACGCAACCTTCGGATCCAATCCGGTTACCGGTTCATCCAGAAGCAGCATCTTCTTGGTCGCACACAATGCACGCGCCAACAACACACGTTGCTGCTGTCCACCGGACAATTCGCGATAACAACGATTCTTCAGTCCCCAGATATCCATCCGTTCCATATTGGTTCTAGCCAAAGCCTTGTCTTCTCCGGTATAGAAAAAGCGCTTATCCCCGCGTCCCTGACATCCGGATAATACAATCTCCCAAACACTGGCCGGGAAATCCCGCTGTACCAAGGTCTGCTGTGGCAGATAACCGATGGTCTTCGGCGTTAACTCATCACCGAAGCTTACCTCCCCACCCATGGGTTTGGTTAAGCCAAGAATGGTCTTCATCAAGGTGGATTTACCGGATCCATTCTCTCCTACGATACACAGATAATCGCCCTGTTCCACTTTAAAATTCAATTTGTCCTGAATGACTTCGCCATCATAACCTAAGGCGAGGTCCTTACATATCAACTGCGCCATACAAATCCTCTACGCGTCTGCCTTCTTCTGGCAGTCCTGACATATTCCATAAAAAACCGTACGAAACGGATCCAACTGAAATCCGTGTTCCTCCATTAAGTGCTTGCCGATGGCATTCAACTCATGACACTCCATGTGAATCAGCACGCCACACTTCTCGCACTTACAGTGAAAACAGCTCTCACCACAATGCTCAGATGCGCCTACATACTCAAAACAAGCACTACTATTCTCATCCAGGATATACTTATTCACAACACCTTCATCCACCAGTTTCTCCAACTGACGATATACGGTAGCCGTACCCATGGCTTTTCCTTCATTCCGAAAATGCGTACACACATCTCCCGCGGTAATATGCTTCCCGGGTATTGTCTGCAGATACTGCACTAATTCTTCATGATGCTTTGTCTTATATCGACCTTTTTCTGCCACGTTTCTGCTCCTTTCAAAAAATGAGAACGTTTATCATTTTATTCCCATAAGTGTATTTTGTCAAACCATGTGATTTATCAAATCATAGGTCATATCCCGTAAGTCTTCCTCGTTACACGCATAAGGCACCGCGCCGCGCTTGGCCGGATTTTCCAAAATACTCCCCAAGGCCCTCTCCAGCAATTCTTCGGCTACCTCACCCGGACGGCAGATGGCTTGATACAGTCTGCGATAATCTTCCACATCCGAAAATCCTGCGGTTTCTAATAGGTACGCCCGGTCCTCTGCATCGGCATGCGCCAAGTATCCGCCTAAGAAAAAGCCCACTGCCACTCCATGGGGCATACCCAGCTCATAGGTCAGGGTGTAACTAAAGCCGTGAGGCAATGAGGTTGCGGTGTGGGCGATGGCCATACCTGCAAACATGGATGCCCGCAGCATGTTATTATAATCCGCTTCCTTTGCCTCCCGCTTTCCTTCTAAGATATCCTTGGATTTCGCCCAGGTGCGCAGCCCTGCATCCACACACATCTTGGAATAGGCCGAGGCCTTGGTATTCAGATAGCTTTCACACAGATGGGCATAGGCGTCAATCGCAGTATTGGCAATCACCTGCTTCGGCGCACGTCCCACATAGGTGCCATCGAGCAAAGCCAAATCCGCAAAAATCTTATGCGGAATGGATTTCTTTACTCCCTTGGAATGGTCGGTCAATACCGAGACCGCTGTTACTTCCGATCCGGTTCCACAGGTTGTTGGAATTGCAACAATTGGCAGTGCGTGACTATCTGCATCCGCCTGATAGAGATAAGAAATATCTGCTTCCTTATGATAGATCATCAGGGCAATCGCCTTGGCTGCATCCATGGGGGAGCCGCCACCGATTCCAATCACCACATCCACCTGCTCCGCCACGCCCAAATCTCTGGCCTTCATAATGGTTTCCGTAGATGGATTCTCCTCGATTTCATCAAACAGCGCATAGCGCATCCCCTCTCCCGTCAGGGCTTCTACCACATCATCATATGCTCCGCAGCTTTTTGCGGAGTGGCGTCCCGTAACCAACAATGCTTTGTTTCCCAAGGCTTTGATGTCCTTGGCATGATGCGCCACTGCATCTTTTTCCTCAAATACCCGTACCGGCATATAAAAACTCGACATACACGTCCCCTCCTTTTTCCTGCTTATAAGTTTAACCCGAAGCTTTTTTGCATTCAAGAACCATTTCTTGGTATGATAGGGGCATGAATAATCAGTTTTTACCTATCAATAAAAAAGAAATGTTATCCCGCGGTTGGGACCAGGTGGACTTCGTCTATGTGTGCGGCGACGCCTACGTGGATCACCCCAGTTTCGGCGCTGCAATTATTACGCGGTTATTGGAGTCTCGAGGCTATAAAATCGGCTTCATTGCCCAGCCCAATTGGAAGGATGACAACTCTATTGCCATCTTCGGTGCTCCTCGTCTGGGTTTTCTGGTTTCTTCCGGAAACATGGACTCCATGGTGAACCACTACACGGTTGCCAAAAAGCACCGCGGTACCGACGCTTTTTCTCCCGGCGGCCAGATGGGCCTACGCCCGGATCGCGCCGTTACGGTTTATTGCAACCTGATTCGTCGTACCTTCAAGGACACCCCCATTATCATTGGTGGCCTCGAAGCCAGCCTTCGCCGCATGGCCCACTACGACTACTGGTCCAATTCTCTCCGTCGTTCCCTCCTATTGGAATCCGGTGCTGACCTTATCAGCTACGGTATGGGAGAGCACAGCATGGTGGAGATTGCCGAAGCCTTAGACAGTGGCCTCAATGTCCGCGACATCACCTACATCGATGGCACGGTTTTTAAAACGAAAAGCGAAGACATCATCTACGACGCCATCCGTCTCCCGGATTACGAAGAGATGCTTTCTGACAAGCTTTCTTATGCCAAAAGCTTCAAACTGCAATATGAAAACACCGACCCCTTCCAGGGCAAGCGTCTCTACGAGACCTATGGCGGCAAGACCTTTGTGGTGCAAAACCCTCCGGCCAAGCCCCTCTCTCAGTTAGAGATGGACGACATCTACGCCCTTCCTTACATGCGGGCCTATCACCCCTCTTACGAGAATAAAGGTGGCATCCCGGCCCTTACGGAAATCAAGTTCTCCCTGACCTCCAATCGTGGTTGCTACGGGGAATGCAATTTCTGCGCCCTCACCATGCACGAGGGTCGCATTGTTCAAGTGCGCAGCCAGGATTCCATCATCGATGAAGCCAAGGAAATGATTGCCGACAAGGACTTCAAGGGTTACATCCACGACGTTGGCGGCCCCACCGCCGAATTCCGTCGTCCTGCCTGCGACAAGCAGATGAAGGTTGGCGCCTGCAAAAACAAGCGTTGCCTTTTTCCCAAGCCTTGCAGCAACCTGGTCATCGACCACAGCGACTACTTAAAGCTCCTGCGTCGCCTTCGGGATCTTCCCAAGGTCAAGAAGGTCTTCGTTCGTTCCGGATTCCGTTACGATTATTTAGTAGCCGATCCCAACAAAACCTTCTTAAAGGAACTTTGCGAGCACCACATCAGCGGCCAGCTCCGCGTTGCCCCGGAACATATCTCCGACAACGTATTAAAAAACATGGGTAAACCCGGCGTGGAAGTTTACAACGCCTTCCTCAAGGAATTCGACAAAATCAACAGCAAAACCGGCAAGGAGCAGTACATCGTCCCGTATCTGATGTCCTCCCACCCCGGCAGTCGCCTCGAGGACGCCATCGCCCTGGCCGAATACCTTCGGGATCACCACATTCATCCCGACCAGGTACAGGATTTCTATCCAACCCCCGGCACGGTATCCACCACCATGTACTACACCGGCATCCATCCCCTCACCGGGGAGCAGGTATTCGTGGAAACCAACCCCCACGAGAAGGCCCTCCAACGTGCCCTCATCCAATACCGCAAGCCGGAAAACTACGACTTGGTCAAGGAAGCCCTCATCAAGGCCCACCGGGAAGACCTCATCGGTTTCGACAAGGGCTGCCTCATTCCGCCTCGCAAAATGAAGGCCCCTTCCCACGCCTCTTCCAAGAAGCGTCCATCCAAGGCCCCGGCCCCCAAGTCCAAATCTACAAAGCGCAAGAGATGACTCCGGTCATCTCTTTTTTTGCCGCGGCCCACGTTTTTTCTATAATAAGCCCCGCCGCCGTCGCTGCCATAAGAGTACCCCCTCCGCAAAACCTGTGCGACGACCATAGATGCTTCTTCGGTGGTGTATGCGCCATTTGCCGCAGGTGTCTTTTCACGGATTTTACACTGCGACGGGAATGTGCTCTCGGCCGCGGACATATACCATTTTCCTATCCCATGATTCATACGCCCTATGGATTGGAAAACGTAGTCGTTTGGCACGGTGCTACTGCGAAGTTTTGATGGGGTGGGCTTGGCATCGCATATGAATCACATCCATGTTTAGAGCATATGCTCGCCGCGCCGTCCGTGGCGCGTCGTGCCAGCCCATCCCCGTCAAACTTCGGTAGCACTCGCACCCACTTTAAGGTTTTCCAACCATAGGGGTATGAACATGGAATCCAAGGACGACGTGTGGGTGTCCGGCGGACCGGAGCACCTTCCCTGGAGGAGTGTAAAGACTTGAAAAGACACCTGCTATCAAACAAATGGTGCACACCACCTTAGAACATCATGGTTGGAGTCACCGTTTTGCGGGGATGGCCCCGATGCAGGTGTAAAAAGGCGGGCGACCAAAAGAAATAGATGGGCCGCGGCAACAAAAAAGCTTAGCGACTTGCGCTAAGCTTTGTAGATTATAGGCCTTGGATGACCTGAAGGTCCTTGTCCTTGTCTTCTTGGGAGAGTTCCTCAAAGGGGACGATACATTTGTGGATGCGGAGTGTGGCATCCTTGTTTTTGCCATCGGCGGGGATGCCGTAGTTCCAATGGCTGAGAATGTGGTAGCGGCACCAGAGGACGTGCTCCAGTTCGGCTAATTCCCAGTCGCGATCTTCTACAGACATCATCTTGTAGTGGGCGTCTTCTTTTAACTGCTGTACGATTTCTAAGTAATCGGCAGAGGCAAGATTGGAACCCTTGGTAAATTCGTCCAACTGACCCCACTCGAGGCGTGCCTGCTTCCAGGCGGATTGGTTTGCCAGGAGGTTCTTGGTACCGACGATTTCCGCACCGTTGTGATTGTAGTTGTAGTTTAAGAGAATACCACCGGCATAGAGATTCTCTGTGATGATGTTCTCCAATGTGTAGACATCTTCTGCATTTCCATAGAAATGGATGCGGTTGTCTTTCATCAGTTCTGCAAGCTTAAGGTCTGTGGAGAACTGACAATAAATCTCGGCCTTGGGATACCGAATCCAGAGGGCCTCAAGTAAGTCAAAAGAAACCTGCTCCGTGCATATGATTAAATCTAACGCATCAGTCTTACCAAGCTCCTCCGTCAGTTCGCCTTGATGGAAAATCACGACATCCTTGTTCATAGTGGTAAAGTGAGGCTTGTTCAACTGGTAAAAGCGGCTGTCACCATAAACGTGATAGGTGTACGTTTGATTTTTGTAAAAAATATTTTGAAGCAGGCCATAGTTTAACACTTGATGACCAAGGGAATCAAATCCTACAATACCAATATTGCGGGTTAGATTGCCTTTTAACACACGATGGATTTCCGGAAGCTTCCATAACGCGCGGGCCATCATCTGGTCCGGGTTAAATACGTGGAGGTTGGCACTGCCGGTGGTCTTCAAGAAGGATAAGTCTAAATCCCGTAAGCATAAATAGATTTGGCGATCCTTCCACTGCAGACGATGTTCCTGATAAAACTGGAGGTTATCGTAGTCCTCCGCAAACATGATGACCTGGTTGTGGGCATGGTTGACAGCCTCTTCACTATAGAAGCAACGCTTGGTGCGGCCGCTTAATTCCTTGCAGGCTTCTTCCTCGCCATAAAGCACCGTGCTATTGGGGAAGATGCTCATCATGCGATTATATAAATAGATGGAAACACGCTTTAATAAGGTTAGCACGGCAGCGGTGGTAACTAAGGCAGCGGTCCATCTGGCAATTTCCGTGCATACATTGGTGCTGTCTGCATTCTGCTGGATGACATAGAGTGACACCGAGTCATACATGGCATCCTTTAAAGGAATGCCGGCCTGGGTGTAACCAATCACACCAAATATAAAAGGTACAATCACAAGTACCGGTAAAAAGTTTGTCCATTTTTTCTTCATACGTTCTACTCCCTCTGGTATCTATCTTATTTTTCCTATGGAAAAGCGTCAAGGTTTTTCCTGTACACTGTTGGTTCAATGGAAGTACAAAATGAAAACAATTATCATATTGACA
>JAILOI010000064.1 GCA_024690885.1 Lachnospiraceae bacterium
GAAGATAGAGACTGAGAGTTAGGCGTTTGTAAGGGAAACGATTTCAGAAAGAAGAATGGAAAAGAAAGAGTTATTAAAAAATAAAGGAATGGTTGCTCTCTTGGCGGTACTTTGCTGCCTGCTGTGGGGAAGCGCTTTTCCGAGTATCAAAATTGGATATCAATTGTTTGGCATTGCCTCCGGGGATGCCATGTCCCAGGTGCTTTTTGCAGGGGTGCGCTTTTTTCTGGCGGGTATTCTGGCGTTGCTGTTTGGAAGCCTGTTGCAGAAGCACTTGCTTTTACCGAAGCGAAGCTCCTGGCGTATGATTGGAACCTTGAGCTTGTTTCAAACCATTCTGCAGTACTTTTTCTTCTATGTGGGACTGGCACATGCGGCCGGAGTGAAGGCATCGATTATTAACGGCATGAGTACGTTTTTTGCCATTCTTCTGGCGTGTCTGGTACGACGACAGGAACGTCTCACCGGTGGGAAACTGTCCGGTTGTATCCTCGGGGCAGCAGGTGTGATTCTGGTGAGCCTCGGCGGCGGAAGCCTGGGTGGTGGATTTGCGTTAAACGGTGAGGGATTTCTGCTGATTGCATCGGTATCCTACGCCATCTCGTCGGTGCTTATTAAGGAGTACGCCCAGTATGAAAACCCGGTAACCCTAAGCGGCTGTCAGTTTGCGCTGGGTGGTTTGGTGATGATGGTGGTGGGTCTGTTAGCGGGGGGCCGATTGGGTGCGGTGTCCATAGGTGGCGCTTTGCTGATCCTCTATCTGGCCCTGGTGTCTTCCGTGTCCTACTCCATCTGGGGACTGCTGTTGAAGCATAACTCCGTGTCTACTGTTACCATCTATGGTTTTACCAACCCCATTTTTGGGGCACTCCTTTCGGCGGCGCTTCTCGGTGAGTGGAGCAGCGTTAGTCTGCGTCATTTGATTGCGCTGGCACTGGTGAGCGTGGGAATTTATATTGTGAATCGTGGAGATGGCGGAAGGAACTCGCAGGTTGAGACGGAGGCGAATGGACGCTGACTTGATTGGAGATTGCAGCGATTCGTTTTGCATGTGATTGTAAGGGGACAGCAAGATTCGTATAATGGAAACAGATAACGGTGCAATGAGCCCGTATGAGGCGGACAACCCCGGCAGTGCGGAAGAAAACACCACAGGCAAACCCTAGCTATACGAAAAACAGGAGGCAGATCATGTTAATGGCACAGGCAATTACAGAGAGATTTATACAGAATATTGAAGATGGCGTACTTCGCCGCTGGCTAGAGGCAGAGCTTCCGAAAGCTCTCGGTTTTTTTTGGACGATTGTGCTGGCTTTTGTGGTATACTTCATCGGTGCGAAAATTATCAAGGTCATTCGCAAGGGCATGAAGAAGTCACTGGTGTTTAAGCGGGTAGATCCGGGTGTGGTGCACTTTATCGATCAGCTTCTGAAGGTGATTGGTTATGTGGTGCTCATCGTCATCATCCTACAGCTGTTTGGATTCCAGGCCACCAGCTTATCGGCAGCCATTGCTTCCGTAGGTGTAACAGCAGGACTTGCCTTCCAGGGATCCTTGTCCAACTTCGCCGGAGGTGTGCTGATTTTGATTCTGCATCCTTTCCGATTGGGAGATTATATCGTGGAAGATACCCACAAGAACGAGGGTACGGTGACGGAAATCAATCTCTTCTATACGAAGTTGAAAACCTTGGACAATAAGGTGGTGGTGATTCCGAATGGAATCCTGGCCAATGCTTCTTTGACCAATATTACCGATCAGGATAAGCGGATGATTAACTTAATTGCCTCAATCGGTTATAATGATGATATTGACGGTGCCAAAGCAATTTTGCAGAAGATTATTGACGAGGAACCGCAGACTATTCGCACAGAAGATATTAAGATATTTGTGCATCAGTTGGGGGCTAGTTCCATTGACATTGGATTTCGATTTTATGTTCCGATGGAAGCGTATTGGGATGTGCGTTGGAAGACGTTAGAGAGGGTGAAAAAGGAGTTTGATGCGGCAGGCATTTCCATTCCGTATCAACAATTGGATGTACACATCAATCAATAGAATGGAGAACATTACATGAGAGAAATCCCAAGCAGTTACGAGTTGATCGGTAAGACCGGTATCGGTGATTTGCACGCAGTGGGTTACGTCCTGCGCCACCGCAAGAGCGGAGCGAATATCGCTTTGGTGGAGAATGACGACGACAATAAGGTTTTTTACATCGGTTTTCGAACCCCGCCGAAGGATTCCACCGGTGTCCCTCACATCATTGAGCATTCGGTGTTGTGTGGATCCGACAAGTATCCCACCAAGGATCCCTTCGTAGAATTGGTCAAGGGTTCCTTGAATACCTTCTTGAACGCTATGACCTATCCGGACAAGACGGTATATCCGATTGCAAGCTGTAACGACAAGGATTTTGATAACTTGATGGATGTCTATATGGACGCCGTATTGCATCCAAACATCTACAAACACGATGAGATTTTCCGTCAGGAAGGTTGGCATTATGAGTTGGAGAACGCCGAGGATGAATTGACCATCAACGGTGTGGTTTACAACGAGATGAAGGGTGCCTTCTCTTCTCCGGACGATGTATTGAATCGTGAGATTATGAATTCTCTGTTCCCGGAGACGCCTTATGGCGTGGAGTCCGGTGGTGATCCGAAGTTTATTCCGGATTTGACCTATGAGGATTTCTTGAAGTTCCATCAGACCTATTATCATCCATGTAATTCCTACATCTACTTGTATGGCAACATGGATTTTGTTGAGAAACTGGAGTATTTGGACCGGGAGTATCTCTCTAAGTATGAGACTATCCAGGTGGAGTCAGAGATTCCATTCCAGAAGCCGTTTTCCAAGCCGGTAGAATTAGAGAAGCAGTATCCGGTGGCATCCGCCGAAGAAGAAGAGGAGGGCACTTACCTCTCCCTAAACTTCGTGGTGGGTTCTGCGTTGGATTCAGATTTGTATCAGGCTTTCGATATCATTGATTATGTTTTATTGAATGCGCCGGGAGCTCCGCTGCGCAAGGCATTGATTGATGCCGGCGTGGGCAAGGATATTTTGGGTGGCTATGATGCAGGTACACTGCAGCCACTGTTTTCCATTATTGCCAAGAGCGCCAATGCGTCCGACAAGGAGCGCTTTCTAACTATTATTCGCGAGACCTTAGAGGAGCAGGTGCGCAATGGTCTCGACAAGAAGGCATTGTTGGCGGGCATTAACAGTTCCCAGTTCCGTTATCGTGAAGCGGACTTCGGTAGCTTCCCAAAGGGATTGATTTACGGCTTACAGTGTTTGGACAGCTGGCTCTATGATGAGCGTCAGCCCTTCTTACACATGCATGCGACAGAAGTATTGAATCGTCTTCGCGACAAGGTAGAGACACATTATTTCGAAGATATTGTACAGACCTACTTATTGGATAACCTCCATGCTTCCGTGGTTGTGGTTTCCCCGAAGATGGGATTG
Organism: Lachnospiraceae bacterium; assembly: GCA_024690885.1. Taxonomy (GTDB): domain Bacteria; phylum Bacillota; class Clostridia; order Lachnospirales; family Lachnospiraceae; genus XBD2001. Next base: position 3,475 of record JAILOI010000064.1, read on the forward strand.
ACCGCAGTAGAAGAGGAAGCGCTGAAGCAGAAATTAGCACAGCACAAGGCAACGCTGACCAAGTGGGAAATTGAAGATATCGTTGCGGCAACCAAGCATCTGCGGGAGTATCAGGAAACCCCGTCTACTCCGGAGGAGTTGGCAACCATCCCGATGTTGACCCGTGCAGACTTAAGCCGTAAGGTGCGCCCATACTACAACGAGGAGCACGAACTGGATGGCGTGCAGGTGTTGCATCATAACATCAACACCAACGGCATCAACTACTTAAACTTCGTCTTTGATATTGGTCACATCAGTGAGCAGGACTACAGCAAGTTGTCCTTTATCATTCGCAACCTGGGCTTATTGGATACCGAGGGGTATTCCTATTCCGATTTGGCCAACGAGGTGAATCTGTATACCGGCGGTATTTCTGTGAGCCAGCAGCTGTACAGTCAGTTGTCCGGTGGATGGAAAAATACCGTTGAGGTGCGAGGCAAGTTCCTCTATGAATATGTGGAACAGGCAATTCCGTTGTTTGTTCAGATGGCATTCCACACCAAGTGGGAAGATGAGAAGCGCATTCATGAGCTGTTGAATCAGGAGATTTCCAGAATGCAGCAGCGTCTGCAGTCAGCCGGTAATGCGGTTGCTGCCTTGCGTGCAAAATCCTACTTCTCAGAGACGGCCATGATTAGTGAATTGTTTGCCGGCATTTCGTATTACAATTATTTGAAGGACTTCGATGCAAACTTTGACGAGGAGATTGCCTCCTTCCGTAAGGATGCCAAGCGGTTGTTAAACAGCATTTTCCGTCAGGAGAATCTACTGGTCAGTGTGATTGGTGATCAGAAGGCATATCAGCAGGTGGAGGAGTATCTACCAAGCGTCTGCAATGAGCTGTTTGTAGGTGATTACGAACGGACCATGCCGTCCTTCCGCTTAGAGAAGAAGAACGAAGGCTTTATGACCGCCGGCCAGGTACAGTACGTGGCGCGTGCCGGTAACTTCAAGGCTGCCGGATTTGATTATCGTGGCACCATGAAGATTTTGAAGGTGATTTTGGGCTATGATTACTTCTGGATCAACGTCCGTGTCAAGGGTGGCGCGTATGGCTGCAATCCGGACTTCGGTCGTCATGGCAACATGCACATGGTATCCTATCGCGATCCGAATCTGGCAGAAACCAATCGGATTTTCGAGGAGACGCCGGAGTACATCGAAGCCTTCGATGCGGATGAGCGGGATATGACCAAGTACATCATCGGTACCATCAGTGGCATGGATACGCCGTTGACCCCGTCCCAGAACGGTTTGCGTTCCCTGGGTGCTTATATGACCGGTGTTCCGATTTCCCTGTTGGAGCAGGAGCGCAACGAAGTCATCGATGCGACCGTGGAAGATATTCGTGCATTGGCACCGGCGGTGCGCAGTGCATTGGAACAGAATTATATTTGTGTGGTGGGTAATGAGGACGCCATTCGTGCAGATGCGGACCTTTTTACCAATATTCAACCATTGATTTAGAAAAGGAAGACTATGACAGAAGCATTTAAATCCGGATTCGTCACCATCATTGGACGACCGAATGTTGGAAAATCAACATTAATGAACCACTTAATCGGACAGAAGATTGCCATCACGTCCAACAAACCGCAGACCACCCGTAACCGGATTCAGACGGTGTATACGGATATGGAGCGGGGACAGATTGTATTCGTGGATACTCCGGGTATTCATCACGCCAAGAACAAATTGGGCGAGTACATGGTCAAGGTGGCCAAGACATCCATGAAGGACGTGGATGTGATCCTGTGGCTGGTGGAACCGGATACCTCCATCGGAAGCGGAGACCAGGAGATTGCCAAGCAGTTATCCGGCGTGGACATTCCGATTATTTTGGTCATCAACAAGGTGGACACGGTGCCGCGGGAGAAGATTCTGGAGGTCATTGCGACTTACAAGGAACTTCTGGATTTCGCGGAAATCGTTCCCCTCTCTGCCTTGCGTGGACAAAACTGTGACGAGCTGGTAAACTGCCTGTTCCAGTACTTGCCGGAGGGTCCCATGTTTTACGATGAGGATACGGTAACGGATCAGCCGGAGCGCCAGATTGTGGCAGAAATCATCCGTGAGAAATCCTTACATGCGTTGAACGAAGAGGTGCCTCACGGAATTGCGGTTTCCATCGATCAGATGAAAAAGCGCAAGGGCAAGCGGCTCTATGATATTGATGCAACCATTATTTGTGAGCGGGATTCTCACAAGGGAATCATCATCGGTAAGCAGGGTGCTATGTTGAAGAAAATCGGCACCAATGCCCGCTTTGAGATGGAGCGATTGTTGGATGCCAAGGTGAATTTAAAGCTTTGGGTCAAGGTGAAGAAGGACTGGAGAGACAGTGATTTCTTAATCCAGAACTTCGGATATCGGGAGGATGAATCCGATTACTAGAATTGAGGAGTAGGCTTTGGACAATAACCTGTTGTTACATGGGATGGTGCTATCGGCCATGCCCATTGGGGAATACGACAAGCGCATATCGATTCTTACGAGAGAGCGGGGAAAAATCTCCGCTTTTTCCAAGGGCGCCCGTCGTCCCAACAGTAGTCTGTTGGCTGCGAGCAACCCCTTTGTTTACGGTAGCTTTGAGGTCTATCAGGGACGCAACAGCTACACCGTGCACAAGGTGGAGGTGTCCAATTACTTCGAGAATCTGAAGAATGATTTGGAGGCAGTTTGGCATGCCTCCTATTTTATGGAGATGGCGGAATACTTCGGCCAGGAGAATGCGGATGAATCCGAGCGATTGAAGCTTCTGTATGCCACACTTCGTGCATTGGAGAGCAAAAAGTTCTCCAAGAACCTGATTCGTATCATCTACGAACTGAAAACCATGGCCATCAACGGAGATTACCCCAATGTGTTCGCTTGCACCAAGTGCGGAAGCACGGAGAATCTGGATTATTTTTCCATGGAGCGACGGGGCTGCGTATGCATGGAATGTCACGAGAAGGAAGGCGGTTTTCGCATTCAGACTTCTGTGTTGTACGCCATGCAATTTATCATCAGCACCCCCATCGAGAAACTCTATACCTTCCGGTTGTCGGAATCGGTGGAAAATCAGTTGGATTATATTGTAACAAGCTACCGCAGACGGTACATGGAGCATGAATTTAAGTCGGAGAGTTTCTTGCACATGTAGCGTATTCATTGTATAATTTATCAAGTTGTGGTTTTTTAGAAAAGAAGGGAATTCTATGACAGAGACGAAAGAACAGGTACGTGGAACTCGAGAGCAGGCTCTGAAGAGGCGCCAGATGCAGCGGAAGCAGGCGCTACGCCGCCGCAGACGCATTTTGATTGCTTCCATGATTGCAATTGTAGTTGCCATTGTTTTGCTGGTGGTTTTGATTGTTCGTTCCTTGGGTAAGCATGGAGATGAAACTGCGTTTACCTTACAGGAAGACGGAAGTGTTACGTTTGAAGAGGTAGTGGAGTTTGATTCTGCAACCTACAATAAGGCTGAGATGAAGAAGGCTGTGAAGGAACGGGTGAATGCCTACCATGGTTCCGGTAGCGTGAAGCTGGATTCGGTATCCGCCTCCAAGGGCAAGGCATACGCCACCATTACCTATGACAGTGTTGCGACCTATAGTGAATTTACCGGTTATACGGCTTTTTGCGGCACCATTGCAGATGCCAGAGAAGCGGGATATACCTTCGATTTAACCTTTGAAGAAGTGGCAGAGGGTCACATCGGTGAGATTGTTTCCGCATCGGATGTGGTTTCCGATGAGAACCGTAAGGTGTTGATTCTTCAGGAGAACGTGGTAGTTCATCTTCCGGGAGATGTGGATTACATCACCACCAACGGCATCAATGTACGAGATGCCAAGACGGTGGAAATTGTCCCTGTGAATGAGAATACAGACGCAGCAGTTGCAGCGTACATCATATATTAGTAAGTAAGAAGGAAAGTAAGGAGTATTTGTAAACGATGGAAAAGACGGCAAAGACAATGGAGAAAATTGTAGCATTGGCCAAAGCAAGAGGCTTCGTATATCCGGGTTCTGAGATTTACGGTGGACTTGCAAACACCTGGGACTACGGTAACTTGGGTGTTGAGTTCAAGAACAACGTAAAGAAGGCTTGGTGGAAGAAGTTCATTCAGGAGAACCCATACAACGTTGGTGTTGATTGTGCAATCCTTATGAACCCACAGACCTGGATTGCATCCGGTCATTTGGGCGGATTCTCCGATCCGTTGATGGATTGTAAGGAATGTCATGAGCGTTTCCGTGCAGACAAGATCATCGAGGATTTTGCTTCTGAGAACGGAATTACATTGGAGTCTTCTGTAGACGGTTGGTCCAACGAAGAGATGGAGAAGTTCATCGAGGATCACAATGTTTGCTGTCCATCTTGCGGTAAGCACAATTTTACCGAAATCCGTCAGTTTAATTTGATGTTTAAGACCTTCCAGGGTGTTACCGAAGATGCGAAGGATACGGTTTATCTGAGACCGGAGACGGCACAGGGTATCTTCGTTAACTTCAAGAATGTTCAGCGTACCAGCCGTAAGAAGGTACCATTCGGAATCGGACAGATTGGTAAGTCCTTCCGTAACGAGATTACTCCGGGTAACTTCACCTTCCGTACCAGAGAGTTCGAGCAGATGGAGTTAGAGTTCTTCTGTAAACCGGGTACTCAGACCGAGTGGTTTGAATATTGGAGAAAGACTTGCTACGAGTGGTTGTTGTCCTTAGGTATCAAGGAAGAGAACCTTCGTCTGCGTGACCATGATCCGGAAGAGCTTTCCTTCTATTCCGATCATACCACGGATATTGAGTATGCGTTCCCATTCACCGATTGGGGTGAGTTGTGGGGTATCGCTTCCAGAACCGATTACGATTTGACCAGACATCAGGAGACTTCCGGACAGTCTATGGATTACTTTGATGATGAGACCAACGAGAAGTACATTCCGTATGTGGTGGAGCCTTCTTTGGGTGCTGACCGTGTGACCCTTGCGTTCCTTTGCGAAGCTTACGATGAGGAGAATATTGGAACCGAGGAGAAGCCGGATATGCGTACCGTGCTTCACTTCCATCCGGCATTGGCTCCGGTTAAGATCGGTGTGTTGCCATTGTCTAAGAAGTTGAACGAAGGTGCAGAGGCTGTATTTGCTCAGCTTTCCAAGAAGTGGAACTGCGAGTTCGACGATCGTGGAAACATTGGAAAACGTTATCGTCGTCAGGATGAGATTGGTACTCCATTCTGTGTTACCTATGATTTCGATTCTGAGACCGATGGTGCGGTTACCGTTCGTGATCGTGATACCATGGAGCAGGAGCGTATCGCAATTGCTGATTTGGATGCATATTTCGAGAAGAAATTAGCGTTCTAATCCGCTTAAATACTGGATTTGATGGAGTGTTACGAAACTGAGTGACACTCCATTTTTGCAAAAAGAATCTGTTTATCCAAGTTAAGCAACGAAAGAGGGAAAAATGTTGAAAAAAGCCCTTAAGTGGATTATTCTAATTGTCATGGCAATCTTTGTTTTGTCAGCGATAACGGTTTCGATACATCGCACGTACGAAATTCAGAAACTGGCAGACTTAGCAGAGGATATGTCGCAGTCATATAATACATCAGAATCTATATCCGAGAATGAGGAACTAGAGGTGGATTTTTCTACCCTGAAGAATTTGAACCCAGATATTTATGCTTGGATTGATATTCCGAATTCTAAGATTAGTTTCCCAGTACTACAGAGTGGGGAGAATCGCAAGGAAGACTATTACTTACATCACAACTTTGATGGAAGTTATGGCCTGCCGGCATCGATTTATTCCCAAAAACAAAATGCCAAAGATTTTTCAGACCCGGTAACGGTGCTTTATGGGCACAACATGAAAGATGGTTCCATGTTTGCAGGATTGCATCGGTATTCGGAAGGGGATTATATGCTAGAGAACCCCTATGTCTATATTTATACCGAATCGGGGATATTGGTATATGAAATCTTTGCAGCGGTTTCTTATGATGATCGCTTGATTTTGGAAGCATTTTCAGACTTTAAAAACACAGAGGATGTGGTAACATTCACAGAGGAACTCCGCAATCTGCAAGGGGATGCAGATATGGTGGATGATAGTGTTGCCGTCCAAGAAGAAAGTCAACTCTTAGTACTATCGACTTGTGAGAAGGACAGAGACCGTCGCTTCCTGGTAGTCGGTAAACGTATTCGATAATTATAGAAATTGCGCATATCAGCCGGATGGAACTTATGAACTCGTTGTGGAAGGAACTGAAGATGCGCAATTTTTTTACTTTTAAGAGCAAGGTCCTCGCTTTTTTGATGTCCTTGGTCCTGCTTTTTATGGCCGGATTTGGGTACGTTTCCAGTGGACTGATCGTAAGAGCAGAGGATGGTGTAGGCAATGATATTACCGGTAGTGATGCCATTACCAGCTTCACGTTAGGTACCAATTATACCGGTTCTAGAGAAGTTACGTCTTTGGCCATGCAGGTGAACTTCAGCTTGAAGGACTGTGTGCCAATCGAAGACCCAACCGAAGAAGAGGCTGCGAAATACCCATTCGGTAAGCGCGGCGTGGAAGCCGGGGACTACGTGTCCTATACCTTCCCCAATACGGTGGTTGTGGAAGACGTGGCCAGTGCCGATGTCTATGCCGCAGACGGTGCGACGGTAATCGCAACGTATACGGTGTCAAACAATCAGATTCGAATGATTTTTACAGATGAAATTTATAATATGGCAATGGGCGTGCAAGGTGGATTCGGCCTACAGATGGACTTAGATCCAAGCGTATTGGCGGATGAAACGGAGCATGAGGTTGTGATTTCACCGGACGGATTTAGCCCTGCGGTGTCTTTTGTCATGCCTGCAGTGCCGAAAACCATTGATGGTGTAACACTAAGCAATGGGGGTGCAGATGCTTCGAACAGCGTGACCTGGAGAGAGCAGGTTGGCACCTCAGAGGAATCCAAGGGCGCTTCCCTTGCGGGGGTTACCATCACCAATACCATAGATCCGACCTATCAAAACTGGAAGAGTGCAACCATCGTAGGTGGGAACCATGATGGAGAAGTATTGAACTTCACGGACAACGGGGACGGAACCTATAGCTATACCTTCCCGGATGACACCACGCTGGTGGGTCCGGTGGATATTGATATTGTTACCGAGATTACCTCTGCGGCGTATGATCCAACCAGCGGTACGGATGCAGTCGGTATGTCTACCGCCATCTCTTCGCCGGAGGCAGATAAGATTGGTCCCAATAGCAGTAACACAGATTCCCTAACTGTGCCGAAGGCCTCTATGACCAAGAAGGGAGAGCAGGTGGACGGTAATGCCATCCTCTGGAACATGTCCCTCAATGAGAACAAGGCCAATGTCTACGAGGCAACAATTACCGATCCACTGGCAGAGGGATTAACGGTGGATACGGCGAAGGGTATTACCATTGTAAATACGGTGACGAATGCAAAATATGTATTGACCGGTAACTCCCAGATTCAGACGGACAACGGGGCAACCATTAGCTATACGTTGACTGAGTCCGCCGGTAAGGAGACGGTAAAACTGGTCTTTTCCAAATTCCATGATCCGTACACCATCAGTTTTCGTACCAAACTCGCTGCTTCCATGGCAGATGATTCTTCCGTAGATAATGCAGCGTCCCTGGTGGTTCGTTACCCGGATGGCGAGGGAGCTGGTCCGGCCATCGATTATGGCGAGTCTGCATTTAATGCGAAATATACGACCGCATATTTGAAGGTGGCAAGCACCGGAAAAGATACCAAAACCGGTACCTTGAACTGGAAGATTACCCCTTCCACCAAGAGTGATAGCTATACCACGGCAGTGGTTACCAATACCATTCCGGAGGATCAGGACTACATCGACGGTACCATCGGCATCAAGGTGGGCACCGGAGATGTGATTTATCCGACGGATAGTGAATTTGCAACCTATGTGACAAGTGCTTCCGTTACGGATGATGTGCTTCGGGTGGAATTTTCCAAGGCTGCGTTGGATGCGGCCGGCGTGGACTTAGGAGATGTAGCAATTGTCTATGACACCAAGGCGCGCAATTATTATATGAATGATGAGAAGCATACCTACAAGTTGGGAACGGACAAGGGCGCTATCCTGACACTGGATGATTCCATCACAGTAAAGAAAAATACCAGTACCTCCCTGCAAAATGAGATGATGGCAAGTTCCATCAAGGCAACCTATGATGATACGGCCAACGAAGGCGCATTGCATCTGACCATCGATATCAATGGCAACGGCATGCATCTTACCGATGTGGTGGTTACCGATGACTTTTCCGACAAGGTGTACTACAAGGATGCCAACAACGGGGAAACCTTGCTAGAGCCGGGAGACTTCACCATCCGTGTGGCAGAGGGCAGCGTAACAGATCACGTATGGACGACGACCATCGATGACTTGACCGGCAAGAAGACCTTAGAAGCAGACATCGTCTTAACGGAGCAGGGCAAGGAAAAGATAAAGCTTGGCGGTGCGTACGAAGGTGCTTCCATCTATTTAAAGAACGAAGCATCCATGACCTTTGACGGAATTCTCTCCGAGAAGTTTACCACCGAAGCAGTGGGCAGCAGTGCGGGTCAGATGTTGATCAATGAGCAATGTGTAAAAACCGGTAAGCAGAACAAGGAGAAGATTACCTGGAGTATTGATATTAACAACCTGGGGGCAAGTCTTGGAAACAAGGCCACCATTACGGATGTGATTGCGGACTCCATGATTATCGATAAAAACAGTATTGTACTCTATGAGGGAACCCATGGAACAACGGGAACCTCCATTACCGGCAAGGCATCCACACCGGTGGATTCATCGGAATATGAAGCAACTGTTACCAAGAGCCAGGATGGTGTGACCACATTACAGGTGACCCTGCCATCCAGCAATGAGTCCTATCGCCTGATGTATGATACCTATATGCAGAACGGTGCGGTGGATTATTCCAATGATGCGGTTTACAAGGTGGACGACGCCCAGATGACGGCCCATGGCGTGGTGGCAGCTTCTGCATACAGCTGGGGTAGTGGTACCGCCATGTCCTTGCTTACCATTACACAGAAGGATGCGCTGGATACCACGACGGCAGTTGTGGGAACCGAGTACGGCGTGTATAGCAAGGAGACCTATGATAGTGTGGGTGGCGATGCCTCCCTTTTGACCGAGAGTAATGCTGAGGATTACGGCTGGACCAATGCCAAGGGCAAGGTTTCCTTCATGGTCAGCCCGGGTGTTTACTATATTAAGGAGTTGAGCGGCGCGGACGACACCATCTATCTGGTGGAGACGGATTCCTCCGAAGAGGTGACGTTAAAGAAGGGCTACAACGGTATAAACACAGTGGCAAACCGTGCAAGCTCCGATGGTAATCAGACATCTACCTTGACCTTAACCAATTACTTTATGAATGGTGTGGATGGACAGGTGTCTGCATTTAAGCTGTATCTGAAGGCCGGAGAGAAGTTGTATGGTGTTACTTTGCAGCGTGATTCGGAAGGAAACTACAGCTATGTAGGAACCACAGAAGCGAACGGAAGCGATCAGACACTGATTGCAACGGATGCTTCGGAAATTACCATGAGCGGTAACCAGTCCTCCCTGGAGATTTCCGGTTTGCCATGGGGTACCTATTACTTCGCCCAGATGAAAACCGCCCATGGGTATCTGATGAGTGCAGATACGGAACTGGCGACGGTTCAGGTGGGAGGATCCAGTAATGCAGAGGTTTATAACAACCAGACCATCCTCTATATCAAGGCGGACGCAGCAGATGTTACCGCCGGGGACGATTATGAAATCACAACGGATGTCACCGATGATCCCGCGTTCCAGACGATTTCGGTCACAGGTGCACAGTTGACCCGTGGCGTTTTACTTCAGGGTATGACCCAGGACGGTGTGACGTATACCGTCGTTGATGAGCTTGGCAATCAGGTGCTTACCAGCATGAAGACCAGCGTGACGCCGGAAGAGGCAGCCGACGCATACGAGATTGTCAATAAAGCTACGCCGAAGGTGACTATGACCACACCGACGGCGCCGAGTACACCAAGTACGACTAGTACGCCGGCAGCGACCGCAGGAACTGCGGCACAGACGGAAACCAAGGCTGCCGTTGCACAGGCACCGGCGTCCAATGGCACAAGTCATGGACAGGTACACGGTAGCGTGCATCATGCCGGAACCAATGTGGAAGTTGGTGGTTCCAATGAGGTAAAGCAAAGTGGTCCAAACTCACTGGTATCCAGTGTTTGGGTGCATAAATCACCACGAACAGGAGAAAGAGTATTATCTGAAATTATTGGATTCATTTCTGAAATATTCAGATAACATGTGTCCAAGTTTTTTGGATTTCGGTTTTTCTATTGAAATGGAAACGGAAACAAGGTATCCTTCAAGATGTTTGTTGTTGGTTTTTTAGAAAAGAAGGTTTTATTGTAGTTATGCTTAGTTTTACTAAAATTACGGACAGCAAAAGAGATATGAAGTCACTGATTTCCAAGTTCACATCGAACCAGGGATTGGCGACAACTATGGTAGTTTTAGCAGTTATCTGCAGTATTTATTTTTGTGTTACGATGGTAAATCATGCCAAGTCGGATACGACAGGGATGGTATATTCGGTGCACGATGCTTATGCGGTGGGCGCATCCATGATTGATGACGAGATTACCGCAGTGGTTCGGCAGGATTCGCAGGTCATTCGCGAGATTGATCTGGGACAGTTGTTTGATACGGAGCAGGGTGTGACCGTGCGAAATTTGGATACGGAGGATATGGCACGTATTACGGAGCCCGGCGTTACCATGGCCGGAGCTGACGGAGATGCATACTCTTACATTATTGAGGAGCGTCGGGATGGCGGCCAGGATTTGATGGTATCCATGCGCATCAACCAGCAGGATAATTACCTGGTATCCTATCAGTTGATTGATACGGAGAGCGGCGATAAGTATCTGGCCAACATTACGGTGGTCAATGGAACAGTAACCGCAGAATCTGTATACAATAGCCAGGAATTTTCAGCTAAAATACATTAATTGCAGAGGTATGAAAGCCCCGTTGGAAAATCTTTCCAATGGGGCTTTTTTGTGAGAAAAATTAGGTTGTAAAACGAAGGTTTTATGGTAAAATGGATTTTGCGAGTGTAAAGAGGCTCAATCGTTATTTTTTTGCTAATAGGAGGAAAGAGAAATGGCAAACAAGTGGGTTTATACCTTCAAAGAAGGTAACATGTCCATGCGTAATCTCCT
>JAILOI010000074.1 GCA_024690885.1 Lachnospiraceae bacterium
AATATACCCTGCTGCATTCTCCTGTCTCGCCCCGCCCATCTGCAATTGACTATCCCCCTTCTGACGACGCCATTCGCTCTTCGCCTTCCCCACCTCTGTAGATATCCCGCTCCTTGATCCATATGAAATATCGCGCATCGCTCCACCCTTCGCCCCGCCCTCGTGCAAGTGACTATCCCCCTTCTGACGACCTTTAAGCAACGTCGGTGCTTGAATCTGCAGCGCAGATTCTTAGCATCCGCTACGTTGCGACAAGAGCGAAAGCGTGTCGGAAGAAGGGGAGGTAGTCACTTACAGACGGGCGGACACTAACAAGCGAAAGCGCGTCATGGACGTAGAATATCTACAGGGGTGGAAAGCAAAACCACAGAACGTCAGAAGAAAGAAAGGTAGTCACTTACAGAGGGCGACCAAAAACAAAAACTACAACGCACCGTAGAAAGAAGCCAGCACCCCTAACTTGCTAAATCCCTCCGCTCATACAAGAAGAACGCCAGCCCAACGCCAAGTACAATCACGATTCCGGCCGTCCAGAGCGCAGCCACCTTCACCTTGGCCCCCGAGAAAATCTCAGAAGCATTGGCGTAAGCGTATGGCCCCACCCATAAATACTCCCGCAAATCCGGCACCACCCGTCCAATCAAATCATACACGTAACAAATCATAGCAATGCCCAGGCCTAACCCCATGCGATTCTTCCCGGAGATGGCCGAAAGCGCAAAGCAAATCGCGCCCACTTCCACATTCATCAACAACTGCAAGCCCATAAATTCATAGAAATACTCCCAGGAGATGGATTCTCCCAGCACAGCAAATCCCAGCACATAACACAGTCCACAAATTGTTGTAAATCCAACAAGGCAGATCATCACACAAAGTCCCTTGGCAGCCACCACTTTACTGCGAGAAATCGGTAAGGTCAGCAGAAATTCTCCCGTGTGGCCCTCCTCTTCCTTGGATAGAATCCCAATAGCAATCATCGCCGCAAACATGCCACTACCGATGCCATGCACCACGCCCACTTCCGTTGCAAAGTAGCCTTCCAAGGTAGCGATGCTTAGGGTGCTCATACCGAAGGCATCGGAGAAGGCCCCCATATTGGAGAAGGCATCCGCCATGGACGCCACCTCTCCTTCCATGCTCTGATACAACAGGATACAGGCCAGCCCTAGGCCGCCCACCACAAAGCTCCACAGCAGAAGCAGCTTGGCATTTAATAAAAATTCTCGTTGCAATACACTTCTCATGATTCCTCTCCCTCCGCATAGAAATTCAAAAACGCATCTTCATCAATCTGGGTGGTTTCCAACATGGTCAACCGCCCCTCCCGCATGATGGCGCCATGCTTACAGTAGCGATTCACCTCCGACAGCACATGGCTGGACAGGAGGCAAGTAGCACCTGCTGCCACATATTCCTCAATCAATTGGAAAAAGGTCCGCTGAACCAGAGGGTCCAACCCACTGGTTGGCTCGTCAAAGATAAACAACTTCGGCCGGTGCTGCATGGCACAAACAATACTGACCTTCTTCCGATTGCCCAGGGATAATTCCTTGATGCGTTTGCCCGGATCCAGCTTCAACCGCTCCGATAGCATCTTTGCCTCCGCGCTACAATCCATGCCCCGCACATCCGCCGCATAACGAATCACATCCCGCACCCGCATGGAGGGATAAAACCAGGCTTCCGACGGCATGTACCCAACCTGGGATAAAATCTGCTCGTGTTCCTTTGCTCCATCCATCCCAAGCAGGCGAATTTCTCCGGCCTGGGGATGAATCAGTCCTAACATGGAACGAATGGTGGTGGATTTTCCGGCGCCGTTGGGCCCGATGAAGCCGAAGATATCGCCCTCCTCCACCACAAGATTTACATCCTCCACGCCCCGGTGTTTTCCATAAAATTTGGTTAGATTTGAAATCTCAATCACATGTTTCATTCTCTCTTCCTCCTCTAACCTAGAAATAACAGAAATAAAAAACGGGAACAATGGCTGTTCCCGTAAGTTGCACTTTCTTGGTGCTAAGATTCACTTTTCTTGTGTTCGGATTGGAAAAGACGTAAGTCCTCGTTTAGCTTTTTGTCATCGATGCGTCGCTTTGTCTTGTAGATGAAGTACACACACCAGTAAGTAAAAAGCAGATATACCGCCAGAATTCCGGTGGCTGGCAGGTTTCGATCCAACCACTTGCCGATGTAGGATACCAAGAGGTAGAGGCCCGTGCAAATCACCATGCCCAGAATTTCCCTGGTTCCCAGGTGCTCTGCTTCATCGAAATCCCAGAACACATACACCTGCAGATATCCGATGATGTAACAGGTGAAAATCATCTCCGTCATGTGCCAGATGTCTGCGGTCTGCGTGCCTTGGATCAGTCGATAAACGCAGTAGAAGAATAGGATGGCAAAAAAGTACAGACAAGCCTTGAACTCAATGCCGATTTCCTTGGTTAGATAACGTTCCCAGAGGGTTACCTTGTTCTTTTTCATTCGCCACGACCTCCCTTCAACAATCTGCGAAACTCCACGGCATAACGCCTGGAGATGATGATGTGCTCCCCGCCTTCCATGGTGGCGTCGATGCGGTTGCCGGATAAGCTATGCAGGGCCGTCACCCGGTTGATGTTAAGCACCATGGATTTGCTACAGCGGAAAAAGGCCTCGTCCCCCACGCCTAGAAGAAAGGAGGTCAGAGAGCCTTCTAACCGCACCACCTGATTGGCTGTGTAGGCAAACACCTTGTCATCCACGGATTCCAGGTAGAGAATCTCTCCCGGCTGGATAGAGATGCTTTGGTCGTCCACCTTGCCCCAGAGTTTGGCATCTGCCTTCCCTAAGACCTGCAGGATGCCCTCCACCACCGGAGTTGGTTCCTTGTAATGGAGGATCAACTGTTCCGTCCCCTCCGTAATTTGCTTCACTTCAATCTTCATATGGTTTCCTCACCCTAGATGTGATACACCCGAATTCCGGGAATCTCCGCAAGTTCCGCTTCCTCCCTGGTTGCAATCAACAGCGGGCGGCTGCCTCTGGCTTCCAACATATAGCTTAAGGCCTGCCTCCGCATCGTCTCATCCATCCCGCGGAATGGTTCATCCATAACAAAAAAGTCCGCCGGCACCATGCACGCACATACGATTTCCACCCAACGTTGCTTCGCTTCACATAGTTCTCCCACCGGCACGTTGCATTCTTCCTCTGTGAAAAGGTGCATCAATTCCTGAGCCGCCTGGGCTTTGCCGATTTTCCGATATGCCTTATGTACATTCCAGATGGCGTTTTTCTTCGGATTCAGATTGCCCGCTTGGGAAACATAGGCACTGCGCAGGGTGGGATACTTGTAATCTCCCATGCGACTCACCCGACCTGAATCCGGTTGCTCGGTTCCCATGAAAATATTCAAGATTGTTGTTTTTCCAACACCGAATGGGCCAACAATGCCGTAGCAGTTGCCCCATTCGATGGATAAATTCACATGTTCTAAGACATTGCGGCCCCCGTAAGCCTTGGTAATATCCTCCAATAAGATGGTCATAGCTTCCCCCTCAAGTTTCATTCTAGCTTTATTCTAGAGGATGGCGAGGACGAGGGCAAGGGGTGATTATGCCTGCAGTGCTTCTCTCCAGGTTGCCGGATGAAATTCCGGTTTCAGCGGTAATAAGCGCTTATCCACGTCTACCCCCAGCACCGAATTGAAGTTGTTGGTCGCCTGCATCTGTGCGCCAAATCCCACGATGATAATGATTTCTTCGTCGGTGTAGAACTTGCGAAGTCCGGCAAAAAGCTCATCGGATACCTTGGTCGGGTCCTTGACGATCTGCTGGCCCAACTCCTGCAACAGTTTCTCATTCTCAGATACTTCAAAGTCGTGTGGGTCCAGTCCTAACTCCTTTAAATCACTGATAAAAAACAGGGAGCACAAGAGGCATCCATTGGTGGTGGAGATAGAGTGTGCATAGATGGTTGCTGCACGAAGACCTACCACCTTCTCCAAACTTTCCCACGCATCGTACCAACCCATGAAAGCCTTATAGATGCCGTAATCCTGAAGCATTACCAGCTTCATATTGGTCACCTTGCCTGCTGCATCCAATGCATCGTATGCCTGCTTTGCCTCTCCCACCAACTCCTGTGGTTGCTTTAATTCTACTCTTGCCATGTTTTTCATTTCCTTTCTAATCTGTATTTACAATGCCAATGTTAATATCTCTTCGATTGCCGTAGCATCCAGCGGGACATAATGTCCGACGGGGCCATTTCTGGTGGCCCGCGCCGCCATCACTGCAAAATCCTTGGTTCCGATTCCCAGTTCCGTCAGGGACTGTTTTAATCCCAGCTTATGAAAAACGTCCGCAATCTTCTCAGCCAGTGCATATGCCCGCTCCTCTTCTGAGTAATTGTAGGCATCTATGCCGAATACCCGGGACGCTAACAGGGCTGCACGCCATGGCTTCTTGGTTGCAATGTATTTGATCCATGCGACAAACACGATGGCCATCCCTTCGCCATGGGTGATGTTGTACTGCGCTGATAATTCATGCTCGATGCGATGAGAGCCCCAATCGGCACTTCTTCCTGCATCCAGAAATCCTCCGTGAGCCACACTGGCCAGCCACTGGATTTCTCCTCTGGCATTGATATCCTGTTGGTTTTCCAACAACTTATCTGCATTGACCAATAGGGCTCGGATGGCTCCTTCGATGAGGTAATCTGTGGTGTCCGAATACTTCTCATCGGAGAAGTATCTCTCTAATAGGTGGGACAACACATCGGCGATGCCCACGTTGGTTTGATAAGCCGGAAGCCCGGCGGTAAAACGGGGATTCATTATGGCAAACTTCGGGATAATGCGATCATCTTCAAAGCCTAACTTCCAATCCCCGTTGGATAGAATGGCGGCGTTGGAGGTCTCCGAACCGCTGGATGCGGTGGTTGCAATCACACCCAATGGAAGTACGCTCCCGGGATTGATCCCTTTTTCAAAAAAGTCCCACACATCCCCGTCATAAGGAATGCCCAACGCCACTGCCTTCGCTGTATCAATGGCACTTCCACCACCAACTGCAAGTACGAAATCCACGTTGGCTTCCTTACCGAGGGCGACAAGCTTTCGCACCAAAGCGATGGATGGATTTGGCACCACATCTCCGTTCTCTAACAACTGAATGCCCAGCTTTTCCGTGGCGGAATGAATCACATCATAGATGCCCAATGTTTGGATGAACTCCCCGCTGTATACCAACAACAGGGATTTCACTCCATAATCTGCCAGCAGTCCTTCTAACTTCTGCTCACTCTCTTCGCCAAAAATAATCTTGGCCGGATTATAATACTCAAATCCAATCATCCCAAAACCTCCTTAGTTTAGCGGAACCACCGCTCCGTCATAGGTTTCTTCAATAAACTTGCTGATTTCTTCACTCTGCAGTACTTCAACCAATGCCTGTAGTGCCGGGTCTTCGGCCTTCTCCGGTGTGGTAGCAATGATGTTTCCATAGGTGGTTGCCGCCAAGCCGTCGTTGGCCTCTACTGCTAATGCCTCGCTTACGTGTAAGCCACCCTCGATGGCGTAGTTTCCGTTGATGACTGCCACATCCACATCCGGAAGTGCTGCAACCAACTGCTCCGGTGCCAACTCCTTGAAGGTGATGTTCTTCGGGTTATCGACAATGTTTTCTACGGTTGCATCAATTCCGGCCTCTTCATCCAATGTGATGATGCCTTCCTGGGCCAGAAGCAGAAGTGCTCTCGCTTCGTTGGTGACGTTGTTTGGAACTGCAACCACTGCACCATCCGGAAGTTCAGCCAAATCCTTGGTCTTGCCTGCATAAATTCCAAACGGTTCATAGTGGATGGCCCCGATGGATACCAGATTCGAACCATTCTCCTTGTTAGACTGCTCCAGATATGGTACATGCTGGAAATAATTCGCATCCAGGCTGCCCTCGATTACACCGGTATTTGGCGTAACGGAGTCTTCGATTTTTACCACTTCCAAGTCAATGCCCTGCTCTGCAAGGATTGGTTTCGCCTGCTCTAAGATTTCGGAATGCGGTGTAATGTTTGCGCCCACCTTGATGGTGACCGGTTCGGTTGTATCGGTTGTTTCTTCGGCCTGTGTCACAGCGCCGGCGGTCTGAGATGATGCCTTGCCGCATGCGACCGTTGTAAATGCCAATGCCAGTGTAAGTGTTGCTCCTAAAATTCTTGTTACCTTTTTCTTCATAATCTCTCTCCTTGTAATTCGTATTATTTCACCCCCACAAGCCTGTTGTTTCCGGGCTTGCAGGAAGCGATGTTCTTCCTTATCTACGTATCTTTTTTGCTAAGCGGTTGCCGCTTCCTTGAATCAACATCACCATCAATACCAACAGTGTTACGGTGGTCCACAACACATCCTTCTGGTAGCGATAGTAGCCGTACTGTAGCGCGATTGCCCCCAGGCCGCCACCGCCGATTACACCGGCCATAGCGGAATATCCCAGGATGGTTGCCACGTTAATGGCTGCTCCCAACATGAGGGAAGGCATTGCTTCCGGCAGAAGGAAATGGAGGATGATGTACCACGGGGAGGCTCCCATGGACGTCGCTGCCTCAATAATGCCCTCCGAAACCTCACTTAGGGAGGACTCCACCATGCGTGCCACGATGGGCACCGCACCAATCGTTAAGGGAACAATGGAGGCCACTGTTCCGATGGAGGACCCGGTCAACATACGGGTCAGGGGAATCAGTAACACCAGCAGGATTAGAAAAGGTAAGGATCTGCCGATGTTGATGAATACACCCAGCACTACCTGGATGCCTCGGTTGGCCAGGATACGGCCCTCCGCTGTGGCATACAGGAGAACACCAAGCGGTAATCCAATAAGGTAGGCAAATATAGAGGAAAAAAATGTCATCTCCAGTGTCTCGATGATTCCTGTCCCGATGGCTTCAATCATATAACTGCTCATAGTGCATTCACCTCCTGTACACTTAATCCCCCTTGACGGAAAAAGTTGATAATTGTCTGTTGTTCTGCTTCATCTCCCGGCACTTCCACCACCATCTGGCCATAGCCGATGCCGCCTACGCTTTTGGTGTTGGCGCTTAAGATGTTTACGGTTTTCCCGGTTTTTTCCACCAGCTCTGCAATAAAAGGTCGACTGGCTGCTAAGCCGTCAAATACCAAGCGAATGAGCTTATTGTTCTTGCTGGATGGGTCAAAGGGATTGCTGGGAAATACCAGTTTTCTGGCAGCATTTGAGGTGGGATTTCGAAAAATCTCCGCCACCTCACCTACCTCTGCCAGGCGTCCCTGATCGATGATGGCCACGCGATTGCAAATCTTTTCTACCACCGACATCTCATGCGTGATAATGACGATGGTCAGCTTTCTCGTGCGGTTGATTTCTTTCAACAGATCCAGGATTTCGCCGGTCATCTTGGGATCAAGTGCACTGGTGGCCTCATCACATAACAGCACCTTGGGGTTTGCTGCCAGGGCTCTTGCGATTGCTACGCGCTGCCGCTGTCCGCCGGAAAGCCGTGAGGGATAAGCGCGCTGCTTATCTTCCAATCCGACGATACGTAACATTTCCAAAGCTTTTTCTTTACGCAGATGCCGCGGTACTCCGGCGATTTTCAGTGGTTGCATTACGTTGGCTAATACACTGCGCTGCCCCAACAAGTTGAAGCTTTGAAAAATCATAGCAATCTGTTGTCTGATATTGCGAATGTCCCGTCGGGACAGAGTCGCCAAGTCTTGTCCATAGAAGCGGACGCTGCCTTCGGATACGTCTTCCAGCCGATTTAATGTGCGAACCAGCGTCGATTTGCCGGCGCCGCTCATGCCAATGATGCCAAAAATCTCGCCTTCCTCTATGGTAAGGCTAACATCCTCCAGCGCACGGAAGGTTTCTCCATCATTTTCATAGGTTTTCGAAACCCCTTGTAATTGAAATACTTCCATATGTCACACTCCTACGTGTTCGTGTTTTTTCGGTTCAAAAAGCCCCTTGCTAAAATACCGGTCTCCCCGGTCCGGAAGCACCACGACGATGTTTCCCCGTTCTATGGTCTTGGCCAATCGTAAGGCGGCGGCCAAGGCTGCTCCGGAAGAAGATCCGGCGAGTATGCCTTCTTTTGCTGCAAGGAATCTTGCGGTTGCAAATGCTTCCTCATCGTCCACCTTGAAAACCTGATCCACCAGAGACAGATCCATGGTGTCCGCAATGAAGTCATTGCCAATGCCTTCGATGTCGTAATCTCCGTGGCTTCCACCTCCGATGATGGAGCCGATGGGATCGGCCAGCACCCCCTGTATGTTGCTATTCTGTTCTTTTAAATACTTCATAATGCCGGAAAAGGTTCCGCCACTTCCGGCTCCGGCCACCAGATAATCCACATTTCCATCCATCTGCTCATAGATTTCCGGGCCGGTGGTTTCATAATGGGCCAGCGGATTTGCAGGGTTTTGAAACTGCTCCATAGCGACTGCGCCGGGGATGGTTTCTAATAACTCCCGGGCTTTCTTCGCAGCTCCCTTCATACCTTCTTCTCTACTTGTATGCACGATTTCGGCGCCCAAAGCCTTCATCACTTGTTGTTTTTCCAACGAGAATTTTTCCGGGACCACAAACAATACCCGATATCCTCGATTCAATGCAGCAAAGGCAATTCCGATTCCGGTATTTCCGGCAGTTGCTTCCACGATGGTTCCACCGGGTTTTAAGCGACCCTTTTTCTCGGCATCTGTCACCATATAGGTTCCAACACGATCCTTGATGCTGCCGCCCGGATTCCAGAGTTCCAGCTTGGCGTATATTCCTACGCCATCCTTCACTCCCAGGTGGTTGAGCTTCACCATGGGCGTATGTCCGATCAGTTCCTGCATATTCATATGAACCTCCATGATTACACCACCTCCTTTGCAGAAGCTTGGATGGCCTGGTTCAAATCTTCTATCAGATCTTCCACATCTTCGATGCCCACGGACAAACGAATGAGTTCATCCACGATGCCCACCTGTTTCCGGATGTCTGCCGGAATTGCGGCGTGGGTCATGCTCGCCGGGTGGCATACCAGAGATTCCACTCCACCAAGGCTTTCTGCCAGGGTAATGAGGCGAAGCTTTTCAAAAAAGGTGCGGTAATCATATTGCTCCTTAAGTACGAAGGAAATCATTGCTCCGGGACCGTCGGCCTGCTTCTGCTGTACCTCATAGCCCGGGTCGGTTTCCAACCCCGGATAATACACATGCTGTACATATCCGCTGCTTTGTAGCCATCGTGCGATTTTAATGGCGTTTGCCACATGGCGATCCATGCGAACGCCTAGGGTTTTGATTCCTCGAATCATGAGGAAGCTATCCCAAGGGGCCAGGACGCCGCCGATGGCATTCTGAAGGTAGTACAGACGCTTTGCGATTTTCTCATCCCGCACCACTGCAAAACCTGCTACCGTATCACTGTGTCCACCCAGATACTTGGTTCCGCTGTGTACCACAATATCTGCGCCCAACTCCAATGGTCGCTGCAGATACGGGGTTAGGAAGGTGTTATCTACAATCAGCAGTTTTCCTGCATTGTGAGCAATCTCTGCAACGCGAGCAAGATCGGTTACGGTAAGCAATGGGTTGGCCGGGCTTTCTACATAAACTGCCTTCACCCGATCATCGATGGCTGCTTCTAAGGCATGTACATCGGCGGTATTTACAATCTTGTAGGTCAAGCCAAACTGCTTGAATACGTTATCTAGGATGCGAAAGGTTCCGCCATAGATGTTGTCGGATACCACCAGCTGATCCCCCGATTCAAACAAGGATAATACGGTATGAATCGCTGCTAATCCGGAAGCAAATGCCAGGCCGTAATTGCCGTGCTCCAAATCCGCAATCAGCTTCTCCAAGGCGCTTCTGGTCGGATTTCCGGTTCTTGAGTATTCCCATCCCCGGTCCTTGCCCAGGCCATCCTGCTTATAAGTGGATGTCTGATAGATTGGAACATTTACCGCTCCCGTGGTTACATCTCCGTCTACACCGCCATGTATAAGTAATGTGTTACGATTGATTGACATTGTTTTTTCCTCTTCTCATATTTTTTTGCACAAAAAAATCCCAGGGATGTACATTCATCTCCCGGGATCTGTCACGTTGTATTTCCAACAAACTATATCAACATCGTTGCGTTGTTGTTTTGGGCACAAGGCATAAACCTATGCCCCGAGTGACATGTTCATCCCAGGTAATAAGTTTGCAACAACACATCTGCATCATGGTATTTGTAAACTTTGTCATTGGTTTTTCCTCCTTGTGTTTGATACGTATATCCTATCAGTCTCTGTGATATTTGAAAATTCAATGGTTTTGATCGTGTGTGATAACCTGTTGTTATCACCGGTTATGAAATTACATCGCGAATGATGCCGCCGCCTAACACACAACCTGCTTCGTCATAGAAGACTGCAGATTGTCCGGGAGACGCTGCCCAAACCGGTTCGGCAAATGTTATTTTTACAACATCTTCTGCCACATAGGTCACCCGTGCCTTGGTTCCCTCGTGATGGTAACGCACCTTCACGAAACAAGGAATTTCTTCCCCCATCCATGGGGTATCTATTCCCATAAAATTCAGACGATGGCAGATAATTTCCCTGTGGTAAACCTTTTCCCTCGGGGCAATCACAACCTGATTGGTTGCGCTTCGGATGTCCTTCACATACGCCGGATATCCTAAGGCGAGCCCCAGGCCCTTGCGTTGGCCGACGGTGTAGTGGATGATGCCGCGATGCTTACCAAGTATCCGGCCTTCTTCGTCCACGAAGTCTCCCGCGTCTGGAATGGGCCCTGTTGCGTAGTTTTCAATATAATCGGCATAGTCTCCATCCGTCACAAAACAGATTTCCTGTGAGTCACTCTTGGTAGCCACCGACAAGTTGGCGCTGGCTGCTATGGCTCGTACCTCTTCCTTGCGCAGTTTTCCCAGCGGCATCATGGTGCGTGCCAACTGCTCTTGGGATAGGCGATAGAGCATGTAGGTCTGGTCCTTGGCCGCATGGAGGGCTTTCTGGACCGTATAGCGGCCCGAAGGAAGCTTCCGAATGGTAGCATAATGTCCGGTGGCAATCCCATCGGCGCCCATCAGGTTAGCAACCTCGAGGAGTTTTTCCCACTTCACAAACTGATTACACAACACGCATGGGTTTGGCGTAATGCCTTGCAGGTAGTCTTCGATAAAGGGATCCGTAATTTTCTCTTTGAATTCCGCAATACAATTGACCACGTGATAGGACATTCCAATCTGCCATGCGACACGTCTGGCATCATCAATCTCGCAGCATCTGCTCTCTTTTCCATCAGCGGAAATCCAGGTGCGCAAGGTGACGCCAATCACTTCATGTCCGGCCAGTTTCAACAAATATGCACAGGCCGCGCTATCTACGCCGCCTGACATGCCTACAACAATTTTTGACAACTACAGTACTTCCATTTCTTTTAATTTTTGGTACACCACATTGGCAAAAATGCGATGTCCCGTCTCATTGAGGTGCTCATCGTCCGCCTCGTCTGCTACGACATAGTCCGACGCAGCCAGAAAATGCACTCCTCGCCTTCTGGCAATCTCCTCATAGGTTGCCTTCAAGGCTTTGCTGGTTTCCACCGACTGCGGACTAAATTCCGGATCCTTCTCCGGTTTCCATACGTCTTTCCCTAAGGCGATGGGCGAAATCAGAAGAATCCGATCACGGCTTACGCGGGATTCCAACGCTTCCAAACATTGTTCAATCCCACTTCCGATGTCATTGGAGGTTGCGCCGTATGCTTCCTTGCAATCGTTGGTTCCAAGCATCAAGATGGCGCTGTCCACGGTATCCTGTTGGGCCAAAATCTCCGGCAGGGTATTGATGCCCTTCCTTCCGGCTCTCGTTCGGTCCTCATACACGGTGGTGCGTCCGCATAATCCTTCTTCCAATACACGGACATGCTGCGCTTTTTTCTGAAGTATCCCGGTCCATCGAATCTCCTTCGGATATCGCTGGTAAGGTCTTAGCCCCGGCTTTAAGCCCCAGGTGTTTGAATCACCATATGCAAGTAATGCTCCCATGCTGTCAACCCCTTTCCTCTCACGCTACATGCAGGCGCCTCGGTCACGGATGAGCAACTTCGGCGCTGCTTGAGATGCTTTTATGCTACCATGGCGCATGACGTTTGAAAAATCGTTGGTTTTTATCGTGGGTGATAAGTGGGGGCTATCGCAGGGGGACTTGATTCCCCATGGCCGCCCATTCCAATGCAAAAAAAATCACGCACAAGGAGTCTATCACTCCTCATGCGTGATTCTATTCAACTATGGTTGATTAAAGGAAGTTCTGCTCTCGCTTTCGCATGTTTCGTGGTTCGCCTGTTTTCTTCGTCGCTTAGCTCCTCGAAAATAAAAGGAAGTTCTGCTCTCGCTTCGCATGTTTCGTGGTTCGCTGTCTCCAATCATTCTTCGCTTCGCTCGAATTCTTGGACAGCTATCACAGAGGCATCGTTCGCCTGTTTTCTTCGTCGCTTAGCTCCTCGAAATAATAAAAGGAAGTTCTGCTCTCGCTTTCGCTCGCCAGAACAACTGCGTCTCTAACCTCAGACTACGCTTCGCTTGTCTTCGATAAGAGCACGCATGTTTCGCAATTCGCGGTATTTGGGAACATATCCACGCAGCACATGCGCTGCGGCTCATATCCTGCCTCCATAAAATAGGGCAAATCCCGCACCAGACTGGTCGGCTTGCAGGAAATGTAAATCATGGACTCCACGCCATAGCTTAGAATCTTCGGCAATGCCTTGGGATGAATGCCATCCCGGGGCGGATCCAACACGATGAAATCAGGCTTCTCCGTAATATCGTCCAGCACCTTCAACACATCACCGGCCAGGAAGTCGCAATTGTCCAGGTGATTCTCGGCTGCATTCTTCTTGGCGGCTTCCACGGCTTCCTCGATAATCTCCACGCCAATCACGTGGCCGGCCACCGGAGCAAGCACCTGCGCGATGGTTCCGGTTCCGGAATAGAGATCATAGACGGTGCTGTCCGCCTTGATATTGCCGGTGTCGCTGCCATCCTTCTTATGTACGATGAAATCCCTGGCGGTATCGTAGAGCACCTCTGCCCCCAGGGAATTGGTCTGGAAAAAGCTAAAAGGTGTAATACGGAAGTTCAATCCCAGCAAGGTCTCGGTAAAGAAGTCCTGACCAAATAAGATCTCGGTTCCCTGGTCTTCCACCACATCACTTTCCCGGTCATTCTTGGTATGCAACAAACAGGTAAGACTGCCTTCATAGGACAATCCCTTCATGACTTCCGTCCACTCCGCCAGCAATTCGGCCTCGTTGGCCGGTGCCTGGGTGGTGGTCACCAAGTCTACCAGGATTTCTCCGGATTTCTTGGCTTTGCGGACCAACAGGTGGCGCAAATACCCGCTATGCTGCATTTTGTGATAGTAATCTACCGATTTTTCGGTCCAAA
>JAILOI010000133.1 GCA_024690885.1 Lachnospiraceae bacterium
TGTTTTTCTTGTTCCCGTGCGGTTGCGTATCTACGGGGCGTGTCCGTACAACGCTTTTACAATTCCAAGGAGCTGTATGTCTGCTGCCGGACAGCGTTGTTTTTCTATGATCCACACAATGTGGGCAACGCGTTTTTGTTCCGGTTCCACGCGCCAAGAAAAATATACAAAGCATGAGGTGTGGATGCGGGGTCGCAAAATAATCGAATCCATTCTTGGATTTTGCTTTCCGCGCCATCCGTGGCGCGTCAACCCCGCATCGTTCACACCCATGCTTTTATTTTTCTAAGGCTTGCTCCAAGTCACAAAAACGCGTTACCACATGTATGGATCTAAGGCCATGTTAAGGCTGTCCGTCAGCGGCATGCAGGGACGCGGGAATTGTAAAACCTTGAACGAACATGCCCCAATCAAAGATACGCAACCGGGGAACTTAGAAAAACCGGAAATTCTTGTGCGGTTTTCGACGCCCATCGACCAGGCGGGATCCTAAAGGCGGGGGCGGCCGGGCAAGCGTGGAGGCAGAAGGGGCTGTGGGGACGGAGGTTGTCAAGGGCGGGGGCAACACGTATAATAATGAGGTGATTTGCCTGAGGAAGGGCAACACTTAGAATGGAGCATATATGCGTTATATTAATGAGCTGTCTGAGGGACAGCAGGTAAAAGAGATTTACTTATGTAAGAGGATTATTCCGGCACAGACCAAGGCGGGTAAGACCTATTGGACCGTGGTGTTGCAGGACAAGAGTGGTACGGTGGATGGCAAGATTTGGGATCCGTCTTCTGCCGGAATCGGGGATTTTGATGTACTTGATTATATCTGGATTGTGGGAGAAGTGACCGTATTCAATGGAATGAACCAGGTGAATATCCGTCAGGTGCGCAAAGCCGGTGAGGGAGAGTACGTACCGGCAGATTATCTGCCATGTTCGAAGCGGGATATCGATGAGATGTATGGAGAACTGACGGCACTCATCGAGTCCATACAGGCACCATACATGAAGAAGCTGTTGGCACACTTTTTCCTAGAGGATGCAGAGTTTAAGAAGAACTTCTGCTTCCACTCAGCGGCCAAGAGTGTACACCACGGATTCGTGGGAGGCTTGCTGGAGCATACCTTGAGTGTGGCAACCATTTGCGATTTCTATGCAAAACACTATGGAAATTTGGACCGCGACTTGCTGCTTACCGCGGCAATATGTCACGATATTGGCAAGATAACAGAGCTTTCACCGTATCCGGAGAATGATTATACCGATGAGGGACAGCTGTTGGGCCATATTGTAATCGGCGCAGGCATGGTGCGGGATGCGATACGACAGATTCCGGAGTTCCCACAGGTGAAGGCCAATGAGTTGATACATTGTATCCTGGCACATCATGGAGAATTGGAGTTTGGATCACCGAAGAAGCCGGCATTGGCAGAAGCCATTGCATTGAGCTTTGCAGATAATACGGATGCGAAGATGGAGACCATGAAGGAAGCCCTAGAAGCAAGTGCAGTCGAAGGCATCGAGTGGCAGGGATTCAATCGATTTGTGGAGTCGAATATCCGCAGAACATCACCGGAAGAAGTGTAAGAAATATGAAGAAGAATGATACCTTCCAATTAGAGATTACGGATTTGGGCATTGGCGGAGAGGGCATCGGCAAGTACGAAGGCATGACCTTTTTCGTAAAAGGTGCACTGCCGGGCGATCGAATAGTGGCCGGTGTCACGAAGCTGAAGAAAACCTATGGATATGCCCGTGTGGTAGAAATCATCGAACCGTCCCCCAATCGTAGGGAGGCGGTTTGTCCGGTTTCCGGCAAGTGCGGCGGATGCCAGATTATGGAGATGGATTATGCGGCACAACTGCGCTTCAAGCAGCAGAAGGTGGCAGATGATTTGGTGCGCATCGGTGGATTTGCGCCGGATAAGGTAGCGGCAGTGATGCAACCCATCATCGGAATGGAGGAGCCTTATCATTTTCGGAACAAGGCCCAGTATCCGGTGCAGGAGGATGCAGAAGGAAATCCGGTGGCAGGCTTTTATGCATTGCGAAGCCATCGGGTAATCGAGCATGAGAATTGCTATTTGGGTGTGGAAGTAAACGAACAGATACTAACCATCGTCAAGGATTATATGCGGGCCAATCGTGTAAGCGCATATGATGAGACTACCGGCAAGGGCTTGATTCGCCATGTGTTGATACGTGTGGGATTTACCAGTAAGGAAGTGATGGTGTGCCTGGTGATTAACGGAAGTACGCTTCCGGTAGCAGGTGCATTGGTGGAAGCGCTGCAGCAGGTGGAGGGCATGACGTCCATTTCTGTGAATAGCAATACCCGTAGGGACAATGTCATCCTAGGCAATGTGACTAAGACCTTGTGGGGCGCGGATTATATTACCGATTCTATCGGTGGAGTGCAGTTCCAGATTCAACCCCGCTCCTTCTACCAGGTGAATCCGGTGCAGACAGAGAAACTGTATGGAAAAGCCTTGGAATATGCTAATTTAACCGGCGAAGAGACGGTATGGGATTTGTATTGCGGAATCGGAACGATTTCGTTGTTTCTGGCCAAGAAGGCCAAGATGGTTTATGGAGTAGAGATTGTGCCGGAAGCCATCGAGGATGCCAAGCGCAATGCAGCACTCAACCATATAACCAATGCCAGGTTTTATGTGGGCAAGGCAGAGGAAGTTTTGCCGGAGTATTATGAGCAGGGCAGCATCCACGGGGAGCGGATTTTGGAAGCGGATGCGACGCTTAAGAGCCCGGATGTCATTGTGGTAGATCCGCCACGGAAGGGCTGCGATGAGATGTGCTTATCCACTATGCTTCGTATGGCGCCCAAGCGCATTGTGTATGTCAGCTGTGACCCGGCGACCTTGGCGCGGGATCTTAAAATTTTATGCGCCGAGGACTATCAATTAGAGGCAGTAACCCCGGTAGATCAGTTTTGCCATAGCATGCATGTGGAGTGCGTAGTATTGATGTCTAAAGCAGACACATAAAAGGGACTGAAAGGCTTGAAAACAAGCGGCTTGTCGATTTGTGTGTATTCAGACCGGTCACTCGATTACAGTGAAGGCTGCCGTGGACATGATGCCGGATGCGGATTTGGAACTACCGTATGAAGGCGCGAAGAAAAGGAAATGAACTATGAGTAGAATAAAATCAGTGGCAATATTCCTGATAGTATTACTGGTTGGCATAGCCGCTTTAAGTGCATGCTCATCACCTCGGGAGGGATTGCTGAATAAGCTCACATCAGAAGAGGGTCAATTGATACAGGAAAAATCTGACGAGATCATTCGATGTCTGACTGATAAAGATAAAGAGGCGTTTTGTGAATTATTCAGTGAAGAAGCCAGACAAAGCGATACATTCGATCAGGAGGTTGATGCGGTCTTTGATTTCTTTTCCTGTGAGGTATATACCAAATCTGAAGTGGTAGATACTGCAGGCGGCGAATCATCATCAGAAGACGGGGAGCGTACAGAGTGGTCTGTATCTCCGGAAATCACTTATATCGAGGTTCTGCAAGAAGGCAATGGAGATGATGAAGAGTTGCTGGACAGATACTATGGGGTGAAATACGATTGGCAAATCAAGGATTCAGCGAATCCGGAGCACGAAGGCCTGAACCATTTTGAGATTACGCTATTAAATATTGACGAGAAAGTTGAAGTTGGGAAAAACGAATAAGAGATAGGATGAGAAATATCAACGATGAAAAAGAGTACAAAGAAAAGAATAGGTTTTGTGATACTGGGAATAATACTCCTGCTTTGTCTGGGGGTCTGGCTGATAGCATGCTTGTTTGCGTGTGGGCAGTTATATGATACCTATGACTTATGGGTATATATAAAAGATGCGCCTGTAGCAGTAGCAATTATTGTTGTATTGTTCGCTGGAGCCGTCGCATCCTTTGTGGCGGCCATACGGACAAAAGACAAGTAAGCAACAGCTGCGTTGCTTCATTTTTTCGCTGGAAACGAAGAAAAGATAGTGTAAACTAAAGATACTACATAGACGTGACCGGATAGAAGAAGGAGGAAACTATGGAAGGGGAAACACTAGGAGAAGTAATTCGCAGTTTGCGGAAGCGGATGCATTTGACACAGGAAGAACTAGCAGAA
>JAILOI010000036.1 GCA_024690885.1 Lachnospiraceae bacterium
GAATCAGGTGCAGACGGAATTCAAGGAACATAATTTGCAAGCGATTTTACAGGACGCTTTCCCGGGTGCAACATATGATGCTACCGGTTCAGCGATTGATGGGGATGGTTGCAGAGAGTGCAATTTGTTCCCGATTCAGAAAAACAGATACCGTACCGAAGACGGCTTGAAGATGCAATTTGGTAACAATAATGATATATCGCTGGATTATGTCGAGGTATATACCTATGAGATAAAGTCGGACAGCGATGGTGATTCTTATGAATCGACCTTGTTCAGCGGCGGTCTTTTTAAATATACCTTCTTCAAGAAGTTTAAAGACAGTATCTATGTTATTCCAAATGAAACGCGAAATGGCAAGGTGAAGCATGGTTTGTTAGGCGGAGATAAGCCGGTATATAAGCCAAGTAAATTCAACAAGAACTTGCATAAGTGCGAGCTTGAGGATGTGGAATTCAATGAGATATTCTCGGTTTATTCGGACAACGATGCAGAGACATTTTATATATTGACGCCGCAATACATCAAGCTTATGAAGGATTTATATGAGCAATACAACCATGACATACGTTTTAAGTTCTGTGATAACAATATGTATGTCGCAATTGATGGTATGGATTTATTTGACTTTAAGCTCGTATATGCAAATGGCTTACAGGTGGATGCCATAGCAACCCACGAAGCGTGTGTAGAGCAGACCAAGGCAGAACTGAACAGTTTGGTTGAATTTGCAAAGACATTGGAATTGGGCGATAGTATATTCTTTTAATGACTCAGGGTAGAGAAAAAAATAGAAATGTGGTAATATACATAAGGTTATGGCCAAAAGTGTCATAAATATTGAAAAACACAGTAGAATCAGTACTTTTAGAAGGAGATATATTACCATGAAGTTGGGCATTGTAGGTTTACCAAATGTCGGTAAATCAACCTTATTTAATTCACTTACCAAGGCGGGCGCTTTGGCTGCCAACTATCCTTTTGCAACCATTGACCCGAACGTGGGCGTAGTAGCAGTTCCGGATGAGCGTATTCAGCAGTTGGGTGAATTGTATCACACCAAGAAAGTGACTCCTGCAACCATTGAATTCGTTGATATTGCAGGTTTGGTCAAGGGTGCATCTAAGGGTGAAGGTCTTGGTAACCAGTTTCTTGCCAACATCCGTGAGTGTGACGCAATCGTTCAGGTAGTCCGTTGCTTTGAGGATGCCAACGTTGTTCATGTGGATGGAAGTGTGAATCCAACACGTGATATTGAAGTGATTAATTTAGAGTTATTATTCTCCGATATTGAGATCATTGATCGTCGTCTTACCAAGATTGCCAAGCAGGCGAAGATGGATAAGACGCTGGCCAAAGAAGTTGCCATGATTGAGAAGTTGAAGGCGCATATGGAAGATGGCAATATGGCACGTACCTTTGAAATTCCGGAGACGGACGAGGACGAGTTGGAGTGGTTTAAGGGGTATAACCTTTTAACTGCCAAGCCTATGATTTACGCTGCCAATGTTGCAGAAGATGATATGGCAGATGACGGAGCTTCCAATCCATACGTTGCTTCCGTTCGCGAGTATGCGAAGAACGAGGGCTCTGAAGTATTTGTTGTTTGTGCCGAGATGGAGCAGGAACTTTCCGAATTAGATGAAGAGGAGAAGGCCATGTTCCTTGAGGACTTGGGTGTTACCTCTTCCGGTCTGGACAAGTTGGTGGCAGCAAGCTATAACCTGCTTGGATTAATGAGCTTCCTTACCGCCGGTGAGGATGAGTGTCGTGCATGGACCATCAAGAAGGGAACCAAGGCTCCGCAGGCAGCAGGTAAGATTCACACCGATTTTGAGCGCGGATTTATCTGTGCAGAGGTTGTAAACTACCAGGATCTCTTGGATTGCGGCTCTCTCGCAGCAGCCAAGGAGAAGGGAATCGTTGGTACCCAGGGCAAGGAATACGTGGTGCAGGACGGCGATGTGATCTTGTTCCGTTTCAACGTATAAGTCGATAAAAAACCACTAGGTCTTGTATCTGATTCGAATGAATGGCCGTATTTTTTCCGGAATTGCTGGAAAAATACGGCTTTTTTGCTTGATTCTTGTGAAAAATTACCGTATACTAAATATGTCGTTGTGGAACTTTTTTTACACCAATATTTTGTGGTCGCCATACGGAGGGGAAACATGAAGTGTCCATTTTGCGGTAGTGATAATACTCGAGTAATTGATTCCAGACCAGCGGATGACAACAATTCCATTCGTCGTCGTCGCTTGTGCGATGAGTGCAACAAGCGTTTTACGACCTATGAGAAGGTTGAGACCATTCCGCTTATTATCATTAAGAAAGACAACAATCGCGAACAGTATGATCGCACCAAGATTGAGGGCGGTATCTTACGTTCTTGCCACAAGCGTCCGGTTTCTGTTGATCAGATTACCCGGGTTGTGGATGAGGTGGAAACCGAGATTTTCAGCCGTGAGGAGAAGGAAGTCCCAAGCACGGTCATCGGTGAGATTGTTATGGATAAGCTCAAGGATTTAGATCCGGTTGCTTATGTCCGTTTTGCTTCTGTTTATCGGGAGTTCAAGGACGTGAACACCTTTATGAATGAGCTGAAGAAGATGCTGGATAACTAGAGATTCGTACTTAGATTTATACAATCCGGAAAGAGACGGGGGTTATGAATTTCGAAAAACCGTCGATATATTAGGTGAAGGAATTGAAAGACACTATATATCGGTAAACGTTTGAAGCGTTTTTTGAAAGGTATTTTGTATGAATATATCAGGAATTTATCCATATAGCGGATTTTACAATTTCAATCGTGTACAGGAGACGATGCCGGTTGCACCGGAGCAGACCCAGGAAGCAGTGGAATCTGTTGAGGAGCCTGCAGAGGTTGTCACCACTGCGGTTGTCAATGCAGAAGCCAGAGCGAACCAGACCTTTGGTGCATTTGATTACGCAAATCAGTATCGTCCGGACGAGAATCTGATGAATCGCAGCATTGGCGTGGTTCGTTCCATGGAAGTGGATCAGGCCATCTCTGATATGCAGAAGGATCAAGCACTTCATCAGTATCAGTTCTTCGTACGTGAGGGAGCAGCAGCCGAAGGAAGCAATATCATTCGTGGCGCTGAAAACTTCGCTTTATAATTATGTTGATTGTGCCCATCTCCTTGTGAGATGGGCTTTTTTTCTTGCATTATTGGTTTGCTTATTATAAAATGTAACAAGTGATTTTTATTTTATAGAGGAGGATTCACGTTTATGATTACAGCCGGAGATTTCAGAAACGGTGTTACAATCGAAATTGACGACAAGGTATGCCAGATCATCGAATTCCAGCACGTTAAGCCTGGTAAGGGTGCTGCTTTCGTTCGTACCAAGTTAAAAGATATTAAGAATGGTGGTGTTGTTGAGCGTTCTTTCAGACCTACTGAGAAGTTCCCAACCGCACATATCGACCGTAAGGATATGCAGTATCTTTACAATGATGGTGATTTATATTACTTCATGGATGTTGAGACTTATGATCAGATCTCTTTAAATGAGGAAGAGATTGGTGATTCCTTGAAGTTCGTTAAGGAGAACGAGATGTGCAAGATTTGTTCCCACAAGGGTAACGTATTTGCCGTTGAGCCTCCATTGTTCGTAGAGCTTGAGATTACCGATACTGAGCCTGGATTCAAGGGCGACACAGCAACCGGTGCAAACAAGCCTGCTACCGTTGAGACCGGTGCTACTGTTAACGTTCCATTGTTCGTTAACCAGGGCGATGTAATCAAGATTGATACACGTACCGGAGAGTATCTCTCCAGAGTATAGGAAGGTTGCGTATGAATTACGAAGATATGCCATTGTCTGAGCTTCTGCAGAAGCCAGGTATCTTTGAGATTTTCGATGACGAATTTCATAAGGATAGTTGGTTGGATGTTACGGTGTTGCTTGCATCGGACAGCTCACTCAAGGATATCGTTGCGGACGGTACTGTTCCTGAAGCTGTCGTAGCTCGCATTTGTAAGCGACTGGAATCAATCTTTCCGAGAGTGGAAGATCGTGCTTAATATAGAGGACTACTGCTTTTGCGGTAGTCCTTTTTTTGTGCTAAAATAGTGTGGTAACAGTTGACTTTTTTTGTAAAAAGGAGCGGAGACGTATGCGTATTTCCATTCAATCCGGTTCCGATTTTCATACCTGGCAACAGGTGATGTCCATCGGCGAACCGAAAGCTACGGAAAGCACAAACGCTACAGCTTCTACACCGCGGCTGGCGGACGATGATTTGGCTGCTCTGGAGAGCTTCCAGAAGGTTTTGAATCAGTACATCGCCCAACAACGTGCGGCACGTGGATTATCTGTAGGCTCCACGGATGGTACGAGTAACTCTACAAACACAGCTTCCACCGAAGACATTGGTGTACCGGAGGAATTGGTTCCCTATTTCGAAGAAGCTGCAGCAACCTATGGCGTGGATGTACGCCTGCTGGAGTTGATCGCCAAGCGTGAATCCAACTTCAAAACGACGGCGCTTAGTTCCGCCGGTGCGATGGGCATCATGCAGTTGATGCCGGCGACCGCAGAGGGACTGGGTGTGACGGACCCCTATGACGCCAGAAGCAACATCATGGGTGGTGCGAAGTACATCGCGGACAAGCTGAAGATGTACGGTGGCAACGTATCCCTTGCCTTGGCGGCTTACAATGCCGGTAGTGGTAATGTGGCCAAGTACGGTGGGATTCCTCCCTTTACGGAAACCCAAAATTATGTGGCTTGGATTACCGAACGATATATGGCATAACGCAAGACGGGAGCGGCTTTGGAGGCTGTTCCCGTCTTTTAAAAATTTTTTGTATTTTTTATTTTTTTTCCTTGACTTCGTATAGGTGGTATAGTATATTAATCAAGTCGGCAACGACAGCAAGCTGGCGTGGCACAGGTGGTAGCGCACCTCATTGGTAGTGAGGAGGTCACGAGTTCGACTCTCGTCGCTAGCTCGCTAGGGAACATCGTAAGATGTTCCCTTTTTTTATGCCGATTTCTAATATGGTTGTAAGACCATGGCACTTCTACCCGGTAGGGTCAGTCCACCGCCGAAGTCTACGGTTTCATTGGTACACAAATCTAGCGCCCGTCCGGCTCTCGCATCGAAGTGGAAGGTGTGCTCCCCATCATCTAAGTTTATCGCAATGAGAACCCGCTCTTCCTCGCTTATGTAGCGTTCGAAGATGCAATGGGTGTTTTCCAGCACGATGGAGCGGATATCGCCGTTGTGGAGGGCATCTGAGGCACTCCAGGCTTTTGTTAGATTTGCAACATAATCTGTCAAATCATTCCACTCTGGGTTTTTAAATGCCGGGCGCAAGGCCGGGTCCCCCTGGCTCTTGTCGGCATCGTATCCCCACTCACTTCCATAGTAGATTTGCGGGATGCCGGGCATGCCAAACATGATGGCATAGGCCACTTTGACCAAAGCCGGGTCTTTTAAAATCGCCATAATACGTGATACATCGTGGTTATCCACGAAGGAGAGCAGGTGATAGCCCCGGTAGAGGCACCATTGCTCCGGTCCAAACTGGCGCATCAGGGAATGCACGATTTCAAAGAGATTGCGGGAGGTGATGGAAGAGTGGATGCCCTTGTAGCACTCGTAATTGGTGACGGAATGGCACATCTCATCATTCATGATCTGCTTGTAGTCCCCACCCAAAATCTCTCCTAATAGGAAGAAGTCCTCCTTCCACCGACTGCTTTCATAGCGCAGTGCTTTCAAAAAGTCCCGGTCCACCATGTAGGCCACATCCAGCCGCAAGCCATCGATGCCAAACTCGTCAATCCAGAACTTTACGCTATCTAACAGGTACTTACGCACCTCGGGGTGCTGCAGGTTGATTTTGACCAGGTCAAAGTTGCCTTCCCAGCCCTCATACCACAGCCCGTCGTTATAGTTGCTATTGCCGTCAAAATTAAGGTAGAACCAGTCCTTGTAGGCAGAGTCCCACTTTTTCTCCAAGACATCCTGAAATGGTCCAAAGCCGCGGCCTACATGGTTGAAGACACCGTCGATGACGATGCGGATGCCGGCCTTGTGCAGGGCGTCGCAGACCTTTTTGAAATCTGCATTGGTGCCCAGACGGGTGTCTAACTTCCGGTAATCCCGGGTGTTGTAGCCATGGGTGTCGGATTCCCAGAGTGGAGAAAAGTACACGGCGCCTACGCCGAGCTTCTCAAGGTGGGGAATCCAGTCTAAGATTTGCAATATGCGATGGGCCGGCACGCCGTCATTCTCAAAGGGTGCGCCGCACATGCCCAGAGGGTAGATCTGATAAAACACGGTTTCGTATGCCCACATAGTCATTCCTCCTTTTGTATGCTTCTATGATACCACACCTGCAGAAGGGGGCATACTTGACAGAGACGGGGTCCTTGTCTATTATGTATTTTAGTTTACTAAAGTGAAGAAGAAAGAGGATTACATATGGAAAAAAGACCATTTGCAACGCTTGATCAGGTGCGTGAGATTATCCGGGACGTTCCAACACCTTTTCATCTCTATGATGAAGCGGGCATTCGTGCCAATGCCAAGGCGGTGAAGGAAGCATTTGCCTGGAATCCGGGGTTCCGTGAGTATTTTGCAGTGAAGGCGAACCCAAACCCTTATATTTTGAAGATTTTAAAGGAATATGGCTTCGGCCTGGATTGTTCCTCCATGACGGAGCTGATGTTGGCTCAGGCATTGGGATTCTCCGGCGATGAAATCATGTTTTCTTCCAATGATACGCCGGCAGAGGAGTTCGTGTATGCCAACCAGCTGGGCGCAATCATTAATCTGGACGATTACACCCACGTATCCTTCTTGAAGGAGACCTTGGGCGAGATTCCGAAGACCATGAGCTGCCGCTTCAATCCGGGCGGAGTTGTGACTGTTTCCAACGGTATTATGGACAACCCGGGGGATGCGAAGTATGGTATGACGCCGGAGCAGATTGAGAAGGCGTACGTGGAGCTTGGTGAGATGGGCGCTGAGGATTTCGGTATTCATGCCTTTTTGGTTAGCAATACCGTAACCAACGACTATTATCCGATGCTGGC
>JAILOI010000110.1 GCA_024690885.1 Lachnospiraceae bacterium
TGCATCAACTAATTCGTGATCATAAGCCTTGAGTGTGATTCTCATTACCTGAGTTGCCATAA
Source organism: Lachnospiraceae bacterium (assembly GCA_024690885.1). GTDB lineage: Bacteria > Bacillota > Clostridia > Lachnospirales > Lachnospiraceae > XBD2001. The sequence goes on from JAILOI010000110.1 coordinate 63, forward strand.
AAAAAGTCGCCTCCTTTTCGCACTTTTTGAATAGTACGACAAGCGGTGACTGTACACATCTCCGTGTGTGTCCATAAGACATACGCACGTTGTTTCTACTTCATCTGTAGACCATATTGATTCGTACAGTGACTTGTCGTCAGTTTCCTAACTTGACATTCGCTCCACGGAAAACCTACCACAAAGGGTAGCAACCTCACGCTTCACAGCTATCATGTCACAGCAAAATTGATTATACATTGGGTATTAGGGGATTGCAAGAGCTTTTTAGGAAAAATTGTATTTTTTGAGATACATTATTATTTTTCATTTCTCCTGCCCATTTGTTGGCTTTTTGATGGCTTCTTCTTGTAAATCCGCCATAAGATAGGTATGATAGATAAGATTCTTATCTTATGTGTGTTATTATATAGAAGATACAGATGATTTGTCTATGGATTTGAGAGGATTTATCTATGTGGATTGCAAACCGTTGGCAGGATTATGAGGTGTTGGATTGCAGCGACGGCGAGAAGCTGGAGCGCTGGGGCAAGTATCACTTGCTTCGTCCGGACCCACAGGTGATTTGGAATACACCGAAACATCATCCTGCATGGAAGAAATTAAATGCGCACTATCATCGCAGCAGCAAGGGCGGCGGCGAGTGGGAGTTTTTCGATCTCCCTGAGCAGTGGACCATCGATTATGAAACTGCAGTTGGCGCCAAGCTGACCTTTAATTTAAAACCCTTTGCCTTTAAGCATACCGGTGTATTCCCAGAGCAGGCAACCAACTGGGATTGGTTTTCTTCTATTATTAAGAAGGAATCCAGCAAGCGTCCAATTAAAGTATTGAATCTGTTTGCTTATACCGGCGGTGCCACACTTGCTGCCGCTTCTGCCGGAGCCAGCGTTACCCATGTGGACGCTTCCAAGGGCATGGTAACCTGGGCCAAGGAGAACGCCATCTCCTCCGGGTTGGGCGACGCTCCGATTCGCTGGTTGGTGGATGATTGTCGGAAATTCGTAGAGCGGGAGATTCGTCGCGGCAATACGTACGACGCCATCATTATGGACCCTCCGTCTTACGGTCGCGGTCCCAAGGGCGAAATTTGGAAGATTGAGGAATCCATCTATCCATTTATCGAGCTTTGTACCCAGGTATTAAGCGATGACCCATTGTTCTTCCTGGTGAATTCCTACACCACCGGTTTGCAGCCGGCTGTTTTAAACTATATGATTTCCACCGCCCTCAAAGATTTCCCGGGTAAAGTGGAAGCGGAAGAAATCGGCCTTCCCGTTACCGCCAGCGGCCTCGTGCTTCCTTGCGGCGCCAGCGGACGTTTCTACAAGGCATAAAATTACCGGTCCAACCAATGCTTCGGTTGGGCCGGTTTCCTTTTCTTCTATATATATTTACAGGCGGATGATTTTGATTTTTCCGAAGATGCATTCTCCATCCACTACCAAACTCGGCTGCCCCTCCCGAACAAAGCCGTTCACTTCCGTCTTGCTGGAGAATACGTGGCCGGTTCGATCATACACATTCCATTCCTTTGGTACATAAATCTTCAACGTCGCGAAGTATACGTTGCAATGCAGCACTGCATCCTCCGGTGCAACGGTTACCCGATCCAAATAGATATTGGAGGTTGCAAAAATCGCCTCCACATTACCACCATGAAAATTTCCACTCTCTACATAATTTGTTATGGTGGAAAAAGCCACGCTGCTATCCAAGTATTCATTGTAGTCCGTGCCTACGCCAGCCTGGCCATAGCTTCCGTTCTCTCGCGCCATGGCGTCCCGCATATCCTCATACCGATCATAGGTACGGGTCATTCCATCTGAGCCGGTAAAGGTGTACCTTTTCTTCTTGTGTCCAATCATTCCAATTCCCATGCTCACCAAAATTGCTGCTAAGATTGCAGTCCACAAGGAAATATGCGGCCAACCGCACGCTTTTGCCAAAATATAATATCCGATAATCAAGCCCACGAAGAAGCTTCCTTTGTCATGTTCCTTGATGCCATTGATAATTCCGGATATACAAAGCACCAGGATAATAATGGAGCCCACGCTCAAGTGAATTCCCGCAAACAACGGAACCTTCACACCCAATCCATCAAATACCAGATATGCAGCCAGTAAAATCAGCACCAGCCCTAAAATTACATTACCACTTCTCTTCATCTTCTACCTCCTATGTTCCAACCGATCCCGCAAGGCTTTGTAATAGCTTCGCGATACGTATACATGTTTTTTTGAATGATCAAATTCAATCTCACTTGCCCCCGTAATATTCTTCAATACGGAGCGTACATGGTGAATGTTTAAAATCGTCGACTTGGCCACGCGCATAAAATAGCTGGGCAATAACTCTTCTAATTCATACAACCGATAGTCCACACGGTACGTCCGATCCGCGGTATGGGCCCGCACCTGACCATCACCGGTTTCGAAAAAGAGTATTTCATCCATCGGAATGTAGTAATCCTTATCTCCATCGAAACACACCAACTGTCGCTCTTCATTGCCTGCATCCAGTATCTGCTGCTGGAGCATCGCTACGCGTGGCGTAATCTCACCGCAGCGAATCACCACTTCCTCTTCGTCCAATCCCGGGTCAATCTCGATCCGCAACTTCATCATGTCACCTCCCTTCTTAATTTTGAGTATACGTATATTTCCCTGGAAATCCATAGGTTTTCCCTAAGAGGTCAATTTCCAAACCTAAGTGGTAAAAAAGGAGATGCAACGCCTTGCATCTCCTCTATAAAATCCTATAACATCTTACGCTTTCTAAGGATGATCCATGCAATCACACAAATCACCAGTGTAATCAAACAGATGATTCCGAAGCCATGTGGAATGGTGGAAAAAGGCATCCAATCTCCCGCCACATTCATTCCCCACAATCCGGAAATGATGGTCGGAATGGACATCACGATGGTAATCGCCGCCAGGTACTTCATGGCATTGTTCAAGCGGTTGTTGATAACGGTGGAGAGTAACTCTCTCGTACCGTTGATGATGTCACGATAAATCTGCGTCATCTCAATCGCCTGCTTATTCTCGATGATCACATCCTCTAATAATTCCTGATCTTCCTCGTATTGGCGCAGGCGCCCATAACGAGTCAAGCGATCTAATACAACGCCGTTGGCACGTAAGGACGTTGCGAAGTATACCAGGTTGGATTCCAATTCGTGCAGATCAATCAAATCTACGTCCTCGGTATCCTGGTCGATACGCTCCTCAATCTCCGTACGTTTCCGATCAATGCTACGCAGCAAGCTCTGGTAAACCATACAGCTGTTATACAAAATCTGATACGTAAACCGCATCTGCTTCTTGGTGGAAAACTCCCGCACCCGCTGCTCCACAAAGGTACGCAATACAGCGGTCTCCTCGGAACATACCGTAATCAGCACGTCCTTGCGAATGATAATACCCAACGGAATCGTGGTGTACGTATGTCGATTGTTACGCACTTCCGCCGTAGGGATATCCATCAAGATTAGGGTATAGTCGTCCTCTAAACTCATACGAGAACTCTCCTCATCATCGAGGGCGGCACGGACATCTGCGATATCCATGGAAAACTTCTCACTAATCTCGGTACATTCTTCTAATGTTGGGGATGTTAACTTGATCCAACAACCTTCCTCATAGGAGCCAATCTCACGTATGATACGGTCGTCGGTTTTATAAATATTCAGCACTTTGCTCCCTACCTTTCTACAGTCAGAGCGCATGCCAAAAAAATCGATACTAAGAGATGGTATCGGAATCGGATGACAGTACGCGACTGTAACTATTCTTCATATTCGTCCCTCGTATATGACCGTCACCTTCCATAGACTGTCACCACCTTTCTTAATACTTGCATAATTAATTTAAAATCTGGGGCTGTTTCTGTCAAGCAAAATATTTCAACAAATCTCCTGCATCCGAGATGATTTCTAAGGCATGCCACATCTCTAGCTCAGCCCTCGGGCAAAAGCCCCAGTCCACCAGCACATAATCAAGCCCTGCATTCTCCGCAGTTTTGGCATCCACGGTGGAATCTCCCACATACAAGGTCTCCTCCACACCAACATCCAATCGCTGCATTGCCAGATTCGGTGCATCCGTTGCCGGCTTGCGCTGTCGGCCCGCTTCATCACCTAAGACCACAGATATTTGCGTTGCAAAAAAGCGTTCCCGCAGCTCCTCACAACCGGCCTGAAACTTATTGGAAACAATAGCCATCCCAACACCGCGAGCAGCAAGCTTCTCCACCAATGCCAAAATACCTGGGTAATAATCCGTCTTCACCGCCACATGCTTCATATAATAATCCACAAAGTACTGCAGGATTTCCTCGAATTTGGGATTGTCCTCCCCCTGCGGGGTTGCCCGCTCCAATAGTTTGCGAATGCCGTTGCCCACCATCTTCTGCACCTCTGCCACTTCATAGGTCTCATACCCATACGCCGCCTGTGCCGCATTCACTGCTTCCGCCAAATCTCCAATGGTATTTAATAGGGTTCCATCCAAATCAAATAAAACTGCTTTGTAAGTCTTCATATTCCTATTCTATCGTTCCTTATTCCTTGCCACAAGACAAAAAGAAATCGGCAGCCCCGAAAGACTGCCGACCTCCACTCAACTTCATTATTTGCTTAAATCAATGCTGCGAATCTTATCACGTACTGCAAGGATACGAGACGGGCTAACAGAAAGCTCATCTACACCCATACGCAAGAAAGTCTCGGTCAAGGTAGTGTCCGCACCAAGCTCGCCGCAGATACCAACCCAGGCGCCGCCCTTGTGGCCGTTCTTGATGGTCATCTCGATGGCACGAAGTACCGCCGGATGATGTGGATCGTTGATACCATCCAACTTCGCATTCTGGCGATCGCATGCCAAGGTGTACTGGGTCAAGTCGTTGGTACCGATGGAGAAAAAGTCCACTTCCTTGGCAAGTTCTTCACTCATGAGAACTGCTGCCGGAGTCTCCACCATAATACCGGTCTCTACTTCACCGTACGGAACGCCCTGGTCGTCTAATTCCTTCTTCACTTCAGCAACGATTTCCTTGATACGATGTACTTCATCTACAGAGATGATCATCGGGTACATAATGGAAATCTTGCCGTAATAGCTGGCGCGATAAATCGCACGTAACTGAGTCTTGAATACCTCTACGCGATCCAAGCAGATACGGATGGCGCGATAACCCAATGCCGGGTTCTCTTCCTTCTCCATCTGGAAATAATCCACCTGCTTGTCAGCTCCGATGTCCAAGGTACGAATAATCACTTTCTTACCGGCCATATTCTCAGCGACGGTACGATAAGCCTTAAACTGATCCTCTTCGGTTGGGTAGTCGTTAGACTCCAAATACAAGAACTCACTACGGAACAAACCGATTCCGCCGGCATCGTTCTTCAACACATCTGCAACGTCACCGACGCCACCGATGTTGGCATAGAGATTGATCTTGGTACCATCCAAGGTCACGTTCTCCTTGCCCTTCAATTCTAAGAGTAAACGCTGCTTCTCGCGTTCCTCATTCTGCTTCTTCTGATATACAGCCAATACATCTGCGTCCGGCTCTACAATCAGCTTGCCTGCAAATCCATCGACAATCGCAAACTTGCCATTGATCTCGTCATCAAAATCAACACCGATCAATGCCGGGATGTTCATAGTACGAGCCAGGATTGCAGTATGAGAGTTGGTAGAACCACCACGTGTAACAAAGGATAATACCTTAGACTTATCCAACTGTACGGTCTCAGATGGAGCCAGATCATCTGCGATAATAATTACCGGCTCGTCACTGTCAAACCCACCGTCTTCGCCACCTTGTAATACGGAAACGACGCGGTTGGAAATGTCCTTCACATCAGCAGCACGTGCTCTCATATAATCATCGTCCATAGCCGCAAACATCTCAGAGAAGTTATCTCCGGTGGTTGCAACTGCGAACTCAGCGTTGATGCCTTGGGAACGAATCATATTCTGGACAGACTCAATATAATCCAAATCATCCAGCATCATCTGGTGAACTTCAAAAACCGCAGCATTCGCCTCACCCACTTCTTTCATTGCCTTGTCATACAACTGACCAAGCTGTTGCTTCGCAGTTTCCTTGGCTTCTTCAAAGCGGTTGATCTCGTGCTCCGGATCATCAACTTTCACTCTCTTAACTACATTGTCATTTTTACGATAAAGGGAGAGATTGCCGATAGCAATCCCTCCGAATACACTCTTACCTGTTAATTCCATCTGATCACCTCAATAATAATTAAAGGTTCTCTTTAAGGAATTTCTCAAGCTCAGCAGCAGCCTCATCCTCCTGATCACCATCACACTTAATGGTAACTTCCATACCCTGCTTAACGCCAAGGCTCATAACACCAAGGATACGCTTTGCGTCTACATCCTTGCCATCCTTGCCAATGGTAACGTTGCATGGAAATGCAGCTGCAGCCTTAACGAAAAGGCCTGCTGGTCTTGCATGGATTCCTTCTGGATCGGTAATAACATAATTAAATTCTTTCATGTTGTTTCTCCTTCAAAAAATAAGTTTTCCCACAAGAACAGCTATCGCCCCGATGCTAACTGTCCCTTTTGCCAAAGTACATTATATCAAATCATTTGCTATTCTGCATCTTTTTTCAAAATACCCAGTAAAAACATGGTAACAAGGGATCCAATCAGCCATGCTACGATGTACAATACCGGCTTTCCGACTGTGGCAAATACAAAGATTCCACCGTGCGGAGCCATCAATGTACATCCGAAAATTGCGGATAACAATCCTGCTACACCTGCACCTGCCATCGTTGCCGGAATAACATGTCCCGGATCGGCAGCTGCGAATGGAATTGCACCTTCGGTAATGAAGGAACTTCCCATCACGATATTGGAAACCCAGGAAGAACGCTCAGATGCGGTAAACTTCTTCGGGAACACCTTGCAAGCCAATGCGATTCCTACCGGAGGAACCATACCACCAACCATAACGGCTGCCATGGAGATGTATGCTGCTGTTGCAACATCCGGCTGCTCTACTGCTAAGGATAACATACCGGTACCGAATACATAAGCTGCTTTATTAATTGGGCCACCCATATCGATAGCCATCATAGCACCAAGTAGCAATCCAAGCAACCAAATCATTCCGGAATGATAGATGCTCATCAATCCTGCGGATAAAGCGGTGTTAATCAAACCAATCAATGGATTGAAGATAAAACACATCAAGACGCCAACAATAAAGATACCGCACAATGGGTAAATCAAGGTTGGGCGAATACCGTTCAAGGATGCCGGAAGTTTCTCTGTAATACGCTCTAACCAAAGTACCACATAACCTGCAAGGAAACCGATTACGATTCCGCCCAAGAAGCCGGATACGGTATTCACGCCTTCGCCGGCAAATGCAAAGCGCTCAATGAAGGAATTAAATATGCCGCCATTGCTGCCCAATTCCGTCCATTTATCGATATAGCCAAGCAGTGCCGCATTACCATTGGCAGCCAACAAACCACCGGTGAAACCAACGGCGAGGCCCGGACGATCTGCGATGGAGTATGCAATATAACCGGCCAATACCGGAACCATCAATCCCATGGACAATCCGCCCACATATTTTAAGAAGGCAGACAATGGAGTGGCGCTACCGAACGCACCACCTGCAGTTGCACCATAGCCACACAAGGTATCTACCAGGAAGGCCAATGCAACCAAAATACCACCGCCGATAACAAACGGTAACATGTGAGATACACCACTCATCAAGTGCTTATATACCTGATGTCCGGCACCACCGGAAGCAGATCCGGAAGCCGCCTCACTTCCGGTTGAACGAAATACCGGTGCATCTCCGGATGCGGCCTGCTTTACCAGCGCCTCTGACTTATTAATTCCGTCTGCAACCTTCACCTGCAATACCGGCTTGCCATCAAAGCGATCCACCGGAACCTTGGTGTCTGCTGCAACGATAATGCCCTTGGCACTCTTGATTTCTTCATCGGTTAACACATTCTTGGCACCGCCGGAGCCTCTGGTCTCAACCTTGATTTTGAAGCCCAGCTTCTCTCCTGCCTTTTCCAAATTCTCAGCAGCCATATAGGTGTGAGCAATTCCGGTTGGGCAGGCGGTCACTGCCAATACGTCATATCCACCGACAGCAACTGCTCCGCTTTTCGCAGCGTCTTCCGCTTCACGCGCGGCTTCAGCGTTGTCGATTATGGTTAGGAATTCTTCCTTGGTCTTTGCACTCTTCAAAGACTGGGAAAAATTCGGATCCATCAAAAGCATGGACAAGCGGCTTAACACTTCCAAATGTACGTTGTCCTCAGAATTTGGTGCAGCGATTAAGAAAATCAAATCCACCGGCGCACCATCTAATGCATCATAATCTACGCCGTGATCCAAAACCATTGCTGCAAGTCCCGGAGCACTGACTGCATCAGACTTGCAATGTGGAATTGCAATTCCCTCTCCGATGCCGGTGGTTGACTCCTCTTCACGGGCAAATACACCCCGAAGATAAGTATTCTTATCTGTGATGTTGCCCCTCTTCACCATCAAATCCACCATCTTCTCAATGGCTTCTCTTTTGCTGGAGGCACTGCCATGTAATTCAATGCTCTCCTTTGAAAGTAAGTTCTCTACTCTCATGTTTTTCTCCTCTCCTCTATAAATCGTGGCATCAACACAAGCACTCGGCCCTCACACCAAATGCTTATGCCCCTATATACTTAAGCTCTTCCCAGCTGTTCCAGCAACGCAACCACTTCCGGTTTCGTTGCCAGATTATCGGAAAAAGCAGAAGCACTACCTGTGCAGAGGCCCATATAAAATGCCTCTTCATAATCCTCCTTGGCCAGATAGCCGGCGATAAATCCGGCAACCATGGAGTCTCCTGCTCCAACGGAGTTTCTTACCTTGCCCTTCGGCGGCATGGATTCGTATACCTCACCGTCTTCGGTTACCAACAATGCGCCTTCGCCCGCCATGGAAATCAGCACATTGCGCGCGCCCTTCTCTTGCATCTTGCGCGCATATACAACCACCTCTTCCTTGGTGTTTAAGGTCACTCCGAAGATTTCACCCAATTCGTGATTGTTTGGTTTGATCAAAAACGGATGATAGGGCAACACATTCATCAGCAAATCTTTTGTTGCATCTACAACAATACGAAGATTCTTATCTTCCAGATATTTCATAATGTCCATGTACATGGATTCCGGCATCACAGACGGAATGCTGCCTGCCAGCACCAGCACATCGCCATCCTGCAGATGGTCCAGTTGCTCATATAATTTATCAATATCCCCCATCGAAATCGCCGGCCCCATACCATTGATTTCCGACTCCTCATCGCTACGCAGCTTTACGTTGATTCGAGATATTCCCTCTGCGACGTTAATGAAATCACTTTTGACTTCCCGCTCGTCTAAAAGGCGGACAATCTCCTTGCCGGTAAATCCGGCCATAAAGCCCAGCGCTACGCTGTCATATCCTAAATTCTTCAATACCATAGAAACGTTGATTCCCTTACCTCCCGGGAACATCAACTCCGTATTTGTTCGATTCACCGTGCCTACCTGAAAATGCTCTACAGAGACAATGTAATCCAAGGATGGATTAAAGGTTACGGTATAAATCATTGCACCACCTCCACTAAATTCTTGTACGTATTTTTCATGGTTTCATCGGTCTGGTCTGTAATGATGGTTGCATCCTCTACCTGACCGAAGCTGACTGCTGAAATCTGTCCAAACTTACTGTGGTCCGCCAACACATAGCTCTCTTTACAAGATGCCATGGCCTGACGCTTGATGAGTGCCTCCTTGATTTCCGGTGTGGTAAATCCGTTCTTCTCTGTAATTCCGTTGGCACCGAAAAATCCCTTGGTAAAGTTATATTTGGACAAGGATGCAATTGCTTCTTCTCCCACAATTGCTTCCGTTGCATACTTAAATTCACCGCCCAAAATAAATACGGTACAACCGATGGCTGCCAGTTTCATGGCATGGCTCACGGCGTTGGTTACATAGATTGCTTCCCGATTGGTGATGTAGCGCAGCATCTTCTCCGTTGTTGTTCCGGCATCAATATATACAAAGTCACGATTCTCTATTAAGCTTGCCGCATACTTCGCAATGGATTCCTTGGCATCCACGTTCCGCTGCTGTCGCAGCACCACCTCATCATCTCTGGTGGTATAGGATCCATTCTTGGAAATCGCGCCTCCACGCACCTTAATTAATTGACCGGTCTTATCCAGCGTCTCCAAATCTCTTCGGATGGTGGATTCCGATGCGTCAATTTCCTTCATCAGTTCTGTTACCGTTGCACTTCCCTTGCGGTCAATCAAGGATAGTATGCGAGCAAATCGTTCTTCTGTCAGCATTTCAAACCACTCACTTTCCTTCAGAATCTTTCAATTCTAATCAAATTATATCGTCTGCTTTCTTCATTTACAATCACTTTCCGTCAAAATCTTTCACAAATCGCCATCACCTCTTTTGGATGTTTTGTTGAACGGACACATACAAAAAGCGAGCTCCATACCTTACAGTATGATGCCCGCTTTTCTAGTGCCGACGTTTTCACACGCCCGCTCGAAGAATCAGTTGTAGGAAAACCTTACGCTAATAATCCACCTTCATCAAGCACAGCCCCTTGGCCGGTGCCGTTGGTCCTGCCAACTTACGATCCTTCGCCTCAAGGATCGCTTCAACTTGAGAAGGCTCCATACGATGCAAACCAACTTCCAGCAAAGTTCCCACCAGAATTCTTACCATGTTCTGCAAGAAGCCGGTTCCATGAAAGGTCAAATACACATATCCCTTGCTTCGGCGAATCTCTATGCGATCCACCAGGCGAACGGTAGACTTCTTCATCCGCGGATTTCCGCAAAAGCTTTTGAAATCATGCTCACCCACCAGATAGCTGGCCGCCTGCTGCATAGCTTCCACATCCAATTCCTGTTCCACCGCCGTATAATACTTCCGATTAAACACCGGACGCACCGGTCCGTCAAAGCAGGTATATTGATAGGTCTTCCCTGCCGCCTTGTATCTGGCATGAAAGCGATCCGCCGCTTCCCGCACTTCCGTCACCGCAATATCATCCGGCAAATACTGATTCATGTAATCCCGAATCGCTTCTCCGGATAACGGGGTATCCAACATAACGCTAGCTACCATCGCCTTGGCATGCACCCCGGCATCTGTACGACCGGCACCGATGACTTCCACCGGAGCATCTTCACCGAAAAATTCCGACGGATCCGGGTCCAATCCGCACATGCGCGCTAGCACCATCTCCAGCTTTCCCTGGATGGTTTCCTTATCCGGCTGGTGTTCCCACCCGAAATAACGGGTGCCATCATAGGCAATTTTCATCTTGTAGTTCTTCATATCGTAATTCCTTGCTTGTTGGATTTCCAACATTATTTCTGTTTCTCACACACCGTCACCAAGTCTCCCTGGAGAATGATGGTATCCTTCTTCGGCGTCATTGCTTTCTTGTCGCGTACAATAGAAACCACGGTGGTATCCTTGGATAATTCCAGTCCTCCCACTCTTCGGCCGGACCAGATGTGACCTTCCGGAATCACAAATTCCCGCACCTTCACATCAGAATGTTCCAGATATTCGATGGCGCCCAAAACCAATCGGTCTCCCAACTGTACGGTCTCGTCTCCTTGGGCCAGCACCACCTCATCTTCCCCACGAATAATGGTGGCAATCATAATTTCCGGCGGCAGTCCGATGGCAGCAATCTGCTGTCCAATCCAGGGATGTCCTGCTTCCATCGTAATCATAATAAACCGCAATTCATTGCCCTCCGCCGATTCCGACATGGACTTCACCCGGGTGTACTGCTCCACGAATCCGGCAGAAATAATACCTGTTGGAATTGCAACAAGCCCAACCCCTAAGAAAGAGAGGATAATTGCAAGAATCTGACCCAATACCGTCACCGGGTAGATGTCTCCGTAACCCACAGTTAAGAGTGCCGATACCGACCACCAGATTCCGGAAAAGGCGTTGCGAAACACCTCCGGCTGCGCGTTATGCTCCACCGAATACATCAGAATCGAGGAGGCCAACATCATAATCAATATCAACGCCATGGAGGAGATGATCTGCTGCACCTTGCCACGGATAACATCCAACACCACATGGAAGGCATCGTATTGTGCGTTGATCCGAAACAGATGAAAGACACGCAGCACCCGCAACATACGGAACGCCACCATACCCGCCGGAAGCATCAACAAGAAATAGGGCAGGATGGATAGCAGGGATACCAATCCATCAAAGGATAGGATATAGTGTAATACCGCTTCTCCCTTGTTATCCTTGGGATACAGATAATCCGCCGTCCAGATACGCAACAGATATTCGATGATAAAAAGGACCACCGTCACCCATTCGATGCGTCTTAACAGCGGCATATACGGCGCCATCTCACTGAAGGTACTTGCAAACAATATACTTAAGTTTAATACAATGGTCGCCACCAACACATAGTCAAACGCCACACTGATGTGATCGTCCCGACTACCAATTTGAATGATGCGAAAAACCCGTGCTCGTAATGTCTTGTTCTCTTCCATAAATCTCCCCAAATGAAAACTACTCGTAAGTTTGCACCTACGAGTAGTATACCTATCTATTCGGAATAAATCAAAATTCCCTTGGGGGATAACACGCCGCTATCATAGCCCCGCGCATATAATTGCCTTCCTGCATCCACCGATATTCCCACATCTTCTGTTCCGCAATTGAGCACGATGCGTACCACTTCTTCCTCGGATAACTTCATAAACTCAATCACCCGCGCATCATCAATTTCATTTGGAAAATGGAAGTTGCGACTCCGAAAGGCCGGATGCGCTTTGCGCAGCGCAATGAGCTCCTTTAAATCCCGGATACGATCATCATACACCCCGGCATCCATCTCCTCCCAAGGCATACAGCGTCTGCAATCCGGATCGTGGGCCCCCTCCATCGCCACCTCGGTTCCATAGAAGATGCACGGACAGCCCGGCATGGTATAAAGCACCGCCAGTTGTTGATAAAACACATCCAGGTCGTTGCCCACTTTATGCATCAACCGACTGGTATCGTGAGAATCCAAGAGGTTAAACAGCACATCGTTGGCCTGCTGCATATAGGTGGTAAAACTCTTGTTGATGGCGTATTCAAACTCCTCTTTTTTCCAATGCTCAAACACCCAGAAATTATTGATTGCCGTCGACAACGGATAATTCATTACCCCGTCGTATTCGTCTCCCCGCAGCCAATCCATAGAATCGTGCCAGATTTCGCCCAAGAGGTAAAAGTCCGGCTTTTTCGCCTTGCAACGGATGCGTAGTTCTTTTAAAAAGCGATGGGAAATCTCGTTGCCCACATCCAACCGTAAGCCATCGATGTCAAAGGTGTTCATCCAAAATTCCACAATGTCCAGCAAATACTTTCGCACCGCCGGATGATTGGTATCCAGTTTCGGCATCTGATCCGAGAAAGCGAAGGAATAATACCGGCCATCCTTGGTGTCCCGGCCCAATTCCACCGGCCAGCGGTTGATCATATACCAATCGGCATACTCCGAGTCCCGCCCCTTCTCCATCACATCCCGCCACATGGGAAAGTCCGTACCGGTATGATTAAACACACCATCCAACATGACGCGAATCCCTGCCTCGTGACAGGCATCCACCAGTTGGCGCAAGGTCTCATTGGTGCCAAAGGCCGGATCCACCTTACGATAATCCTTGGTGTTGTACTTGTGATTGGAATCCGCCTCAAACACCGGCGTTAAATACAGTCCGGTGATACCCAAATCCTGCAGGTACGGCACCTTGTCGATGATGCCCTGCAAATCTCCGCCATAATAAGAGCGATGGTTTGTCTGCGGTTCACTCTTCCAGGGCAGACAACCCTCCGGGTCATTGGATGGATCCCCGTTGCAGAAGCGCTCCGGAAAAATCTGATACCAGATGGTCGCATTCACCCAGGACGGTGTACGGAAGATATCCGCCTCATTCATCCATGGGAATTGAAACAGCGCCAAATCCTTGCCTTCGTGATTCATCTCTTCTTCCGTATAGAACCCATCCTCAAAGTAGTACCACACCTCATCTCCACTGTGCAGTTCAAAATAGTACTTGCTCCGTTTAAACTGTGGCCGCATGGTGGTGGTCCACCAGATGTGGTGTTTTAATCTTTTCTTATAATAAATCTCATAACGGGCACCGGCCCACTTCTCCTTGCCACCCATGATGCCGGCCAGGTAGGGATCTCCTTCGTAGAGATATACCCGATCCACATCATCGCCGGTTTGCAGGTTGATAATCAGTTCATTCTCGTTCAACGGATAACAAAACTGATCCGTGGCGCGATGATAAATTGCTGCTAGATTCATTCCCTTTTTTCTCCTTTTCCAATATATAAAAAACGCCCGGATGTATGGGTTGCGCGTACATCCGGGCATTGCCTCTAACGTATGTAATTATCCTTTGACTGCGCCGGACATGCCTTCCACGTAGTAGCGCTGCATAAACATAAAGAGCGCTGCAATCGGTATGGAAATCACCACGGCACCTGCTGCAAAACAGGTATACCACTGATGGATATATTCCTTCTGCAACATGTTCCACAGGCCGATGGCCACCGTGTAATACTGGGCATTGGCACGGCAGATTACCTTGGCAAAGATGAAGTCAACCCATGGTCCGATAAAGGAGGTCAGGACCGTATAGATAATGATTGGCTTCGAAAGGGGCATGGTTACCTTGGTAAATATTTGCCATCGGGTTGCACCGTCAATGATTGCCGCCTCATCTATGGACTTCGGTATGGTGTCGAAGAAGCCCTTGGCGATGTAGAAGGCCAATCCACTTCCGGCGGAATAGACCAGAATCAACGCCACACGAATCATCGAACCTTCGGAGAGGCCCAAAGCCTTTAGGATGTAGTACACCGCAACCATGGACATAAAGCCCGGGAACAGCGTAAGGATCATCGCCATATTCATGTAGGTCTTACGGAATGCAAACCGCAATCTGGACATACAGAAGGCGATGGACAACACGAAAAACGTGGAAATAATGCAGGTACAAACCGCAATGAACAACGTGTTTGCAAACATCTGCGGGAAATTCAACACGTTTCGGTTGGTAAACAATCGAATATAGTTATCCAGCGTATAGGTCTTCGGGAAAAAGGAATTTACATAGGAACCTTTTTCTCCACGAAAACTGGTTAACACCACCCATACGATTGGAAGCAGCCAAATAAAGGCCAGCACTGCAAGGAATGCATGTACAATTATATTTACAATGGTTCGCTTTGTATTTTTCATTACATGAATTCCTCCTCATTTTTGTAGGATCCGGAGCGATGGTAAGTCACCAACGCCACAATGGATAGGATGATAAATGTAAAAATACCGATGACTGCACCGATGTTGTAATACTGATTATCTACCGTCAGCTTGTACAACCAGGTCACCAGGATATCCGTCTTACCAGCAGTATCGCCTACATGGGTTGGTCCACCGCCGGAGAGCAGGTAGATGACATTGAAGTTGTTGATATTGCCGGTGAATGATGTAATCAGGTACGGTGTCGTCACGAATAGCATGTAAGGGAGGGTGATTTTTCGAAAGATTGTCACCGGACCTGCACCATCCATCTTCGCTGCTTCATAGAGTTCGGCCGGAATGTTCTGTAGAATACCGGTCACCTGAAGCATGGTATACGGAATACCAACCCAGAGGTTGATGATAATAATCGTCACACGACACCACATGGCATCGGTCATAAACGGAATGGGGCTTTTGATCCATCCCAGGCTCTGTAGAATCACATTCACAGCACCCTGTGGTTGTAACATAATGTGCATAATCATCAAACTTACGAACTGCGGTACCGCAATGGAGAGAACAAAGCAGAATCTCCAGAAACCCTTCCAGTGGGTATCCTTACGGTTGATGATCATTGCAAGAATCATACCCATAATGTAATTCAAAAAGGTGGCAAAGAAAGCCCAACAGATGGTCCATCCCAAAACGCTCCAGAACTGGCGACCGATGTTACCATTCAAATTCAACACACGGACAAAGTTTTGAAATCCCACCCAGTCAAACAGAGTCAGATGATCGCCCTCCTTGGAATAACTGGTGAATGCCATGCTGATCATAAATACCAGCGGTACAACCGTAAATCCAAGAATACCAACCATCGGAAGACTCATCAGTGGAATCTGAACCTTCTCATTGCCCAAGGATTTTAAATCCTCGCGGAAGTTGTTGATATGTTTGCCTTCCGCCTGGCGCATCTGTAGATAGATGGCCTGGCGCATCTGTATTACCCAAAACACAATAAATGCTGCGGTCACAAAAAGCACTGCGACACCATAGAGAAGCATCAACAGGGAATTATCTCCTGCCGTGTACTCATAAATCTGCTTTGCTTCGTTCCAAACCTTCTCCTGGCCTTTGTCACCCAATCCCGGCAAATCTGCCAGGCATCCGATTCCGGTATTGACCATAAACAGGATATAGGCGATTTCCACACCGAAAATCAGAAGGCCTTTGACCACCTGCTTGTGCAGCATGCAGCCAAGTCCCATCACGATAGCGGACAGTTTGGTTGCCCAGTCTCCTTTTGTCAAAGCAGCAGCTACTGTATATTCTCTTGCTTTTCTCTTCGTTTTCATAAGTTTATTCCTTAAAACTTTTGTGGTTTTTAAAAATAGGGACCGCAAGCCGCGCGCGGCAACCTGCGGCCCTTACCATATAACAAACAATTCGGGGGTATCGAATTACTCTACAACAGATGAGTTCATTGCTTCATTCATTGCCTCGGTCTTATCAGCGGCATTGTCATGTGTAACGCTGCCGTTTACGATTTCCTCGCCCATGGTCTGAGCCGGTGTCCAATACTGACCCATAGTAGAAAGCAATGGCTGAACGGTAGAAGCAGACTCAAGTACTGCCTGAACAGCGGTAGCTAAGTCGTTACCGGAGCAATCAATGCTGCTATCGGTTGGAAGAATGTTACGAGCCTCTAAGTGAGCCTTCTGAGCTTCCGTTCCTCCCAAGTAAGCTGCAAGTGCAACTGCAACCTGTGGGTACTCAGCATTTGGATTTACACCAATTGCCTTAGAACCTGCGAATGCCTTCATCTGAAGATCCTTGCCATCGATGGTGAAAGTTGGAGCCGGAGCAATTCCCATGTTATCACCAAGTGCTTCTTTTACGTTCTCATAATCCCAAGAACCGGAGAAGATTGCGCTGACAGAACCATCGCCAAGTCCAGCGATACCAACGCCATCTGCATCATTCTTAAAGTTTGGATTTGCAGCCAAATCAACTAAGTAATCGGTAACTGCTGCTGCCTTATCACCGGAGAAATCGAAGCCTGCTGCTTCATCGGTTCCGTCAGCACCAAACAAGGTACATCCATTTGCTACATAGAAAGAAGCAATATACCAGCTGTTGGAAAGTGGGAAAGCTACGGTTCCCTTCTCTAACATGGTATCTAAGTTCTTCACGTCTTCCTCAGAGAATACGCTCTTGTCATAGTACATAAACCAGGTATTGGATGTAAAAGGTACACCATATACACCACCGTCATAAGTTACGGTATTTACCATGGTTTCAGAATTCTGAGCCTTGATCTGCTCTACGGTAGATCCACCAAGCTCTGCAATTCCGTTTGCTGCCAACAAATCCGGAATCTGATCGTTTGCAAACATGTAAACATCTGCTGCTGCAGTTGCATCGGTTCCAACGTTGGTCTTGGCATCTCCCTCGGAGCATACGCCATACTCAAAGGTTAAGTCCCAATTCTCATGCTCAGCTGCGAATGCTTCACACTGGGTCTTTAACCAATTTCCGTTGGCCTCATCCTGATCTTCCTGCGGAGCCCATACGGTGATGGTTGCGGTGATTGCTTCTTCTCCTGCTGCTTCACCCTCGGTTGTCTGCGCGTCTGTTGCTTCCTTCTTGGTATCACCACATCCGGTGAATGCACCTGCTACCATGGTTGCAGCCAGAAGCACTGCCAATACTTTCTTCTTCATTTGTAATTCCCTCCTTCATTATGACTTTCATCATAGGTTTGGTTTTTTTCGTATATTTTCGGATTTTGATTTGGAAACGTTACCGAAAATAGAGAAAAAATTTTCGCAACATTTCGTTGCTATGAGAACAATATAGCCCCTGATTTTAAAATTGACAACCCCTTATCCCCCATTTCATCACCTTTCACAATTTCCACCCGGTTGTTTTTGTACATGTTCCACGAAGATTTTTTCGTTCTTTTTCGTAGTCTTGTTTTTTCTATTTCCTGCTCCTATAATTGGTAATCGATAGTATATATTTTCGGATTTTTTCGTAAAGAAGGACGTTTGTATGGCCACGATTAAAGATATTGCCGATAAACTCGGGGTCTCCGTTAGTACCGTTTCCAAGGGACTCAACGGGGCCAAGGACATCAGCGATGCCCTCCGCAAGTCCGTGTTGGACACGGCGGTAGAGCTCGGCTACACCAGCAAAAAACTAAAAAGCAACGACGCAGGCGTCATTGGCATCTTTGTTGAGAACATGCACATCGACGGGGAAGATGATTTCGGTTACGACATTATCTTAGGCTTTCGCCAGGCTGCCTTTCGTCAGGGACTGTCTGTGGAAGTGGAGGAAATTGACCCCTCGTTTCAAGAGGCACATCACTTTGAAGCTTACATTTTAGAGCGGGGCTACATGGCTGCATTTCTGGTGGGCTTTGCGCTCAATGATCCCTGGATGGAGCAATTGGCGCAAACCACCGTTCCGACCGTCTTACTGGACAACTTTATTCCGGCCAATCCACATGTTTCCTATATTGGCACGGACAGTGAAGAAGGCATTGACATGGCCATCTCCCACTTGATGTCCTTAGGGCACGAGAAGATTGCATTCTTAGACGGCTCCAAGGATTCCATGATTTCCGACCAGCGTATGCGCGCCTATCTGCGTAGCATCTCCCAACATCATCTGCCATTGGATGCGTCTATGGCGGTGTATGGTTTTTTTGTTGCAGATGCTGCTCACTACCACGTACCGCGGTTTTTAGATATGGGTGCCACGGCAATCCTATGTGGTAATGACGACATTGCCCGGGGTGTCATTGATTCCTGCCGTCAGCAGGGATATGCGGTTCCGGAGGATGTGAGCGTCATTGGCTTTGATGACATGCCGTTTGCCGAGAAATTGAATCCGCCGCTTACCACCATCCGCCAGAATCGGACGGAGCTGGGCAAGTGTGCGTTTATGGTTTTACAGACTTTAACGGAGGGCGTCTCCTTATCCAAGAATATGCTACGCCCTTCCCTTACAATGCGTGCTTCTACTGCGATTGCGAAACCACGTGTGATGATTCGACGAAGCGATTCCAAGGATTCCGTCTTACACGTTAACCCACGACTCTATGAAGAATTACTGAAGGAGCAACAAACATGACCGACTGTTATTACAACGGTACGGATTTGGGGTGCACCATGGACCATGGTTGCACCTATTTTCGTATCTGGGCGCCTTACGCCTCAACTGTCACTTTAAATTTATATCGGGATGATCAGGCCCTTCTTCCCTTCCGACGCATTCCCATGCACGCGGATGTGGAAGGAACCTGGGTTTGTCAGGACGCCATTCCATCCCATACCTTTTACACCTATACCATAGATACCAAGGAGACCCAGGATCCTTACAGCAAAGCGGTGGGCTGCAACGGCCGCCGTTCCATGGTGGTGGATTTATCCGAGACCAATCCGGAGGGCTTTGCCACCGACCGGGGACCTACGCTTTTACAACCGGTGGATGCCATCATCTGTGAGACTTCAATTTTGGATGCCACCGGGGACTTCTCCTCTATGGCCAAGCATCCTGGGAAATACTTGGGTCTTGCGGAAGATGGACTTTGCACTGCTGATGGAACGCCTTGTGGCCTGGATTACTTCAAATCCCTTGGCGTTACCCACGTTCAGCTGATGCCCATCTATGATTTTGGTAGCATCGACGAGTCCAAGGATCCCATCACTTACCCGGCCAACTATAACTGGGGCTACGATCCGGTGAACTATATGACGCCGGAAGGGTCCTTTTCCACCAATCCTTCCGATGGCGCCGTTCGCATTCGGGAACTTAAAACCATGATTCAGGCGTTCCATCAGGCAGGCATTGGTGTGGTGATGGACGTGGTGTTCAATCACACCTACTCCCTGGACTCCTGTTTTCAGAAATCGGCGCCAGACTACTTCTATCGGAAGGATGGGGATACCTATTCCGACGGCAGTGCCTGTGGCAATGAGATTGCTTCCGAGCGCCCCATGGTACGCAAGTATATCCTGGACTGCCTCTGCTACTGGCTGAAGGAATTCCACCTCGACGGTTTCCGTTTCGATTTGATGGGCTGCCTGGATTTAGAGACCATGCAATGCGTGAATGACACCCTACGGAAGCTTCGCCCCGACATCCTGCTCTACGGCGAAGGTTGGCTGGGCGGGGATTCGGTGCTACCGGAATCCAAGCGTGCAATCAAGGCACAGCTATCTACCATCGATGGTATCGGCGCTTTTTCCGATGATATAAGGGATGGTATTCGCGGCAATGTCTTCTACGATGAGACCTACGGATTTGTCGGCGGCGCGCCGGATACGGAGAATGACATCCGTTTCTCTGTGGTTGGAGCCTGCCCCCATCCGCAAGTAGATTATAAAACCTATGCCTACTCTCCCCGGGGAGCCTGGGCCAAGTCCCCGAACCGGGTGATCAATTATGTCTCCTGCCACGACAATATGACCTTGTGGGACCGTATTTCTTTTTCCAGAAAAGATGCGTCCCTTGCAGACCGATTGGCCATGAACCGCCTGGCGGCATGTATCGTGTTTACATCCCAGGGCGTCCCCTTTTTCCTGCATGGAGAGGAGCGGCTGCGTTCCAAACACTTTAGTGACAACAGCTTCAATCTGCCACTGGAGGAAAACAGCATCAAATATGAGCTGTTGCCCCAGGAAAAAGACATGTTGGAATTTTACCGGAAGCTCATTGCTTTCCGCAAAGCTATGCCGGAATTTCATATGACCGATGGGGATGGAATTCGCAAGCGCCTTCGTTTTATTGAAAAGTTGAACAAGCCTTCGGTAGTGGCATTTTATGTTGACGATTTGTTGGTGGTCTATAACGCATCCAAGAAATCTGTTTCCATCCCGGTGGAACGGGAAGGCATCTATGCCACCTATCTGCACGGGGAGCGCGTAGACACGGTTCCATTGGAACAGCGGATTTTGCATGCAACCGATGCCATCACCGTACAACCATTGAGCTGTTTTGTAGCTCGGAGGGAGGATTCCTATGAAAACTAAAACCTGGATTTCCACATTTTTAATTGGTTCTATCGCCATAGGCGCCCTCAGCGGATGTGGCGCTGCGAAGTTACCTGACTTACAGGTAGTAGATGATAAGTATCGCACCTCCTATGAGGTCTTTGTCTATTCCTTTTACGATAGTGACGGGGATGGCATTGGGGATTTGAACGGTCTGACCCAGAAGTTGGACTACATCAACGACGGAGATGATACCACGGATACGGATTTGGGGTGCAACGAAATTTGGCTGATGCCGATTTCTCCATCTCCCACCTATCATAAGTACGACGTCACCGACTATACTGCCATCGATCCGTCTTACGGTTCCATGGAAGATTTTGATGCACTGATTGATGCAGCCCACCGCCGGGGCATCCACGTCATCATCGATTTTGTGATGAATCATTCTTCCAGTGAGCACCCCTGGTTTACCGCAGCATGCGAGTATCTAAAAGAACTGCCGGAGGATGCGGAACCGGATTTGGATGAATGCCCTTATGTGGATTACTATCATTTTTCCAGAGATTTGATAGAGGGCGCCACCCCACTTAAGGGAACGAATTGGTATTACGAGGCACGATTCTGGGAAGGCATGCCGGATTTGAATCTTCAAAGCGATGCGGTACGCGCAGAATTTGATTCCATCACCGATTTTTGGATTGCACATGGGGTGGACGGATTCCGACTGGATGCAGTCACCTCCTATGAAACCGGCAACAGCGAAGGCATCATCGAGGAACTTACCTGGTTTAATGATATGGTCAAAGCCAAGGATCCAAATCTCTATATCGTGGGAGAAGCCTGGACCGATCGGCGGACCTACGCACCATTTTACGCCTCAGGTGTGGACAGTTTCTTCGATTTTTCCTTTGCTGATAGCAACGGAAATATTGCAAAAGTGATTCGCCGTGCCGGAACTTCTGCAGATTTCGCACAATCACAGATAAATGCAGAAGAACTCTATCAATCGTACAATAGCGAATATATTAACGCACCATTCTACACCAACCATGACACGGCGCGCGGAGCCGGATTCTATACCGGTGATCTTGCCCAGGCACAAACCAAATTTGCCGCTGCCATGAATTTATTGATGCAAGGGAACGCTTTTATCTATTATGGAGAAGAACTTGGCATGCGAGGTGCCGGCAAGGACGAGAATAAACGAGCACCCATGCAATGGGTGGACGATTCAAAGGGTGACGGAATGTGTCAAGGCCCTGCCAATATAGATTCCAACCTGAAGATGACCTATGGAAGTTTGGAAACCCAGCAAGACGACCCCCAGTCCATCTACAACTTCTACAAAGCCGTGATTCGATGGCGCAATGTGCATCCGGCCATCGCAAGAGGCAAGACCGAGATACTTACGGATCACGCCGGAAATTCCTTGTGTACCGACACCATCTGTGCGATTCGTCGTAGTTGGGAAGATGATACCATTGCGATTATCTATAACATCTCGGAAGAACCGGGCACTCTAACGATACCGGAAGGATATCAGCTCTCCCAATGGGTGAATGCCACCGATGCAACCGATGCCGTCACAACAAAAGACGGCCAGCTTCAGCTACCGCCTTACAGCATTGCCTTATTCATTCCAAGTGAATCATAACGTCTTACAAGACGTGAAGAAAGCCGCGGAGGGGAACTCGCGGCTTTCTTCGTTGGGAGTTATGGGTTATTGGTAAAATAATCTGTTTTGATTGGCCTGATCATCTTGTTCTTTCTTCTGCATCTGAACCCGGAAGTCTTCCAATGTCTGCTCTTTTTTCAGACCGCTTACTGCTTCAGCCATATCGGCATCCTCCAGTCGACTGACGGATGCGGTCAGATTCTCTGCCGTATTCGCAGTGACAGCTGCCGCATATGCATACCCGTTACTCTCCGCCCCAACTTGACTGCGGCTGGTATTCAAGGAAGCCAGCGCGCTGTCGATCGAACTTAAGTCAAAATTCTGAGGTGTTGCAGAAGAGATTGCGTCACCTTCGATGGCAGGCATCTCATTATAGGTGGTATCTCCCAGCTGACTGATACCCTCCGCAAATTGATCATTCACTTGCTGGATTGCTGCCAAATCAGACTCTGACATCAGTCCGTTCATTGCTCGTATACTGTTTGCATTCATATCTTGTAGGTAATCGGTCATTCCACTCATGGCTGAATCTGCTACGTTGGCCTTATCCTGATAACGCTGATAATTCTGCGTGCTCACCTTAGCCTGGGTAACTGCTGCCTTCTGCTTCTCTGCGATTGCAAGACCCGCCGCATCATCCGCTGCCGAATTGATTTTCTTACCGCTGGACAGCTGTTTGTAGTACTGTGAAGCCTTGGAATTGGAACTACTTCCGATTGCTGATAAATTCATGTATCAAACTCCTTTCGATAAAAAAACACCGGCGAAAAATCGCCAGTGTCCCTGTCTCTTCTGTCTCATATTTGCGCAACTGGCTAACCACTTTCATGGTCCCTATAGTTTTGTGACGCCAGGTTACCCTGGTTGTACCCGTGATGTAATTTTCTTTGTAACTATACTATACACCCATTTCCTTAAAATAGCATTAAATTTTTAAATTTAATCTAAATTCTGGCAGAGTGTAATAACCAAAACATCGTCTACGTGTGGATTCTGAACAAAATAGTTGGTGGTGTTTACCCTCCGATAGATGCCATCATCCCCACACTGTCTGGTAATCACCGAAATACTCTTGGCCCCGGCACGATACCGGGCAATCTGACTCTCTCTGCGGAAGGTAGACTTAAACAAATCCCGATCCTCCGGGTGCATGGTCGCAGCCCCCTGTTCAATCAATTCCGAAAAAACACCGGTGGATGGACAATGCTGAGAAGTAAAGTTCTCATAGTTCATCATATAGAAAGAATTTCTCGTCAGATTCGCATAGATAATCAACGGATATCCGGTAAATACTGCATCCAATAATAGCTGCTTCGCCACAGCGGTCGACTGAATCGATAGAATATCTTCAGTAAATATCTGCTGTAGAGATGTCTCCAGACGATTCTCGAAATCCAACTCTCGTAGCGGAGGATCAAAAAAGAATCCCTGTATCAAATTACAGCCGGCGGTCCGCATAAAGTTTAATTGCTCCTTGGTCTCAACGCCTTCTGCAATGGTAACCACATTCAATCGATGCGCGCAGTCTAGGATACTTTCTAGGACGACACGCTCTCGTTCTGTTTCACAGTTTTCCTGGATAAGGGATTGATCCAATTTCAGGCGATCTGCCTCAATATGACCGAGAAATCCCAAAGAAGAAAGCCCATGACCGAAATCATCAATGGACACCTGAAATCCCTTACTATGGATAGCTTCTACCAAGAGGCTCATCTCATCCGGCGACTCCACATAAGAGGATTCTGTTAGTTCGATTTCAATATAGCTATGATCGATACCATAGTGATCACAAATTTCTGCCATACGACCGGCTACATGCATCTCGCGGATGTGCTGCCGGGACATATTCACCGCAATGGGCACCATAGGCAACTGTTCCCGTAGGCGCCTTGCAATAAACTTACAAACTGCTTCAAATATAAACCAATCCAGGGTACAGATATGGAAGGTATCTTCTAATTCCGGAATGAATTCCTTCGGTTCACGGATACTACCATCCTCCATCCGCCAACGTGCCAACGCTTCTGCACCGCATAGACGTTTTGTAATGGCGTGGTACTGCGGCTGGTAATATACCAGAATGTCCCCACGATCCATCGCCAGTTTCAAATCTTCAATTAGCTCGCTCATAATCATCTCCTTGTCACCGAACCCTTGGAACTTACCAATTGTGTGACAAGTACTATTCTACCCTATTTTTTCAGAAATACAATCGAACAGAATGGATTTTGTTTAGACAAACCAAAAACATTGTGCGGATGCCCCCTTACAATAACGTCTGTTCATTGATAATGAGGTGGAATTCCATATGCAAAAAACCTGCCGCTTTACGGCACAGCAACATACGTTCCATGAAAATCTCAAAGTATTCGCCAATCTCACTGTAACGCGTATCGACCTCTAGTTTGAGTTTAATGGCCGTCTTATCCTGGTTGATTTTCAGTTTTGAAGTCTTCACCGAATAGTTTACGCGGTCATGAATATCATATTCCTTGCCTTCTTCATCCACAACACGGCTTCGGCGCACATCCGACTTATCTGCAATAATAAGTGCAGCCGCAATATCGCTCACCGGTACACCGCTACCCTCATCGTGATTTCCGATTGCCCGAATAATCGGGGCAATATCTTCTGCCGGCACACCCATTTTATCCAAGAGGTAGAAGGACATCAGTGCACCGGATTGACTGTGGTCCACACGATTTACCACATTGCCCAAATCATGCATCCAGGCAGCCGTAAGAGCCAAGTCGATGGTGTGATCGTCCAATCCCAAGGTATCTAGAATATACCCGGTCCGCTCCGTTACTACGCCAATGTGGGCAAATCCATGCTCTGTAAATCCCAATGCATGAAGGGACTTGTTCTGCTCTTCAATATAAATCTTGATTTCCCGACTGTTTCTCACTTTATGAAACAACGGAAAACGCTTTTCATCCAACTGTAATGGTTGTTTCTCCATCGTCTACTCCTCACTATTATAATTCCTATTCCTTATTATAACGAACCTGAACAATGCTCTGCAATCAACTTTAGGTAAATCCCTGTCATCTACATGTAAATTCCCTTTGAATAAAAAAAGACCTCCGAGGAAATCCTCGAAGGTCTTGATTTTATAAATTGGGTTGGGCTGTTCGCTCGATATTACTCGATGATGCTAGCAACACGGCCTGAACCTACAGTACGTCCACCCTCACGGATGTAAGGCAGAGTGATTGTCGTTGCAAATCCTTATAAAATGGGCGCTTCTGTTTTTTCATTTCCTATATATAGTGTAATTTTTTATCGTTTTCAGATTTTTTAGAACCAAATTAGAACCGCTTCGGTGAAAAAAACATTTTTCCAAATTTTTTCGAAAATTGCAATTACCGCTCACCGTGTATTATTTCGTGAGCTTTGTCAATTAACAGCTCACTAATATGACGATTTGCCCTCTTTATCCTGTCAAAAGCATCATCTGCCTCATTCGATGTGATTATTCCCATTTTATAAGCTTTAAGTAATATTCCTATACTGCCAGTTATTGGCAGCTTCATATTCTGAGCAACCTTTCGTCCCGCCACTTCATCCATAAGCAACAAGTCCGCTTTTATTTCATCAGCATATATGATAGCTTCACTTTCTCCGATATCCAGTCCCGTAGCCCTTTGCAGAAATTCA
>JAILOI010000017.1 GCA_024690885.1 Lachnospiraceae bacterium
TGCCATCCTTCTCTGGTAAAAGGAATGTCTACCCGGAACTCTTCTCGGGACAACAAGTCAAAATACTCCAGATACTGGTCCGGCACCCACACCGGGTGCACGGTATCCCCATAAGCTGTCCAGCTCGGATTCAGCTTACGAATAATCTCCTCACTCTTGCCCGCAATTGGGTCCTCGTATGGAAGCCATCCCATGTAGAGAATCAGGAACTTTCCGCCCGGCTTCAGCATCCTAGCAAAATGCTCAGGGGTCACATCGTTATTAAAATACCAGATACACTGGCACGCCGTGATCACATCGAAGGTATTCTCCGGATAATCTACATCTTCCGCCTTGGAGGCAAAAAATGTAATATCCATGCCTGCCTCGGCAGCCAGCTCCTTGGCCTGTGCAATCTGATTCTCGGCAATATCCGCTGCAGTCCAATGTGCCCCATACTTGTACATATTCCGCGGCAACACGCCGGTTCCGGTACCAAGATCTAACACCTGCTGCCCATCCCTACACAGGCCCAGATTCAGAATGTAATCATAGAATTCCTGTGGATAAATATCCCGATATTTCGCATAGTCCTCAGAGGTCTTTCCCCAGTCAAAGGACTTTCCTCCATCAATGTTTTCAATAATCATTTTTCTTTCCCTTCCTATACTTCACATTGTTTTCATACACACTTATTTGTATTATATCCAACAAAATGGAAATTACCACCGCAAAAGCAAAAAAGGGAGCCCTTTTACAGGCTCCCAAATAAACTTATAAAACATAGGTATCTGCATTGATAACTTTGGTATCACTGGAGTGGAAATTGATTCCGTCCATATCAAAGACCCCTTCCGTTACCGAGGAGACCATATCACCCAGCGACTGGATGAAGTCCCCGGCGGATGACTTGATCAAACCACAGGAACTGGACGCTGCAGTTACTGCAGCTTTTTGCTCGGATGAGCAAGTAATGACACCGCATTTATGGAAGGATAGATATTCGGTAATCTCCTCCGGTGCCACATCTGCCGAGATGGTCACCATGCCGCAATCGGATATGGTGGTCTTACTTGTTACCGAATCCATAAAGGATTTATTGATGTTTAGCATACCGATGCCATTCACCCGTGCATCGGATACTGCAATGAGCTTCCCATAGGTGGCATTCACTTTCGAAAAATCATCGACCAACGCTTCCGGAATTCTTACATCCCCTTCGACTGTTAAGGCTTCCATCTGGTCAAAAAGCGCTCTGCCGTTCTCGCCGATGCGCAAATCTCCGGCGATATAAAGTTTGGTTCCGTTCGTCGAAATCAGATTTTGATCGAGGGTGGCATCCTTGGTTACCAGGTGGTAGCCGGTTGGAATCACTGCCAACTCAGCATCCATATTAAACAGTGGTAACGCTGCCTCTAGATGTTCTTCCCGCAGATACAACTTCTTGGACTGCATCTTCACGTTCTTGGTCGCTAGTGCCGTATAGTCTGTCTCCAAATCCAAATCATATACGCACTTTGGAATGAAATACCGGCCCCCCTCTTCTGCACGCAATGGAAAATACCGATCAATTCCTAATTCATTTGCCAGAATGGTGTAATCATCCGGATAGTTGATGATGGTGCCATTGGTGGTCATCGGCGGAAGCATCCCACTCAATCCATTGGGACAAAACACCACGCCATTGATGGTCAGATGCGAAATCTTCTGCAGCTGCGCTTCCGTATGGGGCAGGATACGAACCATCCCATTGACCGTCAGCCAGGTATTGGGCACCACCCCGGTGTTCGGAGCGATTTCATAGGAGCCGTTAATACTTTTGACAGCAATTTCCTCGTCGCTGGTGCAATTGACATATTCATCCACCGTGAGGTTCATCGGAAGTCTTGCAAGAATCTCCTTGCTCCGCTCGTTCGTCACAATGGTATCGGCGCATATGGTAATCTCCTGATATTCACCGTAGGTTTCTTCTTTGATATTTCTTGCATCACACAAATCACAGTTGATGCGCAGTTTTGATTTATTCATATGGTTTCCTTTCCTATTTCAGCATATCCCGTAAGTGATGGCGCGCCGATGAGAGCTTGCTTCGCACCGTCCCGGGTGGGAGGTGTAGCAATTCCCCGATTTGTACGGAGTTCATCTCATGGACATATCGCATGGCCAGTATGGCGCCTTCCACATCCGGGAGTCGCGCCAAAAGCTCTTCCCATTCGCAATTGGAATACTCGGTCTCTGTTGTTGGCAATAGCAGTGGTTCTTCCACAGCCACTTCGAAGCGTCGCTTGCGATAGCGGTCAATAAACAGATGCTTGATGGTTCGATACATGTAAGAACGTTGTTGTTTGAATTCCAACATTCTCAGTTCGTCCACATGGGCCATCGCTCGCACGAAGCCCTCCTGCACCAGTTCTTCTGCCTCACCAACATCTCCCGTCATGCAACTACACCACTGTATGAGTTCCTTATGCAATTGTTCGTATAATGTCTCAATCGTTTTGTCCATAGCTTTGCATTTCTTACCGGTAGGTAGTTTGGAAATTTCCTGTTCTATCTATAGAACGAATGAGGAAAGGAAAGTGTTGAGATTTTTTTAAAATCCCAACGTATCATTTACTAAAATCACCTGAATACGGTCCGCATGGCGGGAATATCTGGTAATCAAAAACTGACAGCAGATGGTATCCGGTGACTTACAATCCATGCATGCACCGGTCTTGGCACATGGGGTAGACAGTCCGAATCGTTGTGCATTGATTGGCGCTGCCACATTGCGGGCACGCTTCATCGCACCATCCACATCAGAACAAATCTTATTCATACCAACAATAACAAGCACATGCTTTGGTCCCTGGGCGATGGCAGAAACACGATTGGAATTTCCATCGATGTTCACCATCACGCCATCCTCGGTCATGGCATTGGCGCTGGTCAGGAAGAAATCTGCATCATAGGCAGCCAACATGGCTGCACGCTTATCTTCCATAGCATCCCGATCGATGAAGTCATACTGTCCCTTTTTCAATGCCTCTACTAAACCAATTTCATGAGCAGACATGGCGCCGCCCATGGAGACAGAGGCGCCCAACGGAATCAGCTCCAATGCCTTTTTCAATGCCTCTTCCTTGTTGGCTGCATAGTAGCCCTTCATATTTCGGGACTCCAAACCCTTGATCACCTTCTGCGCCAATAATTCATTGCGCTTTACAATATTTTCGTTCATGTGTTCCTCCTACGATATACCTTTTCATACAACTATTGTTTCCACTGATAGGTGGCCAAATCCACTTTGCCATCCTTCACTTCAATGCCTTCCGCCGCAAGCAGCTTGGCTTGTACCTCGGCGCCTCCGAAGGCAAATCCGCCGGCCAGTTCTCCCCTGGCATTCACCACGCGATAGCATGGGATATGATCCGGATCCGGATTCTTGTGCAAGGCGTTACCCACCGCCCGCGACATCTTCTCGTTCCCGGCCTCCTTAGCCACCTGGGCATAGGTTGCCACACATCCATAGGGTATGCGCTGCACCGCCTCATAGATGCGCTTCGCCGGTGAATCCGAAATCAGTTCATAGCTTTCTTCAATCATCACGCGAATGTCAGAATCCGGAATGCTCCCATCCAATATAATAGTGTTCCAATGCTCCTTGTTCTGGTGATAACCCGGTATCACGGATGGATACAGATCCCGCCAGAAAAAGGCTTTCACCGGGTCCACCTTAACATTCAAATTGATATAGCCATCTCGTTCATAGGTCCACAAGAAGGCTTTATCATTGCCCTTGTATCGGACCAATTGCCAGTTTTGATCCCGGAAGGGCGCATGCTGATACACATCGGGAAACGACAACCCAAACGCCAATGCTTCCTCTCTTGTGTTCATCACTTTACACTCCTTATACGCGCCATGGTTCCTTCCCCTGATTTACTACCTTGATATGGCATGCCTTCATTGCGTTTAATGCAGTATCATGGGCTTCTATTGTAACCCCGGCACAGCCGGCCGCATCCACATAGATCTTCTTATTTGGAATCATGGCCTTGGTTAGAAGTACGTTAGAAATCACACAGATATCCGTACATACGCCGATGAATTCCACCTCATCGATTTCGTCTGCATGTTCTTGCATGTAGGCTGCCAAATCCTTGGATCCAAAGGTTTCCTTATCAATCACCAAATCCGCATTCGTTGCTGCATCCAAGGAATCAATAATCTCCCATCCCTTGGTTCCGCGAATACAATGTGGAACCGGTAGATTTGCTCCCTCCTCCGTCTCCATATAGTTTTCATCATGCGTATCTCTGGTAAACAAGATGGTCTTGCCTGCTTCCCGCGCTGCTTTTATTTTATCTAATACATAAGGTGCCACTTGAATTGCTTCTTCGTTACGCAAGGCACCGGTTAGAAAATCATTCTGCATGTCTACGACGACTAGTATTTTCCTCATATTTCGTCCTCCTGTTTGTAGGTATTAGCATCCATGTACATTATAATCTGAATAAGTCATTCGTTGCTACCATTTTCCATAATACCTGTGATTCAAAATCCGTATCATTCCTTACATCTACCACGATATCTGTGATGTGAAAATTGATTTCAGCCATCGGATTTCCTGGTGAAGATGGAAATTCCCACTCATTCGTTGGCACTTAGACGCCCAAAAATGCTTTGGATTCCATGGAACGCACGGAATCAACGTCAATTCTTTCTTTGGGACAGAAGATTTACGGGTTTTTTTAACGATTTCGAATTTCTACACGTAGGATTTGGATTTTAAATTTTTTCGTTTACGGGTTTCTTTCCGAATTTTGAAATCTACACGTAATGCGCTCTGGAAGAATGATCACCAACTACGTGTAAATTTTAGAATATGAGTTTTGCCACGTAGTCTGTTCAAAATCCCTACGTGGTAAAATCAGAAATCCCCCAAAAAAACCGTAAACCTTCTGTCCCGGTTTTTTTGAAAATTTCCGATTACGTGGGGATTTTAAATAATTGAATTTCCGCACGTAATTTTCATGGAACGCCGGGGCAAATTGCCCCGGCTCCGATATATCCCTAGGGAAATGGACTTGATTCTCGCCTGCCATCGGCAGACCGCACCCCACACGATATTGCAAGCAATCTCGTGTTTTCGGGTTCAAGGCGCATGAACTGTATATAGAAAATGGGACTTGATTCTCGGCGCGTGAGGAACGCGCCTCGGTCGGTGCTCCTCGCTTCGCGAGGGTCTGCCACCGGCAGACCGCACCCCACACGATATTGCAAGCAATCTCGTGTTTTCGGGTTCAAGGCGCATGAACTGTATATAGAAAAAGAAGACCTAGGCATTCGCCTAGGTCTTCTTTTTCTATAATGCAGGAAATGGGACTTGAACCCACACGATATTGCTACCACAGGCACCTGAAGCCTGCGCGTCTGCCAATTCCGCCATTCCTGCACGCAAGAGATATTCTATCTTTTCTTAGATTAGAAGTCAACTGCTTTTCCGAAAAAATGCACACCTAAAGCAGGCGGCCATCCTCGTAGACTTCGATGAGCTGAGTCAAATCATCGATTTGTTCCAATAACTGCTTGCCAATATCTGTATCCCGCACCAATACCCGGGATTGCATCTGCTCCACGATCTTGATGGTGGGGGTATTCTCCTCTCCCACTACGAAGGGGCGATGTTCCGCTAGGGCCAGGTGCCTGGAATTATAGATCAGGGTGTACCCTGCAATTCCGGTCTTGGCATGATAAGCCTTGGACAGGCCGCCATCGATGATAAACAG
Source organism: Lachnospiraceae bacterium (assembly GCA_024690885.1). Classification (GTDB taxonomy): domain Bacteria; phylum Bacillota; class Clostridia; order Lachnospirales; family Lachnospiraceae; genus XBD2001. The sequence continues at coordinate 5,754 of JAILOI010000017.1, forward strand.
CTTACCGCCTGCCTTGATGGGGCTTTCCCCATCCGTTACCTTCACCGGCACATGTCCGTTGATGATATGACCGTGAAGGGGATCGATGCCAAACTCTTCTAGAATGCGATCCACCACCTCTTCCTTCCGGGACAGCTCATAGTAGCAATTAAAATGCTCCTTCTTCACCTGGGCATCGGATAGAAAGACGTGTTCAAAGGTTGCAATTTTATCCTTACCAAACAAGGGGGACTTGGGGCCACACCAGAGATACCACATGAAATCCACCGCATCCTGCTTCTTCTCCTTCTCTAAGCAGGGGTCCGAGAAGTAGGCATCCACGATTTTCTTCTCAATATAGTCAAACCAGGCCTTGCCGGATTTGGGGCCCTGCTTGGTATGCACCTCCATAAAGCTTCCGTCCCGGTTCATGGGAATGCAGCCATGGAACAAAAGGTTATTATTGCACACCTTGTACATTCCTCCATGAGAATAGATGAAACGGATATGATCCTGCAACAGCTTGGAATGCGTGAAGCTGGCCGTCAGGATATTCACCAGTTCCTGTTCCCGCTTGGTCAACGCATACGGATTTTGGGGATCAATGGTTGGGAAATTATGATCCTTCAGCGGATAATCCTTGCCATGGATCGTAATGGTGCCCTTGTCATAATCGATCTGATGCAGCAACAGGCGATCATCCAACTCGTACTCCGGATGGCGCTGTATCAGCTGTCCCTCCAGCTTCAATCCGATGATGGTGATGGCCTTATACATCTTGGCTGCCAAATCCGGATTGATTTCGTCATAGACGTTTTGTTCCAGCAGATGCAGCTGGAAGCATTCACAAGGGTCATCCCCATATACATCCGCTGCGTACATACTCAATGGACGCAGATTGATGCCATAACCGTCCTCTAACACATCGAAGGTATTATAGGAGATGGCGATGCGAAGCACTGTGGCAATACAGGCCGGATTGCCGGCAGCTGCTCCCATCCAGCTCACATCATGATTGCCCCACTGGATGTCCACATCATGGAAATTCATCAGCTCATTCATAATGAAATCCGCACGGGGACCACGGTCGAAGATATCCCCCAGAATATGGAGATTGTCGATGGTTAAATTCTGAATCAGACGACAGAGGGCCTTGATGAAATCATTGCCGCGATTGATATCGATGATGGAGTTTAGAATTTCCCGATAATACATGCGCTTATCTGCATCGTCCTCGTCCACATGCAGCAACTCATCAATGGCATAGGCGTAGTCCTGAGGCATCTTCTTGTGTACCTTCGAACGGGTATACTTATGAGATACCACACTACAGATATGCACCAGCTTATGGATGGTCAGCTTCTGCCATTCCTTGGTATTGGTCTTATTCAGTTCTTTTTCTTCGATGATTTTCTGTGGATAGTAGATGAGATTGGCCAACTCCAACTGCTCTTGTTCCGAGAGTTCGTTGCCATAAGTCTCTTGAATTTTGTCTCGAATGATACCGGAAGAAGACCGAAGCAGATGTATGAAGCTTCGGTACTCCCCGTGTAGATCAGAAAAAAAGTACTCCGTTCCCTTCGGCAGGGCACAGATGGCGCGAAGATTGATAATCTCCGCACCTGCCTTCCGCGCATTCGGAAACTTCTCCCCCAAAAGTTTCAAGTATGCATCGTCTCTTTTCATAATTCCCCCAAATCATGTTAATCCAAATATTTACTTTCAAATTCATCCTGGGTCAGTGGCTTGTCATAGAGGTAACCCTGGATCATATGCACCTTCATATCTTCCAGCGCATCTTCCTGTGCCTGTTCCTCGACACCTTCCACAATGACATTCACGTGAATGGTATCTGCCAGTTCTGCAACGGTCTTAACAAATGCATCGGAGAACGTGTCCTCACCCACTTCATTCACAAAACATTTGTCGATTTTAATTACATCCAGTGGCAATTCCCGAAGATAACTCAAGGATGAATATCCGGTTCCAAAGTCATCCAGCGCCAACCGTACGCCCAGTGCCTTCAGGTCGTTTAAGGTGCGGATGAGATTCTCCACATCTCCCGCTGCCATGCCTTCGGTTACTTCCAGCGTTAAGTTGCCCGGATACACACCGGTATAAATCAATGCGTTTCGCACCGTATCCACGATATTCTTCTGCTGTAGCTGTACTACCGACAAGTTTACGTTGACCTTGTATTCCGGATGACCGAAATCATTCCAGAACTTACAACGCTTACAAGCTTCCACCAGTACATGTTCGCCGATGGAGTTGATGAGACCCAGATACTCCGCCAAGGAGATAAACTCGTTTGGCATGACCATACCCAACTCCTTGGACTGCCAGCGCACCAGCGCTTCGGCTCCACAGCACGGATGGTTCTTCTTGTTGATATCCACAAGCGGCTGATAATACACCAGAAATTCCTTGCAACCACCGGCCACAGCTTCCCGCATACACCGCTCCAAATCCAGTCGTCGCTGGGAATGGGTGGAGGTGTCTACGTTGTAGTTTTCCACCTGGTTTTTGCCCTTCTTCTTGGCTTCAAAAAGTGCATAATCTGCACGCTGCATCAAGGTATCCTCGGACACGCCATCCTTCGGATAGCTGACAAGGCCCATACACATGGTGCAGTAATAATCCTTGTCACCGATGTTCCACGGCTGCTCAAAGCGCTTCTGGATGGTCTCTGAAATCCGCTCCACTTCCGCTTCGTTATAATACGGAACCAAAATTGCAAACTCATCACCGCCCAGGCGATACACCGATGCGCTGGAGCGACAGATTGTCTTTAGGGACTGTGCCACCAATACCAACAGGGTATCTCCGTTCTTGTGGCCCAATCCATCATTGATATCCTTGAAATCATCCAGATTGATGGTCATGAAGGTTCCCTGGTCCCCACCGGAGCGAACCGCATCCCGGATATGATCTTGGAAATCCTTACGGAACCGATGACGATTATACAGTCCGGTCAAATCATCCAGATTGGCCTGTTCCTCAATCTGCTTCTGATATGCCTTCATAGGCGTAATATCATAGAGGGTGCACATCCGCACCTCTCGTCCATCCACCCAACGAATGATGGCGCAGGTCACAGAATACCAACGGTTGCTGGCCTCCGCATAATACTCCCCCGGCTCACTTTCTTCCAGGCCATGGGACATCATCTCATTCTCGAAATTCATACGATCCGACAATTCCACCAACATGTTGTTGAAGGTATCGTTGGAATAAAGCACCGAACCGTGGATGGCATCCGCTACGCAAATACCGCAACCACTGTTCTCAAGAATTGCATCAATGGCCGCATAGGAGCTGGCCAGTGAATTCTTGGTGATGCGCTTTAAGAGGATGGTCTGCAACACACGCTTCACATCATTCAGAAAACGCACATCTTCCACTGCCCACTTTCGTGGATTCTGGGACTCAATAAAGCCTAAATACATGCTCAGTTCATCGTTAACCGTCAAAGGCAAAAAGACACCGGCACTAATATTGAAATCACGGAAAAAGCCGGAAAACTCCTCCGGCATCAGGGAATCCGAAGAAATCGTATACGGACGTCCCGTAAAATATGGAATGGAAGAACACTGAATCTTGTTGTACTGTTTGATCATGGAGGTATAATGCGTACCACACCACTCACACAACAAATCCACCGTCTCTCCATCCGCATTCAAGCGCAACAGGTTACAATGGGACAATCCCAAGTACTCTCCGGCCAACGTTAAAATATGGTCAGCAATCTGATTGAAGTCCCCGTCGGACTCCAACAGTTTCAAAACTTCGGTGGTCACCTCGTTGCGATGTAACATCTGTTTTAACTTGCTCTGGGCGGTCTCGGTCTCTTCCAGACGATCCTCAAGCAAGAAGGAATGGAACTTCTCCTGAAAATAAATCTTGGTCAAAAGTTCCACAAAATGAACGGCATTCTCAAAGTCCTCTGACGTGGTGAAACGCATATCCTGCGGCACGTTGTCCACATCACTTTTTAAATCCGCCGCAATACCGCTAATCATCCATACGCCAAGCAACTTACCGGACTGACCACGGATAGCCACCGCCTTATACAGAATGTATGGCTGGTTGGAATCGCCGGAAATCACATCTTCCAAATCATCATCCCGGAAGGATGCAATCAACGTCTTCTCCATCTCCACCGAAATATGACGGCGCAAAAAGACCTCGTGATCCGCTGTGCCGGAAAACTCCGTAATACGGTTTCCGGTCATACCATAGCAAATCCCGTAAATATGGTTGCTGCGACAAAACAAATCCTGCATGGACTGCATCACCTGCCGGTTCCGATCGTCCTCGCTGAATTTGAACATATTTACTTTGTCCTCAATGTTTGTCAAGTCCATTCTCCTGCCTCCGGATGATGTAAAGTGCTTTCTCTTTGCCAAATGGTGCTTGCAATTTCAGCGTCAGTTGCTCATGTAGGCGCACATACTTCTTCAACAGGTTCTCTTCTGAGGTAATCACCATCCAGGTAGATTCCTCCATTGTCAGTTCCAGTGCGCGTTGAAAAAATTTCCGGAAAAAGTCGTCCTTCTCCCCCGCTTCCTTGTGAAACAAGTCCGGGAATTCCCCCACGAGTTCTCCGAAGGCTTGTCGGTTGGTAAAGTCAAAGAAGTCTCTCTGCACAAAATGAATATCCACGCCGGCTGCCTGGGCATTCTCTCGTCCGCCACGAATTCCATCACCGAAAATATCGCAGCCAAACACTTCCCGGGCCTTCGCTACGCGCTGACATTCAATGAGCAGCGTTCCCTCTCCGCAGAAACCATCCAAACGGAAGACTCCTTCCTTTAAAAAAGGCTTGGCAATCTGTGCTGCGGCAGCCGCCTTCTGAGGCGCCATAGATACCGCACTGGTGCACTTCCGATAAGAAAACCGCTCCTCACCGAAATTGCCCGGCCATAAAAACATACCAAAACTGCCATCGCGACGTGGAAACAAGACCACTTCGATTTCATAATCCGATGGCGCATTATACAGATATCCACCGGTGGCATCCTCTAGAGCCGCTGCTGCCTTCTTCACCAAAGCAACACGCACCTCGGGGTCATACTTGCCGTAGATATCCAATCGAAATGCAAAAGGCTGATCCTCTGCAAATAATTCACGTAATAAAGATAAAATTCCACAACGCAAAAAGCCCTCTCGGAAGGCATCCTTGTGGATGGGTGCTTCCTTAGATTGGGGCACCATCAAAAGCAGCTGTTCATAGAGGCGATTGTTTACCAGTTCCGACGGCTTCGTTCCGTCTACCAGTAACCCAAAAGGAAGACGCTTTCCTTCCGGATACTCTGACTGTAACAAATCCAGTAACCATCCCTCGCTGCGTAATAACCACTTCTTGCCACGTGGCAGGGCATTGCGACGATGACCACGCTTCGTCTGATAGCGTGCCAATAATTGACCTAATTGAGCGCGTTCCTTGCGGATATGCTTCAAATCTTCCGCCGGGAAATCCAAGCCGGTCAATGCATCAAATCGCTCCTGCAACTGCACTAGATGTTTCGCACAATCAAAAGACGCAAGTGCCTTCACATAGGCCTCGCGTACAAACAACGTATCTTCTGTCAAATACCTGGCAACGATGCGATCACACACCTTAGACTTCGCATCGGAAGGCCAAGGGAGCAATGCCAAGAGTCCCAGTGCATTCTTCCGTGCTTTCGCATCCTCATTCTCTAGAAAAAAACACCATTCTTCCACAGAAAATGCTGACAAACACGGTGTTGCTGCTTCTGGATTGTTCTTCAATTCGTCAATCAATCCTCGCAGGCTCTCCCGCACCTTCTCCTGTATTTTTAAGTCAGATAAAAACTGCTGCATTCCACGATTTTCCTTTATTTTTACTACCTTTTCATTGTACTTGATTTGTTTGTAAAATGCACTAGGGGAAACCTATTTGTTCATGTTGCACAATTTCCAATTGCATTAATTGTATATTTTGTCATTTTCACTGTTGAAATAGGAAAAATCCGGAGCTATAATAAACAAGACTTAAGGAAACACCCCCCAATAAGTTTCTTTAAGGTCATTTCCCCTTTATATATTTATATAACCCCCCTTTTAAAATACAACCCCGTTGGTTGTATTTTTTTTGCCCAAAAATAGGCTTCCGCAACAATGCCATGCATGCGGAAGCCTATTCTTATTCAGTCTTTCCCTATTTTCTTCTGAAACGAGCCACCATGAAACCGGATAGGCAACCGAACAGTGCCACCAATATCACCGGCCAGGTTTCCTGACCTGTCTTCGGAGACGTCACCTGAAACTCCGTTTCCGTCACACCGGCCTTACGAAGTTCATTCGCAGTTGTCCCTTCATATACCGTAATATAAACCGGTGAGAAATCATTAAAATATCCGGTTACTTGTCCATCTGCCACATCGGCAATCTGCCGCGTCCACTTTCCGCCATGAAAATGGGATATGACTGCTGCCGCAGTACCTGTCACGCCTACATCAAAAGTGACTTTACCGGAGCCACTTGCTTGCAAGTCCATGGCATAAGTCTTCGAACTATTGATTCCAACTTTCTGCGTCAATAGGTATAAGTTGTTTACCTCTTCCGCAAGCGCGGCCAAAGCATCTTTATTCGTAATCTCCGTAATTCCTTTGATTTTCACTCCTTTGGCAGGATGCAGGGCGTCACTTGCCGGTGTCACCGCATGATCTGCATACAATTTTCCGGTTTCGTATGGTTTATTCGCCACCGCCTGTAGCGTATTGCCCGCAGCTGTCGCAGTTTCCACTGCGTTCCCGGTCCGTACAATGGTGAATGTTGAAAACTGATCGGATGGGAACGTTAACATACCGGTCGATGCGTCATAGGTTGCTTCCACCTGCGTCAATACACCCTCATGTTCCCGAACAACTGCATATGTGCCGGCGGATGCCCCTTCTAACGTTAATCCCATCGTTAACGGGCTGGAAATATCCGTTACATCACTGCTCCAATAACTACCATCACCTTTGCTGACAATATTATCCACATCAATATCTACGGTAGACAGAACCTCTCCACTCGTAACACCACTCACACCGGAAGGCGTCGTTGCATCTGTAACCGTCACACGCAGATTTCCTCCGTTGGCCGTTGCATTCTCTCCATTTCCGACGGATACTCCGGAAACCGCTGATGCACCCGATGCATCTGTAATATCATCCGTTGGCGTTACCATGGCATTGAAATGGAAGTTGGAATCTACCATGGAAAATTTAAAAACGCCACAATGATTCATTGGTTCAATTGGAATCCATCCATTCACCAACAGCCCATTGACCTGATACCCATAATCCGGAACAAGCAGGAAATAAAAATCTTCACCAATCGTAAGATTAAAATCCGTCCCTTCCTGTGCCGTACTTGGGTCGTCTCCGGTTAATTTATATATCCGGCAGTGCTCTACAAATTGATCTTCCGGAGCACTGGCATCATAACTCCAGCTTACATTCCTTGTACGGCTAAATTCAAATCGGAATTCATACGAATAGTTGGACGGATCAATCTCTTTCGTCCATGTATTATTTACGCTGTCATCCCGAATGGCATCAAATCCGTCCCACTCCCGTCCGGTCCGCTCTCCGGATGCGTTAAACTCTTCCACTCGAAAATTTTTCAAGTTTTCTCTTTCATTCGAGTCCGGTGCAAAATATACGGAAACAGAGGTCGAGCCCGCCGGAATATCCTGCTCGGAATCCGTGCTGGAAGAATGCTGTTGATTACCACCGCTAAAACCTAACGTAATATTCGGTGTGAAATTCCCGCAATCCTGATTCACTACAATGTTTACCCGATACTTTCCGGCACCGCTAAAGTTTCCTCCACCACCAGGTCCGGGCTGATTTCCCCCCTGCGCAGAAAACTCAATATTCATCAACTCTACCGCAGTCGCTCCGGTAGTCACCGGATATCCGTCTCCCGTCAGTGCGCTAACAATCGACGCATTCGCCGAATCATTCAACGGCCGTGGGTTCTCAGCCCCTTCCCGATATGACATTCCCAATGGATTCATCGAATATCCGGAAGCGCAAACGACACGAATATACAAGTTATTTACGCCATTTGACAACGTCACCGACGTATTGATTGCACTGGTAACCGGAATCCAAGTGGACTTGTTGTCCGTACTATATTCCACTCTACCTTGTTCAGAACTATAATTCTGACGAAAGCCGATGTTTAGTGTAATTCCTACATTATTTGCCCGAACAACCGACGGTCCAAGGTCAGCAAACATCACAGTAGCAAAAAACAAAGCAAATGCTGATATCATTGCCATCGTCTTTTTAAGAACACATTTTTTCATAAAAAGGTCCTCCCCATATCCTACCCTCTGTTGCAGTTACAGTTCCATTGTATCGGAGTATCTTTTGTGCGTCAATTCATATATTATTCATGCTTTGTCAGATTATTTAAGTTTACAAAAAAAGGCCGTTGTTTTTACAACGGCTTATTTTCTCTCATTCCTGTTTTTGTTTTCCGACCACCAACCAACGATTCTTCGAATGTTCCGAGCAGGTAGATAAGATCACATATCGATCCATCGCATCGGGTTTCACGGCTTCTGCAAAGTGGTTTTTCTCACCTTCCCCATAAGCATATAGATCATCCAGGAAATCCGCTACATCGGATGTTGTTTGAAAAAAATGATAAAAGACCGGAATTAAACGATTATCATAATTCACTGATGCAATGACCTGATAGGACAATACCGACGTTGGCGTATAAATTTCAAAGGTATCATTCTCATCAAAAAACGTCCGATCCTCAAATTGATGCAATCCCGCGAACATCGTACCATTCTTCATATTATGACCATACACCACCGTCACTGCATCACAAAAGTCAGCCTGATTCATCTTCTGAATGTAGATACAACCGGGGTATCCGGGCGAGCCATCTAAATTATGCTCCAAGTAATAATCTTCTTCCATATCCGGAGCGCTCTGCAATATTGGATAATCCACTGTAGTCCCGGGCACACATACCCATGCCACAATATCCGGATTTTCCTTGCGGATTTCTCCAAAATCAATGGGAATCACTACTTCCTCTTTCTTAGGAAGTTCCACTTGTACCCCCGACAGTAGATAGGCCATCTCCTGCACTTCTTCCATATGTAGTTGGTTTTGGTATTCCCGGTACTTGACGACTGCAAATGCACTTAAAACAATCACAAACGCGGTCATAATGAAAACCACCGGCATTCGACGTTTTTTTTCCATAACCCACCTCATTTTTTATTATACCACATGCATAAAAAAAGGCCGCGTCCCTAGGACACGGCCTTGATATTCATAATTATTCGATGGTGCAAATCCATCCTTCCGGAGCTTCGATCTTGCCCATCTGGATTCCGGTCAAGGTATCATACAACTTCTTGGTGTATGGTCCCATCTCCTCCATACCTGCAGGGAAGCAGATTTCCTTGCCATGGTCGTTGATCTTGCCAACCGGAGAGATGACTGCTGCAGTACCACAAAGACCACACTCCGCGAAATCCTTCAACTCATCGAAGTAAACTTCACGATGCTCAACCTTCATGCCAAGATACTTCTCAGCAACTACCATAATAGAACGGCGGGTAATAGAAGGTAAGATACTATCAGACTTCGGAGTTACCAGTGTGCCATCCTTGGTGATGAAGATGAAGTTTGCTCCACCGGTCTCCTCAACCTTGGTACGGGAAGCGGCGTCTAAGTACATATTCTCAGCAAAGCCTTCTTCGTGTGCCTTCATGATTGGACGTAAGCTCATCGCATAGTTCAAACCAGCCTTGATGTCGCCGGTTCCATGAGGAGCTGCACGGTCATAATCAGAAACCTTGATGGTGATTGGCTTCGCGCCGCCCTTGAAGTATGGGCCTACCGGCGTAACCAGAATACGGAACATATACTCATCTGCAGGCTTAACACCGATTACAGAGTTAATTCCCATCAAGTAAGGACGGATGTAAAGTGTTGCTCCGGAACCAAATGGAGGAACCCAAGCAGCGTTTGCCTTCACAACCTGCTTTACTGCATCAATGAAACGATCTTCCGGGAATGGTGGCATAACCAGACGCTTCGCGGAATCTACCATACGGGATGCGTTTAAGTCCGGGCGGAAGCAAACAATATGTCCGTCTTCGGTTGTATAAGCTTTCAAGCCTTCGAATACGGTCTGCGCATACTGAAATACGCAAGCACATTCATTCAAGGTAATGTTCGGGTCGGTGACCAATGCACCATCATCCCACTTACCGTCTTTGTAATAAGAAACATATCGGTAATCCGCTTCCATGTAGCCGAATCCGATATTGCCCCAGTCAATGTTTTTCTTTTCCATAGCGTGTGCCTCCAGACTTTGTAATCTTTTTCCAAAATATTATCGGACTTTTGCCCTAGAGTGTCAAGAATTCCCAAAGCCTGTGGCGGTTGTTTTTTTTACAGCTTTGCTATATACTGAAAAAAGCAACAGAACTCTATAATTTATCTCACTATTTAGCGTTTTAGAGGAGGAGTGTATGCATAATTTTCAACCGTTTCCCATTACAACTTTAGACTTCAATCCCTTCGTGTTGATTGGTCAACAGTGGGGGGTGGCCACCGTAGAATCCGGGGATAAGCTGAACACCACCACCGTAAAATGGGGCGGCATGGGGGTCGCTTGGGACAAAAACGTTGCCTACCTATTGCTTCGCGATTCCAAATATACCAAGGAATTGTTAGATCAGGCCGATGTTTTCTCTTATACCTTTTTTGATCCGGACCAGAAAAAATACAAGATGTCCATGAAGTATTTAAGTGCTGTGGACGGACGTAAAGAAGACAAACTGGCAGCTTCCGGCTTCACCTTGAATCGTAGCATGAAGGTGCCCTTTATTGATGAAGGCAATTTCGTTTTGCTCCTTCGCAAACTTGCTTCCGCAGAACTTTCCAAAGACACCATTCATCGTGACAGCATCATAGAAACCTTCTATCCCGAAGGCGATTATCACACCTTATATATTGCAGAAATCATGGATATTCTGGCAAGATAAGCAAAACCCACAGGCTTTCATACCTGTGGGTTTCTTTAATCTAATTCATCTAAGCGCCAAAGCATCTCCTTGTAGGTTTCCTCCAAGGGTTCAAAACTCTGCTTGGCCAAGAATATATCCCCGGTACGCAAGGCTTCCAACACCGGAATCACCACCTCTGTCACATTGTGCAAGCACAAATTCTCACACATTCCTTTGATGACGTGGGCGCACTGAAAGGCCTCCTCCACATCTCCGGTATCCAGGGCGCACACCAGCTGATCAAAGTGTTCATCGGTTTTTAACATAAACACAAAGCGCCGAATGGCATCCCGATTGGATATATGCCGTTGCATCACATGCAAATCTCCCAATCCATCATAAAATTCTTCCAATGTCATAGTTTTCTCTCCCCAAACCCTAGTTACTCTTGCAACGATTTCTGGATATCCGCATACAGCTGATGAATATCCACCGGCTTCGTCATACAGTTATTCATACCGGCTTCGATTGCCTTGGCATAGGTGGCATCCGATACATCCGCCGTCAGTCCCAACACCGGCATGGATACCACATCCTCCCGATGCATGCCACGAATCCTCCGACAGCATTCGAGACCATTCATCCGCGGCATCTGAATATCCATCAGAATTACATCGTAGTAGTAGGGACTACTTCGGCGCACCATCTCCAGTGCCACGTCTCCATCGGAACAAACCTCCACCGTCATACCGGCTCCTTCCAACATGGCGGTTCCGATTTCCCGGTTGATCTGGTTATCTTCCACATAGAGCACCCGCAAGCCATCCAAAACCATCTCCGATACTTCCGCCAACATCTGCTCATCTTCCACTTCCTGGATTTCTTCTGCCGCGCAGAAGATGGCCGGAATGGAAAAATAGAACTTAGAGCCCAGGCCTAGGGTACTATCCACCCGAAGCTCTCCGCCCATCAAATCCACAAAATTCTTGGCGATGGTCAATCCCAATCCGGTACCGGAGTTCTCTTGTTTATTATACTGCTGTTCCTGGGAAAAAGGTTCAAAAACCCGATCAATAAATTCTTTACTGATCCCGCTTCCCGTATCTTCTACCGCAAAATAGATGGCCGGTGTTACCCCTTCATCCATAAAAACCTGACGACAGGAGAAGGTAATCTTGCCACCCATAGGGGTATATTTGATGGCATTGCTGAATAAGTTCAAAAGCACCTGAGTCAAGCGCTTTCCATCCATTTTAACGTATACTTCCTGCATGTTGTTCCAGTCAGTTTCGTAGGATAATTCCTTCTCCACCATTAACGGAAGCACAATATCTTCCAGCTCCGTAAATACTTTGCCAAGGAGCGTGGGCATGGGATTCATCAACATGCTGCCGGACTCGATTTTGTTAATATCCAAAATATCATTGATGATATCCAACAGATAATATCCGGAAGATGCAATCTTGGTTAAATACTCTAAGGCCACCTGGGGATCGTTGTTTTTAATACCAATCTCCGAAAGCCCGATGATTGCATGCAAGGGGGTACGAATTTCATGACTGGCGCGGGATAGAAAACTTCCCAGCATTTTGTTGGTCTTCCGTGCATCCTTTAGTGCATGCTCCAAATCTAAATTCAATTGTGTTACCTGGCGGGATAATTGGATTTCATCCGTTGCATCGATGAAACTGCCGTATAGGCCAACCACTTCTCCCGCCTCATTATAGATTGGATGCTTGGATGCAAAAATATCGTGCACCTCCCCGCGCACCATACACTGCCCCGGCACCATATAGGTATCCTCGCCTGCCAGCACGCGTTCCTCCGCGGTACGATAATCCTCCGGATCCGGATGCCAGTTCATCTCCTCGTCCGTTTTTCCTATTAAAATATCTTGGGATTCAAAACCATAAAAATTTAGAAATGCTTGATTTACCCCAACAAACCGTCGTTCTTTGTCCTTCCAAAAATGGCACTCCTGGGTGTTGTTTACAATTTGATAGAATAAATCCTTCGGAAAATTTTGATACTGCTCATCCATCGTAAGTTCCCCCTCCCTTACTCTGTTTCGCTGTTAAAAAAAGGCTGTCGTACAATTCCTATACAACAGCCTTAAATTTATATCATATTTTACTCTTCCGGCATAACGATTGCAATATGCACGTCGTCTAACTGCTTCTGCTCTACGGTTGCAGGTGCATCCATCATAATATCCTGCGCATTCTTGTTCATTGGGAACGGAATGATTTCACGGATGGACTCCTCACCGGCGATCAGCATAATCATACGGTCAACACCCGGAGCAATACCACCGTGTGGCGGTGCACCATAGGTGAAGGCATTGTACATCGCAGGGAACTTGGCCTTCACGTCATCCTCGCCAAGACCAACCAGCTTGAATGCCTCAATCATGATTTCCGGATCATGGTTTCGGATTGCACCGGAGGAAAGCTCTACACCGTTACATACCAAGTCATACTGGTAAGCTAAGATATCCAGCGGATCCTGGGTGCGAAGTGCATCTAAGCCACCCTGTGGCATAGAGAATGGGTTGTGGCAGAATTCCAGCTCACCGGACTCCTCACCGATCTCATACATTGGGAAGTCTACGATCCAGCAGAACTCATAGGTATCTTTCTTCATATGGCCTTCTGCAGCAGCTCCGAGAAGCTTACGGAATACACCGGCGGTCTTCTGTGCAGTCAACAGATTGCCTGCAGCCAAGCCAACGAAATCACCAGGCTTCAAGCCAAGGGCTGCGATAACCGCATCCTTGCGCTCCTGTAAGAACTTGGCAATACCGCCAACGATCTCGCCGTTCTCATCCAGCTTGAACCAGTAAGTCTTCTGTGCGGTTGCAACTTCTACGTCTGCAATCATTGCATCAATCTGCTTGCGGGTAGCGGTCAGGTGATCCACAACGATGGCCTTCACCACATTGCCTGCAAAAGGTCCGAATCCACAGTCTGCCATCACTTCCGTCGCATCCTGGAGTACCAAATCTATACGAAGGTCCGGCTTATCGGAACCATACTTATCCATCGCCTCTAAGTAAGGAATGCGTACAAACGGTGCAGTGGATGCACTCTTGTATACGCCATACTTTGCAAAAATTGGAGGAAGCACATCCTCAACCACGGCGAAGACATCTTCCTGAGATGCGAATGCCATCTCCATATCCAACTGATAGAACTCTCCCGGAGAACGGTCTGCTCTGGCATCCTCATCACGGAAGCAAGGAGCAATCTGGAAATAACGGTCGAAACCGGAAGCCATCAAAATCTGCTTGAACTGCTGTGGTGCCTGTGGCAATGCATAGAACTTGCCCGGATGATTTCGTGCAGGTACCAGGTAATCACGTGCACCCTCCGGAGAGGAGCAGGTCAAAATCGGTGTGGTAATTTCCATGAAATTATGGGCAATCATAGCGCTACGAAGCTCTGCAACAATCTTGCTTCGAAGAACAATCTTGCTCTTCACCTCCGGATTACGAAGGTCTAAGTAACGGTACTTCAGACGGGTATTCTCGTCTGCTTCCTTGGAACGATTAATCTCGAATGGAAGCTCGTTATGATCGCACTTACCAAGAATTTCAATCTTGGAAGGAACCACTTCAATCTCACCGGTTGGAAGGTCTGCATTCTTGGAAGAACGCTCTCTGACCACACCGGTTACGGAGATGGTGGATTCCTTGTTTACGGAATCAATCACTGCCATCATCTCTTCGGTCTCCACCACAATCTGTGTGGTACCGTAGAAATCTCTTAAAATTAAGAATCCAAGGTTCTTGGAAACCTTACGAATATTCTCATACCAACCTACAAGGGTCACTTCCTTGCCTGCATCTGCAAGACGAAGCTCATTACAATTATGTGTACGTGACTGCGTCATAATACATCTCCTCTAACTTCTATTAATTATTGAAAAATTCCACGAACTCCTCGTAGCCCTGAGCCTCGAGCTGTTCCTTCTGGAATTTCTTGTTCTTGTTCATACGTACCACCAACACCTGCTGTCCATTCTCACGAGCGGCCTTGGCCTGTTCCATAACAGCAACCAACTTCTCTGCCGGGTACTTCTTCTCTACCAAATATGCCACACGCTTCGGGCTCTCCGGAATTTCAAATCCGGACTCCATCAGAAGCAGGATAATACGCTCAAATCCAATAGAGAATCCACAAGCCGGAACGTTCTGACCGGTGAACTTACCGATCATCTCATCGTAACGTCCGCCGCCTCCGCAGCTACCGCCGAATTCCGGAATGGAAATCTCGAAAATCGTTCCGGTATAGTAGCTCATACCACGAACGAGGGTCGGATCGAAGACCAAATCAAACTTGGCTCCCTTGGTGGCATTGACTGCTGCTGCAATCTCAGTCATGGAATCGACCACGTCCTCACCAAGGAACTCACCTAAGGTGTTAGCTAAGAAGCTTACGCCCTCTGCCACATCCTTCTTATCCTGTAACTTGGTAAACAGCTCCAGGTATTTATCAATGGAAGCCTTGTCATAGCCATGGGCCAACAAATCCTCGGATACACCATCCAAACCAATCTTATCCATCTTATCCAAAGAGATGAAGATGTCATCATAATCTGCCTCAGCAAAGCCTGCGTAAGCAGCCATGGCCTTTAAGATACGACGCTCATTGATTCGGATATCGAAGTTCTTGAATCCCAGCTTACCAAGGGTAGTCGTCGTTGCGGTAATCAACTCAATCTCTGCCAAATTACTCGGCTCACCCAAAATATCAATATCGCACTGGGTAAACTGGCGATAACGTCCTCTCTGTGGACGATCTGCACGCCATACATTACCAATCTGCAGTGCCTTAAAGGGACTTGGCAAATCATTGGCATTGTTTGCATAGAATCGAGACAGTGGAAGGGTCAAATCATAACGCATTCCGAAATCGACCACGTCCATCTCTTCCTTTGCTTCCTCTAATTTCAACTTCTCTCCACGCTTCAACACTTTGAAGATGAGCTTCTCATTCTCACCGCCCTGCTTGCTGGAAAGATTTGCAATATTCTCCATGCAAGGAGTTTCAATCGGTGTAAAACCAAAGCTACGATAGGTATCCTTAATCACCTGAGTCACATAGTCGCGAATTTCCATCTCACGAGGCAGAATATCGCGCATTCCATTGACCGGCTTCTTGCTCAATGCCATAACATGTCTCCTCTAAAAATCACAATTTCCAAACAAGGATTATACCACACCTTCCGCCCACAAGTAAACGCCGGACCCGGTGTTTTTCCGTTGTCCTCCTCACCCCCTGGTCCGGGTGTTTTTCCGTTGCCCGCTCTCCCCCTGGGTCCGGGTGTTTTTCCGTTGCCCGCTCTACTCCCTTCCCTAAGTCTTCTTCTCCCAACAATGGGGGCCGCCTCATCCGGTGGATCTTCGAATGATTTTCTAATGTGTCCGCAGACAA
Organism: Lachnospiraceae bacterium; assembly: GCA_024690885.1. Classification (GTDB taxonomy): domain Bacteria; phylum Bacillota; class Clostridia; order Lachnospirales; family Lachnospiraceae; genus XBD2001. The sequence goes on from JAILOI010000017.1 coordinate 22,173, forward strand.
TTCGTTTATCGCAGGTGTCTTTTCAAGTCTTTACACTTCTCTTACGCAGGTGCACCGGTCCCGCGGACACCCACACGTGATCATCATCACATGTTCCTATCCCCTATGGTTGGAAAACCTGAAAGTGGGTGCGAGTGCTACAGAAGCAGATGGGCGCATAGGCAGGCACGCCGCGCCATGGACGGCGCGGTGAGCATATGCTCTAAACATGGATGTGATTCATATGCGGTGCCGTTGCCTGCACCCATCTGCTTCGTCGTAGCACCGTGCCAAACGACTACGTTTTCCAATCCATAGGGCGTAGGAAGCATGGGATACGAAATGGTACATGTCCGCGGCCGATGTGCACCCGCTTGTCGAAGTGTAAAATCCGTGAAAAGCACACCTGCAGGAATTGTCTACGCAGGACACAAAGAAAATCGATTCGCCGACCACAAGGATGAGGCGGCCCCCATTGTTGGGAGAAGAAGACCAATCGAAAAAAGAAAAAGCGGGCACAAAAAAACACCCCCGCCGTTGCCGACGAGGATGCTTTCCATGTTCGTATGCAAGAGCAAGCTCAACGCATACATGTTATCCAATGTTGGGAGCGAATCACCGCGGAGCCACTTGTACACCGCCTGTGGCGCTCCAAATCCCATGAAGTCAGCCACTTGCTTGGCTGATAGACCGTTCTCACGCATAAGGCAGTGAATACGTTCTCCTGTTGCTACCATGTCGATTACTGGATATCCCATAATGAATTCCTCCTTATTAATTATGATTGTTAATATGGTTAACAAACACAAATTCCTAAGCACGAGGCTTTCTCACTAGGTGATCCAAGGAATCAAGGACGAATTATTTGGTTGCACTTATTTTATAAAAATGTAAACCAGCCGTCAATAGAAGTGAACTATAAGTTCACACCGGCGTGCAAGGACTTGCTTGGACGGTAGTAGGTACGATACAGATAGTAGATGCTCATCAGGATACCGGCGATAATCCAGGTGGTTGGGTAACAAAGCACCAGGGAAGAAACCGTGGCCTTGGCACCAAGCACGATGGTCCAAACAATACGGATGGCACAGATGCCGACGGTACAAATCAAGGTTGGAATCACCACGTCGCTTTGGGCACGACGGGAACCGGAGAAGACCTCGATGAAGGAAAATACCCAATAACAAGGACCGAGGATGCAAGCCATCTGCATACCGATGGAAATCACATTGGTATCCTGGGTGAAGATTCGGAATACCGGTGTACCAAATCGGATGAGCAGGAATCCAAAGGCCATGGAGCTTAGGGCTGCCATACCTAAGGTAATCCAGGTACCCTTGCGGACGCGATCCATCTTGCCGGCGCCGTAATTCTGACCGGCGAAAGTGGTGATGGACATACCGAAGGCACCGTTGATCATCCACTGGAGACCATCGATACGACCCAATGCCGCCCAGGCAGCAACCACGTCAACACCCAACTGGTTTAAGGCCGACTGAAGTACAATGTTGGAAATACTGTAGGTACTGTTCTCGATGGCGGACGGAAGTCCGATGCGCATAATACGACGGAGCATTAAGCGATCTAGGCGAATATGGGAAGGCTGTAAGCGCATGCCCTCCACACGAAACATCAACGTCAAGGTCACCAAAATCGCAGAGATGCCCTGGGCAATCAAGGTGGCAATGGCAGCACCCCGAACCCCCATGGAAAGACCCTTGACGAACACCAAATCCAACACCACATTTACCAGCGTTCCTACTATTAAAAAGTAGAGGGGACGCTTGGAGTCACCGATGGCACGAAGGATACCGGATCCCATGTTGTAAATCAGGACAAAAATCAGCCCGCCAAAATAAATGCGAAGGTACATCTGGGAATCCGCAAGTAACTCCGCCGGCGTATTCATCCACAACAAAAACTGCTTGCAAAAGATCATACAGATAATGCCGCCTACGGCTCCAAAACCAATGGAGAACGCATAGGCGGTATGCAAGGCTTCATCCATACGCTTCTGGTCTCCCGCACCATAATACTGGGCAATGATGACCGTAACACCGACAGATAAGCCGCCGAAAAATCCCACCACAAAGTTTACAATCTGCGAAGAGGAACCTCCGATACAAGAGAGGGCTTCCTTACCTGCAAACTGGCCCACAATAATGGCGTCCACCGTGTTATAAAATTGTTGAAAAAAAGAACCAAGTAGAATGGGAAAGAAAAATAATAAAATCTGTTTCCATATGGTTCCTTGCGTAATTTTATTCTCGTTATTCATAAGGGCTATTTTACACCTTTGGGGCAAAAAAATACACCCAGTCAGCGGAGTTAATTAAGAGATTGACTGAGTGCTTTTTCATAAAATATTGTAAAAAAAAGAAAGTTTATGAAAAACAGTTGTGCAAAACACAAACTGTGTTTTCTGAAATAAAAAAACGACAACTTCCTCTCGTTACAAGAAGAAGTTGTCGTAGTTAACTAAATCGGTAGTTTGTAGAAACGTCTGACCATCTCTCAGACATATACAACAACAAAAATGATTATACCCCGTTGAGAAAATATGTCAACACTTTTTTTTAAAAAAAATTTCAAAATCCATCAAGAGTCTTCAGAATCCGGCAATAATCCCTGTTGTTTCAGGTCTTTCTCTAATTCCCAATTCTCCAGACGACGTACACCGGGTTCCTTATGTTCTGCCGTTAGGTCTGCTGCAATGGCACGGGTGGTTTGAATCTTCTGAATGAGGGCCCGAATCTCATCCGGCTCCTTCTGCATGGATAATCCAATTACATATTGCTTATCCAGGCGCGACTGACTGCGACGTACGGTAGCCTCCACCGTGTACATATTGCCGTCCATCCAACGGATGGTACACTTCTCTCCCACGCTTGGAAGGTTCTTGACCCCCTTGATGCTGACTGCAATTCCATCATGGGAAACATTCATAACGAAGCAATCGATGGCTGCCTCATATCCCTTCCAGTCGAAGCTTCCCTTCATATCCACCGGAACCCGGAAGGATTTCCGACGGTTAAAGGAGCTGACGTCCAACGTGGACTTCAGTACAATTGCCACCGGCTTCTGGTTGATGCGGATTGGTGTAATCGACACCGGATTCCACCGATATACCTTGCCGTTGGACATAATCATATAAAGACTGGTGACCACCTTCTCAGATTGAAAGTTGACCCACTTGGCATCAAACACCACATTCTCAATAACGAAGTAATGCTTCTCCGAGGCACCACCTAAATTCTTGGTAATCATCCCCAGGGTGTTTTGATCCTTGCATGGCTGCAAATCAAAATCGATTTGCTCTCCGTTCTCGTTGTCCACCACAGAAAGCTTCAAGCTATAATTTTCAATTGCCCGAATCTGGTCAATATACATAACTGCCCCCGCCCCATCTGTGATTAAATCTGGTAAAAACCGACTTTCTTGTAAACCTTACGTAAGGTTTTATTAGCCACATAGGACGCATGCTCTGCACCCTTGCGGTATACATCTTCCAAGTATGCCTTATCCTTGATTAAGCGCTCTGCTTCTTCACGAATCGGACGCATGGCATCAATTACCACTTCACCGACCGCCGGCTTAAATACGCCATAGCCCTTGCCTGCAAACTCGGCTTCAATTTCTTCGAAGCTCTTGCCGGTCAAGGTTGCATAGATATTCATCAGGTTGGCAACCCCCGGCTTGTTCGCCTTGTCGTAACGAACCGGATTCTCAGAATCACTGTCGGTGACTGCACGCTTAAACTTCCGGGCAATGGTATCCGGATCATCCATAAGGAATACGCAACCTTCCGGAATGGACTTGGACATCTTGTCTCCCGGCGTGGTCAAACCATAGATACGTGCACCGGTCTTGGCAATGTATGGTTCCGGAATCTTGAATACGTCCCCATAGATGCTGTTGAAACGGGTTGCAATATCACGGGTTAACTCCACATGCTGCTTCTGGTCTTCCCCAACCGGAACATAATCTGCCTGATACAGAAGAATATCGGCAGCCATCAAAGCAGGATAGGTAAAAAGTCCGGCATTGATATTGTCCTTATGTTTCTCGGATTTATCCTTGAACTGTGTCATACGAGACAGTTCTCCAAACATGGTATAGCAGTTTAAGACCCAGGCCAACTGTGCATGTTGCGGCACCATAGACTGTAAGAACAACACGTTCTTCTCCGGATCTAATCCGCAGGCAATGTACTGTGCCAACTGATGCAAGGAGCGTCTCCGAAGTTCTGCCGGCTCCTGGCGCACCGTAATGGTATGCAAATCTGCCATAAAGTAAAAGCACTCATATTCATCTACCCGGTCCGACCAGTTCTTAATCGCTCCCAGGTAATTGCCCAAATGCAAATCACCACTTGGCTGGATTCCGGATAACATTCTTTTCTTTGGTTCTTCCATGTTCATTTCCCTTTCAATGCAAAATCTAGTATTTATTTTATCCGTTTCTTAGCCTGCTTTCAAGCGCACGACAGACAATAAAAAAGAGACGAATTTCATCGTCTCTCTCCTTCCTCCAAGGCCACACATCCGCCGAAGGTTTCGGGGTATGCCAATGCCGTATGCAGGGCACCGAATCCGCCCATAGTGTGGATTCCCCTGTACCATCTCCGGTTGCAAATCGTTGGGAATCACATATTGAAATCTTGTCTGTCCGCTTCTACAAACGGAATAGAAGCGCATACTTCCTGTTGCCATCTTTCTCTCCTATCGAAAAATCAGTTTTGCAAAATCATAGATACAGTTTCGCCATACATTCCAGTCATGGGTCCCATCATAGATGCGACGGATGCTCTCGATATGGGCATCTGCAAGCATGGCATCATCCTCCAAAAAGTGAGGAAGGAAGGGATCCTCGGATCCAATGCCACGGAAGAATACATCAAAAGCATCGGAAAAAGCCGCTGCATCCGTTAACAATTTCAAATGGGCATTGTCACTCGGTCCCCGATCGTTCATATCCAATTCACTGCCGGTAATCCAATCATGCAGAAAGCCACTGAAGATTCCCACGGCAGAGAATAACTCGGGATGTTGAAAGGTAATCATCGCGGTCTGAATGGAACCCATGGACAATCCAGCCATGGCACGATGTGCCTTATCTTTCTTGATGCGGTACTTATGCTCTACATAAGGAATCACATCATTGAGCAAATAGGGTTCGAACATCCGATGGTCCACATATGCCTTACCATCCGGCGTATGTTGTTGCACCATGCCGTTGTTCATCACAACAATAAAGGGCGTCGCATCCCCATCCGTAAACAGATGATCTAGGATGAACTGCACCTTGCCGGCAGTACTCCATCCAATTTCATTCTCTCCATGTCCATGTTGTAAATACAACACCGGATAGGATTGTTCACTCATTTCATATCCATAAGGCGTATACACCACGCAGCGCTCATACCCTCCGGTGACCATGGAATAGAAGCATTCATGATGGATGGTGCCATGTCTGGCTCCACCAATACTCCAGCGTTGTTCCCCCTGCCCGGGCTGTTCCACATAATTATAGGGTCTGGAATAGCCATAGCCGATGGGGAGATACGGAGAAAGTACCTCATCTCCATTCACCCGCACCTGTACATAATTGATTCCGGACGTTGCCGGAAATTCCAGTTCCCAATAAGCGCCCCGGTTTTCCATGGGATATTCCACTTCCCCGATGGTAAGCCCAACCGACGTTGCATGTGGATACGCCAGTCGCAGGATGGTCTTCTTCCCATCATAAGTAACTGCCTGTGGTACCCCCTCCGGTTCCAATACCCGATCATAGGCCAAGGCCTGCAATTCGAAATCCTTCATAGTATCTCCATTATCAATCTCATTCTGAATCACCCGCAATATTACCGTTAATATCCATCATTATAGCTTACTCTAAATTATTTTACAGTATTTTCTTCCCATCTCACTTATTCCATGCTACGATTTGATTGTACACAATTGTATGAAGCAAAAGGAGAAGGCTCTATGGAAAATTTTACGTATTATGCACCCACCTATTTTGTCTTTGGAAAAGACCAGGAAAGCACCGCCGGCACTTATGTGAAGCGCTTTGGCGGAAGTAAGGTCTTGATTCACTACGGCGGCGGCAGTGTGGTTCGCTCCAGCCTTTTAGACCGGGTGAAAGCCTCCTTAGCCGGGGAAGGCATTCCATATGTGGAGCTTGGTGGGGTTCATCCAAACCCAAGAAGCGGCTTGGTATATGAAGGCATTGAATTATGCAAGAAGGAACAGATTGATTTTATCCTGGCGGTAGGCGGCGGAAGTGTGATTGATTCTTCCAAGGCGATTGCAGCAGGAAGTGTATATGATGGAGATTTCTGGGATTTCTACCAGGGAAAACCGGTGACCAAAGCCTTGCCGGTAGGAACGGTTCTTACCATTGCGGCAGCAGGAAGTGAGGGCTCTCCGGATTCCGTTATTACCTATGAAGACGGCCAGTTTAAGCGTGGTGCGTCCGGCGAAGCGCTACGTCCGGCATTCTCCATTCTAAATCCGGCCCTCACCCAGACCCTTCCGGCATATCAGAGTGCCTGCGGTATCACCGATATTATGGCACACCTCTTCGAGCGGTATTTCACCAACACGAAGGAAGTGGAAGTGACCGACCGTATGATTGAAGGATTGCTTCTGACTATGGTTCATGAAGGACCGCGGGTAATTGCCGATCCGAATAACTACGATGCCAGAGCCAATATTATGTGGGCCGGTATGATGGCACACAACAATTCCTGTGGCGTCGGTCGAGGCCAGGATTGGGCCAGCCACGACATCGAGCATGAGCTTTCCGCCCAGTACGACTGTGCCCACGGTGCCGGTCTTGCTGTGGTATTCCCGGCTTGGATGGAATATAACATCGATCACGATGTGATGCGCTTTGCCCAGGTTGCCACTCGTGTATGGGGCTGCTCCATGGACTTTGCAAACCCGAAGAAGACGGCCTTGGAAGGTATCGCACGCTTCCGTGCCTTCCTTCGTTCCATCGGTATGCCTCAGACCTTTGAAGAACTTGGTGCCAAGGGAGAAGATATTCCGGCCATGGCACATAAGGCGGTTTACGGAAATGGCCGCAGTGGTTCCATCGGTGGTTTCGTTTCCTTAAGTGAGGATGACGTTGCCAATATCTATCGGAAAATGTTATAAATACAACCTGTTTATACACATGGTAAAAAATAGCCATGCCGGCATTGCCGACATGGCTATTTTGATGTGATTCCTATAATTCAGAAGTACAATGAGGGCAACGAGTTGCACCAATCGGAATCATAGACTTGCAGTATGGACATTCCTTCTCGGTTGGCTCTGCAGCCTCCTCTGCTGCATCGTCCTTCTTCACACGCTCGGAGACCTTGTTCAAAGCCTTTACCAAGCAGAAGATTACCAAAGCCATCAATAAGAAATTAATGACTACCGTGATGAAGGTACCATAATTCAAGGTTGCTGCACCGGCTTCCTGTGCTGCTGCCAAGGTCTTATAATTGCTTCCATCCAATGCAATAAACCAGTTGGAAAAATCAATTCCTCCGGTAATTGCGGAAATCAGTGGCATTACAATGTCGTTTACCAATGAATTTACGATGCTCTGGAACGCACCACCGATGATAACACCGACTGCCAAGTCCAGCACGTTACCACGCATAATAAACTCGCGGAATTCTGCGGCAAATCCCTTGCCTTTCTTCTTCAAATCTTCTGTCATCTCTAGATACTCCTCTCATAAAAACAGTACAAATGTGACCATGTTGTAAAAACAACATCTCTTTTTTCACTATAGCACTTTTTATACCCCTTGTCTTTGCATTTATTGCAAAAAACCTAGTTGTCAAACATCGGATCTACAATGGCGATTACGGTACAATTGGAATAATTTCCATTTTCCAGAAAGCTTTCATCTTCAGACGCAAACTCCACCTCAAAATCAGCATAATGCAGGTATCCGCCATACATTCCATTGTCATCTGCGGAAGCATTTGGATGTACACTCTCTGCCATTCCGATTTCATTGATCAAATCCGCACAACTATCACCAATAAATCCCTGGGCAGTCATTCTTACATCGCTCTCTTCCGTCACATCCTGGCTGTCCTCTACCTCGGAATCGATGGTCACATCCTCACTTGTGGTGTCTACCACCTGTTCTTCCACCTGCTCTTCCACTACCGGTGTCTGTTCAACGGTTGTCTCAGATGTTGTCGCTTCGTTTCCAGTTCCACACGCGCTAAGGCTAACTGCCATGCAGCATGTAAGCATCAAAAATAATTTCTTTCTCATAATAGTTTTCTCCTCAAAATTAAAACAATGTCGTTTACATGATAGAAAAAAGGGTGCAACTCCGCAACCGGTTCTCATCATCCAATTGTACTTTTATGCCTATATATACACACTTTATGCAAAAATGTCCAAAACGTTGTTCCGTTTTTCTTAGATTTTTAGTAGGATATTCCATTGATATCCATAGGGTATCCTTTTAGAATAATATCCTGTAAAAGACCTTGGTCATTGCATATGACCAAAGGAATGAAAACCTGACATATCCATATCTCGGCAAAACCGGGGAAATCCGGCGACGCAAAACTATAGGGGCTTCACTGCCAGCCAGTTGCACTTTTCTTGCACCGGCATATACATATACCGATGCATTTTTTATTTTATTTATAAGAAGAGTTATCAGGTGATATCACGTTACTTATTATTGATTCATATCGAGGTGTTATCCATGGCAATTGTTGTACCATCCAGTTGTAAAGTTCCGGAAATTTTAATCAATCTAGATACCTTAAAGTTCGCCTTCCAGCCCATCTTCGATGTGCACACCGGAGATATCTTCGGACATGAGGCTCTGATGCGCCCCGCGGAACATTCTCCGGCAGAAATCATTGAAGCCTATGCCAAGGCAGATTCACTTAGCAAAATTGAAGAAATCACCTTCTACTACGGCACCAAAGCCTTCAAGGAAGCCAATTTAGAGGGTTATTTATTCTTAAACACCTTCCCGGGCACCTGTATGTCCATCGATATGGCATTGAAAACCGCAGAATTAGGCGGACCGGAGATGGCCAATCGCTTCTATATCGAAATCTTAGAGTATACCAAACTGGATTTATTTGCATGGAATATGAAACGGAAAGCCATGTCCGGAACCGGCGCTACCCCGAAGATTGCCATCGATGATTATGGCACCGGAGAAAACACCGATTTGGTTTGCTTAGATATGTACAAACCGGACCTGGTCAAGATTGATCGAAAATACATCTCTCAAATTGATTCGAATTTGGAACATCAGTTAGTGGTCGCCAATATGATTCGCACCCTAAAAGAACGCGGCATCAAGGTATTGGCGGAAGGTGTGGAAACCGAAGAAGAATACAACTATCTGATGCATTCGGATATTGATTATATGCAAGGCTATTACCTGGGTCGCCCCAGGATTTATCAGTAATTACATTTCTTTTCCAAAAACACCTGCATCTCTTCTGCAATTCGATCCGGCGCATGATTGTGCACATAATGTCCACAATCCAAGGAAATCACTTCTGCATCATGGAGTCCGGCAGCATAGTCCTGCTGGATGTCCAACCAATGCGCTACACTCACCTCGGTTCCATCGGAAACAAATAACAAGGTAGGAATATCCGGCATCGGTCTGGCCTCAATGGTTTTACAGGCATCCACAATCGCCGCAGACTCTGCAAGAATCACCGGATTGACTGCCTTCTTACAGGCAATGGCCCGATAGAGCTGCTTCTCTTCCTCCGTTAATTCCGAAGATAAGGTGGAATCCCGATAATAAAATCGTACCAATCCCAGTTTTCTTGCCACCACAGCCAACTGCTGCATGGTTTTCACATGTTCCCAATCAAATCCCTCATAGCTTTTGGGCAGAGCCATGTCCAACCCCACAATGGCTTCGATTTCTTCCGGATAACACTGGGCCCATAGAATTGCCTCCAGGGCAGACATGGAATGGGGACATAGAATATAAGGTCCTTGGATTCCAACTTTCTCCAGTGCCTGTCGGTCCTGACGTAAGATGGTATCAAAGGGACGCTCTGTCTCCACCACATCACTGAATCCATATCCAAACCGCTCTATTACCACCACCTGATAAGCATCCTGTAAACGCGTACACAGGGGTTTAAAATCCAAAATCGGAGAAGCGGTACCACTACCGGCCAAAAATACCAGTGTCTGCTCACCGCTTCCCGCATGATACACGCACATCTGTTGTCCATCCATATCTACCATCTCGCCCAATGGTTCTTCCAGTCGATGGGCCTCCTGAGCCATCATCGCCTGATTGAAACTATAGATGGTCACGAGTATAATCACAAAGCACAGCAGGATTCCAACCAGGATGTTTATCATTCGCTTTGCTTTTCTCATCTTATACAACCTTACTCCTTCAAATGACACCCTTTATAGTGTCATGCAACTAACCACCACATTGGTGATTCCATGTAACAACCAGCTTGGTAGAATGGAACCGCCGCACTGCTTCTCATTCACCCAGCCTAAGTAGAATCCGATGGCACCCGGAAGCAGGGTCAACGCAACGGCCACCAGTAGGTTTCCGGTTGCCAGACCAAAGGGAACACCATGCATCACTATATCCTCCCCCATCATATCTGTTGTAAATCCAACATCTCTTTCATCATACACTTTTTCTCACCCCATGTCTTGTGAAAATGTGGATTACTTCCTATAATAGAATCACTATGGAAGAACAAAAGATTACCACTACAAATGAATTTCTATGCGGTGCCAAGGATTCCACCCCCATTGCCATCGGATACCTAAGCGTTAGTTTCACCTTCGGCATCATGGCTGCCAAGGCCGGATTTTCCCCTTGGGTTGCCGGTCTGATTTCTCTTGTGAATGTCACCAGCGCCGGACAGTTTGCCGGATTACAGCTGATGATTGCCGGTACCACTTATGTGGAGATGTTTCTGACACAGCTGGTGATTAATCTTCGCTATGCGTTGATGAGTTTATCTCTGACCCAGAAACTATCCAGGGATTGTCACACCATAAAGCGTTTGGTGATGGCCTTCGGTGTTACGGATGAAATCTTTGCCGTATCCGTCAGTCGCAATCGACCGGTCACCTTCCCTTATATGCTGGGATTGGAGATTCCTCCGATTCTCTGCTGGGCTGCCGGTTCCGTCTTGGGTGGCATCGCCAACAACCTGTTGCCGGCCTCCGTTCAAAGTGCTTTAGGCCTGGCTCTCTATGCCATGTTTATTGCCATTGTTATGCCTCCGGCACGGAAGAATCCGCACATTGCCATTGTAGCCGGAATTGCACTCACCATCAGCTGCATTCTACGATTTGTTCCCGTACTAAAGCAAATCTCCTCCGGATTTGCGATTATTATCTGCACCGTGGTTGCTGCAGGCATTGGCGCCTTGCTCTTCCCGGTAGAAAATGCACAGGGGGGCGATTCCTAATGGCAAGTTATATTTTACTCATGGCCGTGACCACCTATCTGATTCGTATGTTGCCACTGGTCCTGTTTCAAAAAGAAATCAAAAACAAATACATCCAAAGCTTCTTATACTATGTACCTTTTGCCTGCCTGACGGCCATGACCATTCCGGCCATCTTCTTTGCCACCGGAAGTATCATCAGCGCCATCGCAGGACTTGTGGTTGCTGTATTTTTAGGCTGGCGGGGCAAAAGCCTGCCAACCGTAGCACTGGCCGCATGTATTGTAGTCTTTGTTGTTGAGATGTTTGTATAAAAAAACGCTCCGCGGAATCATCCACGGAGCGTATTCTTTTACGAAAACTTATTTGCGGTTGAATGCTGCAAATCCAGGATAAGAAGCACCTGCACCAAGTTCCTCCTCAATACGAAGCAACTGGTTGTACTTTGCAACACGCTCAGAACGGCTAGGAGCACCGGTCTTAATCTGGCAAGTATTCAGAGCAACTGCCAAATCAGCAATGGTGGTATCCTCAGTCTCACCGGATCTATGAGAAGCGATTGCGGTGTAACCATTCTTATGAGCAAGCTTGATTGCCTCGATGGTCTCAGTCAAGGAACCGATCTGGTTCAACTTGATGAGGATAGAGTTACCACAGCCAAGCTCGATACCCTTCTTCAAACGCTCAACGTTGGTTACGAAGAGGTCATCACCAACCAACTGGCACTTGTCGCCGAGCTGCTCGGTCATCTTCTTCCAACCATCCCAGTCTTCCTCATCCAAACCATCTTCGATGGAGTAGATCGGGTACTTATCAATAAGGGATGCCCAGTGAGCAATCAACTCATCGGAAGTGAAATCCTTGCCGGACTTTGGAAGGTGATAGAAACCAACACCCTTGTCAGACTTCCACTCAGAAGAAGCTGCATCCATAGCAATAACGAAATCCTTACCAGGCTCATATCCTGCTTCCTTGATTGCGTTGCAGATGTAATCCAAGGTCTCCTCATCAGAGTTTAAGTTTGGAGCGAATCCACCCTCATCACCAACAGAAGTTGCAAGACCATCCTTCTTTAATAAGGACTGTAATGCATGGAATACCTCAGAGCACCAACGAAGGCCTTCAGAGAAAGAAGGAGCGCCTGCAGGCATAATCATAAACTCCTGAATATCAACGGTATTGGTTGCATGTGCACCACCGTTTAAGATGTTCATCATTGGTACCGGAAGCTGAGTTCCCTGGGAACCACCGATGAACTGATGCAAGGTAGTACCAAGCTCTAATGCAGCAGCCTTAGCAGCAGCAAGAGAAACAGCCAAAATAGCGTTAGCGCCTAAGTTGGACTTGTCCTTGGTTCCGTCCAAATCGAACATTACCTTGTCAATCTCATAGATATTAGAAGCATCCTTGCCAATCAAAGCAGGAGCGATCTTATCATTTACATTGGCAACAGCCTTTAATACGCCCTTGCCCTCATATCTCTTCTTATCACCGTCGCGAAGCTCCAATGCTTCGAACTGGCCGGTAGATGCTCCACTTGGAACAGCAGCGACACCAATTGCGCCACCTGCTACCTCTACCTCAGCTTCTACGGTCGGGTTAGATCTAGAGTCCATGATTTCTCTTGCGTGAACTCTAACAATCTCTAAATACTCGTTCATGAATAATCCTCCTTCAAAATGTATAAATCTAAGTTCAACCGAATTATGCGGTCCTAACAAATTTTATACCTTTTTAAAGGAGGAAAGTCAATATCTATTCACTTTTCGGAATAATTTCAAAGCCACTCTTATTCTTATAGATGGAGTGTCCCGGTACCACACCGCGCACGCAGGATACCGGATATACGTTGGAATGCGGTCCGATGACAGTTCCCGGATTCAATACGGAGTTACAGCCAACTTCCACATAGTCTCCCAGCATGGCGCCGAACTTCTTCAAGCCGGTTTCGATGGATTCCTTGCCGTCTTTTACCACAACCAGAGTCTTGTCACTCTTCACATTCGACGTGATGGAGCCGGCACCCATATGACTGTGGAAGCCCAATACGGAATCTCCCACGTAGTTGTAATGCGGTACCTGAACCACATTGAAAATCACGTCATTCTTAATCTCGGTGGAGTTACCGATGACACAGTTCTTGCCGATGATCGCATTGCCACGGATAAATGCACCCGGACGTACTTCAGTTCCCTCATCGATGATGAGTGGTCCGTTCAAGGTTGCGGTGGGCGCAATGGTCACGCTCTTGGCAATCCAGATATTTTCCCCACGCTGTTCGAAGATTTCCGGATCTAAGGTTGGTCCTAATTTCCGAATGAAGTCCCCAATTTCGGAGAGAACTTCCCATGGATAGGTCTTGCCCGCAAACAACTCTGCTGCGATGGTTTCCTTCAAGTCATACATTGTTGCAATCTTACATGTTTCCATATTGATACCTCTATTTCTATTAAATATTATCCAAACAACTCATGTTCCAAATCCACATCCACGGCTGCTTCTTCCGCTGCCAGAAATGCAGCCAAATCGTCCTCTGCCGAAGCTTGAGGGGTCGCATCATAGGTGGCCGGTGTCTCTTGGACACTTCCCGCCGTAGGCTGGGCCTCCGGTGCCGCTGTCGCCTGCGCCGGTGCACTTGGTTGTGCCGGTGCACTTGGTTGTGCCGGTGCATTGTTGTTGCTTTCAAAATCAAAGGCTGCCCGGAAGTTCTCATCCAGTTTTAACTTGGCATTGAACAGGGTGCCCTTCTTACTTAAGAATCCCTGGATTTCGTCGGTATGCTTCTCATTCAAAAGCTGGGTGATCTGGTCCTCCGTCAGTTCCAAACCGGCCACCTTGCCGATGAAGAACTTACAGCCCTGGTCCGGGCCTAAGTTATGCTCACACTTGTAACCAAAGTGATTCTTGATAATCTTGCCCTGGCAAATCGGACACTCCACACCTTCGATGACCTTGCTTTCATCCTGGAATACAAAGGATACGCCCGTCACCTGGCCACTCTCATCCTTGCTTAAGGTCAGACATGCATCAAACTTCTTGCCTGCCTTGGACTTAAATCCGGAGATTTTGGAAGTCACACCCTTGGTGAGAAGTTCCGTCACCTGACCGTCATTTAAGCTGACCCCTGCCACCTTGCCGATGTTGAACCGACAAGAATGTTCCTTGTCGTTGTAGTCGTAGTTCTCACAGCCATATCCGAAGGAAGTCTTTACGATTCCGCCTCCACAGATTGGACACTTCACATCCTTGACATACTTCTTCTCTACATTTTCAAAATCAAAGCCGATGTCATGCTTACCATCTTCTCTGGTTTTAAGCACCAATACGGCATCAAACTTCTTACCACTTTTGCCCTTGAACCCACGGATGGTCTTGGTTTTGCCATCCTTAAGAAGTTCCTGGACATTCTTAACAGACAAGGCCTTGCCTGCAATCTTACCGATGGCAAAATGACAGGAGTTCTCGTCATCTGCCCGGAAGTTGGAGCAACCGTAACCCCAGGACTTCACATGCAGCTTGCCACCGCAATCCGGGCAAACCACATCCGGCACTTCCTCCGGCGTCTGCTCTACCCCATCAAACTCAAACTCGATTTTCACCGGATATTCCGTATCCTCCGGTGTTTCCTTGAGGACCAGTTTGGCATTGAACTTCTTTTTCTTCTTAGAAACAAAACGATCAATCACACCGGTCTTATGTTCCGTCATCAGCTGCTTGAACTCTTCTTCCGTTAAGTCACAACCGGCGATGGTGCCCACGTTGAACTTACACTTCTTCTCTTCGTTCCAGTAATTGCTACAGCCATATCCGAAAGCCGTGGTGGTCAACTCGCCGCCACAAACCGGACAAGGAATGCCAAGTGGCTTTCTCGTCGCTGCTCCCTTGGATTTCTCGTTGGTAAACTGGTTGATGTTACGGGCAATGGAGCCATTCAAATCCGTCTCAATCATCTTGGTGGTTTCCCGACGGATGTAATCCTCCAACTTCTCCCGATAACCGTCTGCGTCCACTGCACCGGAGATAATGCCCTCTAAGCCCTTCTCCCAGGATGCGGTCATATCCGGATTTAATAGGGATGGACAGGATAACAACACCACTTCGTAAATCATCTCACCAAGCTTCTCCGGTGTGATAATCTGGGATTTCTCGTTCAGATTCAGATACCCGATGCGCACCAACTTGGCCAGAATCTCACCACGGGTCGCAGAAGTTCCGATTCCCGTATTCTTGATTTGCTCGCGCAGTTCCTCATCCTCGATGAGATTTCCGGCATTCTCCATGGCCAAAATCAAATTACCGGAGGTATAACGCTTCGGCGGTGCGGTCTTGCCCTCCTTGATTTCAAAGGAATTAACCTGCAGGGTATCCCCCTGCTTCAATGTCTCAGCGAAGGCAATCAAGTCCTCCTTGGAGCATGTCTGGTCTTCCTCATCCTCGTCTGAATCCTTGGATTCCTTGGTCTGTGGAATACCGCTTACCTCCATATATCCGGGCTTGGCTAATACCTTGGCTGAGGTAAAAAACTTCTCCCGGTCAACCAGAAGCTGGATTTTCACCGTCTTGTATTCCGCATTTGGATAGAAAATGGCAAGGAACCGGCGGCAAATCAAATCGTAGACCTTCTTGTGTAATGGTCCTAAGCCCTCCACGCCGTTGGTATAGCCGGTCGGAATGATGGCATAGTGATCGGTGACCTTGCTATCGTCTGTATAGGCGGTCTTCTCAATGCCAACATAGCTTTTGTTCTCCATGATGTACTTCACGTAGGAAGACATCTCACTGTAGTTTCCAAGGCGGGAAATATTCTTCTGAATTTCCTTGGCAATGGCGGTGGTAAGCACACGGGCATCCGTTCTCGGATAGGTGGTGTACTTCCGCTCATATAATTCCTGGATAATCTCCAGGGTCTTATCCGGACTGATTTTAAAGCGTTTGGAACACTCCGCCTGCAGCTCTGCCAGGTTAAACAGCAGCGGGGCCTTCTTCCGGGAGGTTCCCACATCGCAGGCCTCCACCGTGGCCGGCTTTCCGGAGAGTTCTTCCATTAAGCCTTCGGCGCTCTCCCGCTTCTTAAAGCCTTTCTCACTATACAAGAGTGGGGAATTAAAATACTTCGATCCCTCATAGGTTCGCCACTCCCCATTGAACTTCACATCGCCAAAATTGCCCATCACACGATAGAACGGGGTCTCGGTAAACTCTCGAATCTCCCGCTCCCGGCGCACCACCATACCCAGCACACAGGTCATCACGCGACCGATGGCAATGGCGGTATAGCTACTGGTTGCCGCTGCATCGTTAATCAATCGTCCGTATTTTACAGACAAAGCACGGGAAAAATTAATACCCAGGCTGTAATCCTCGATGGTACGCATGATACCGGACTTTCCTAAGAGAACATAGTCTGCCATAGGCTTTGCTTCCTGAATACCGCGGAGAATTTCCTCATCTGTCTGGGAATCGATCCACACACGCAGCTCCGTCATGCCTTCCCGCACGCCGCCGTACATACGGATATTCTCCTCGATGGTCTGTCCTTCTTTTCCGGAGTCGCCGGCCCAGTAAACCGTATCCACATCTTCCCGATGCAATAAGCGATTCACTACGGCATACTGCTTCGCTGCCGATTCAATGACGCCATACTTATAGTCCTTGGGTAAAAAAGGCAAATCTGCCAAATCCCATCGCTTGTATTTTGCATCGTAATCCTCCGGGTACACCAGACCAACCAGATGACCATAGCACCAGGAAATTACGTACTCGCCGTTCTCGATACACCCGTCTCCATTGCCGCTGACGTGCAGCACCCGGGCAAAATCTCTTGCTACGGAGGGTTTCTCCGTAATGATCAATTTCTTCATAAATCTATAACTCCGTCATGTCCACAAGCACCAGGCTTGGTTCTTCTTGCGCCAAGGTCACCAGACGCTCATCAAATTTCGTTGCGGAAAACAGATACGTGGTTCTGGCATGAATCTTGGCCAGGGTCATGTTCTCCAATAACTGCTGGTAAGCATCAAAGGAAAGTGTCTCACCCTCCCAGTTGCAGATACCCACCACATAGTTCTCCTCCGCATCGGCGCCGATGATGTCGATGGTTCCGTTTTTGCCAATCCAGGTTCCCATCTGTGTGATGGAGATGGATGCCTTGCCCACCTGGTTCAGAAGGCCTAAGTATTCGCTGCATACTGCCACAAAGGTATCCCGCAGATAACCATCCAGGTCTGCAGCAATATAGGCATCGTAAAATTCCTCCGTGGACATCTGGTACAAATCGGACAGGTTCGGATAAATAAAGCGGAACCAGAAGGCTACGTACCGATGCTTGATGCGATAGATGCCTTTCATGGTGTTGTCCCAGCCGCCGGTCTCGAAGGAAACCACCTTCTCCACAATGTCGAAGGCCGCCAGATTCTTCAGATACACGCTAATCTTGGCACGGGAAAAACCGGTCTCCCGGTAAAGATCATTCAATTTCTCATTGCCTCTGGCCATGGCCGCAAGGATGGTATCGTACACCGATAACTCCCGCAGTTCCCGACTGATGTAATTCTCTGCCTCATCGTGGAGAAATCCCCGGGAATTCAAAATCAAATTGCACACGTTCTCCTTCACGGAACGCTCGCCATTCCAACGGTTGATATATTCTGCCACACCGCCTAGGATGCCGTAAGTCCGCACCGCTTCTGCCACAGAATACTTCGGAAAAGCCCGCACCACATCCAAGAATCGAAACTCCTCCAGACAAATGCGCTCATCGATGACTTCTACCGAACGACCCAATACCTCATCCATATCCCGCTTGGTCCATAGAATGGATGAGTTGCATAGGATAATCAGCACCGGACCGGGATAAAGCTGACGCTTCTTCAGCTTTACCAGGCTGTCAAAGAAGGTGGCATCCTTCTTGGCAATGGTTTGAAACTCGTCGATGATGACCACCAACTTGGACGAATCCCCACTCTTGATGCGATTGAAGCACTCGTCATAGGTATTCTTCTGCAAGGTCACATCGAAGGTATCCGTAATCTGCCGCTGCATCTGAGCCAGCTGCTCCTGGGCGGAAGCATTGCGACCGCGATAATAGAACACCTTCTTATCTTTGCAAAAAGCCCGCAACAGGAGTTCCTTGTCACTGCGCTGTGCGCCATACAAAAGCACCATCCCATTGCCGGCTTTCTCGTATATGTTCTGTAATTCTTTTAACTCAGCAGTTCTTAAAATCATTGCGTTTCCCCACACCTTTCCAAAGAATCATAAGTAGAAAAAAGCGCTCTAAATCAGTAATTTAAAAGCGCTTTAATTTTTGTCTCAAACAGTATTTATTATAGTTTATCTGAGGGGAAATAACAACGAATGAACCGCGAAAAAAACAGAGGATTGTAAGAAACAATCCTCTGAAATATAATGCACATTTTATTTCTGTGGTGCATGGGTTGCAATGTAGCGAATGATACGAACCACGCACTCCATACCTTCCACGGTACAATGCTCGAATGGGCCATGGAATCCGTAACCACCGGTTCCAAGATTTGGACAAGGCAATCCCATGAAGGAAAGTCTTGCACCATCGGTGCCGCCACGAATCGGACGGGACAACGGAGCTAATCCCTGGGCCGAGATGGCTTCCTTGGCCAGGTCAATCACTTCCATGTGATCCTTCATGATTTCAATCATGTTGTCATAGGAATGCTTGATGGAAAGTTCGACTGTACCCTCCCCATACTTCTCATTCATGGACTTGGTCAGATTCTCTAAGGTCTGAATCCGATTCTGAATGGAAGTGGCATCATGGTCACGCAGAATATAGGAAAGGGTGGCACGCTCCACATTGCCTTCCATATCGGTGAGGTGATAGAAGCCCTCCCGATCACAGGTGGTTGCCGGTGTCTCATTGTTTGGAAGAGACGCTGCAATCTCGCAACCAATCAAGGCTGCATTGATCATGATATCTTTTGCCTCACCCGGATGCACGTTCTTGCCGTGAATCTCGAAGCCGGCACTGTAAGCATAGAAATTCTCGTAGGCCACTTCGCCTTCGTAGTCACCATCCACGGTGTAACCGAAGTCTGCCTTGAAATAATCCAAATCAAATCCATTCGGACCTGCACCGATTTCCTCATCCGGCGTAAATCCAATCCAAATGTCGCCATGACCCTCGCCGGAAGCAATCAACTCCTCCACTGCCGTCATAATAGCAGACACACCGGCCTTGTCATCGGCACCAAGCAGGGTCGTTCCGTCGGTGGTAATCAAAGTGCGGCCCTTCAATTCCTTCAGTTCCGGGAAATCCTTGGTGCTAAGGATGGCACCGCTACCCTGTAATACCACATCTTCACCGTTGTAGTTTGGGATAATCTGCGGCTTTACGTTCTCGCCGGAGAAATCCGGAGCAGTATCCATATGAGATACAAAGCCGATGGCCTTCCGGTTCTCATAACCTGCAGTGGCCGGCAATAAACCGTACACATAACACTGATCTGTCATGGTCACCCGATCAAGGCCCATGGCAATCAGCTCATCCCGCAGGATTTCTGCCAAATCAAACTGACGCTGTGTACTAGGTAAGGTAGTTCCTTCTTCGTCGGACGTGGTCCAGACGGAGACATATTTTAAAAGTCTTTCTTCTACTTTCATAACATCACCTCTCGCAAAAAAGATGGCTTTATGTTATCACATTCTAACAAAGAAAAAAAGCGCTCCGGGAAAACCCGAAGCGCCGATGATTCCTATTATTTCTTGGTGATATATCCCTGAGCCTTCAAAAGTTCTGCACACAGAACAGCGCCACCTGCAGCACCACGAACCGTGTTGTGGGAAAGTCCTACGAACTTGTAATCAAACAAGCTGTCTTCACGAAGACGACCAATGCTGATACCCATGCCGTTCTCATAGTTTACATCCATAGAAACCTGTGGACGGTTGTCCTCTTCTAAGTACTGGATGAACTGCTTTGGAGCACTTGGAAGGTTCAACTCCTG
>JAILOI010000020.1 GCA_024690885.1 Lachnospiraceae bacterium
CCATCCACAATCACACGGACGTATCCGCTGGCTTTCATACGCTCGAAGAGTTTCTCATGGGTTCCCTTCCGACCTCGTACCACAGGCGCTAACACCTGGAACTTGGTTTTCTCCGGAAGCTTCATGAGGATGTCCACCATCTGATCCACGGTCTGACGTTTGATTTCACGGCCGCAGTTCGGGCAGTGAGGAATTCCGATACGTGCATACAACAATCGGAAATAATCATAAATCTCCGTTACGGTTCCCACCGTAGAACGTGGATTTCGGTTGGTGGATTTCTGGTCAATAGAAATCGCCGGCGGCATACCCTCGATCCGCTCCACATCCGGTTTTTCCATCTGGCCCAAAAACTGTCTGGCATAACTGGATAGGGATTCCATGTAACGACGCTGGCCTTCGGCAAAAATTGTATCGAAAGCCAACGAGGATTTACCGGAACCGGACAATCCCGTCAACACCACAAACTCATCCCTGGGGATATCCAAGCTGATGTTCTTGAGATTGTGAACATTGGCCCCACGGATTTTAATAAATTTTCTATTCTCGTCCTTACTTACTTTCATTTCAAATTCTTTCTTTCAAATGTTGGATTTCCAACAACTACTTACCTTCTACATCACGCAGCATCTGCTTCATTTCGATGAGGCGGTCGCGGTATTCCGCTGCCGATTCGAAATTTAAATCCGCTGCTGCACGTTCCATCTTCTTCTTGACCTTCTCGATGGCTTCCTTCAATTCCTTGGCATTCATCTCTTCCGGTCGACGATCCATGGACAGATCTTCCTTGGCAACCGCTTTACTGATTGCAATGACATCACGTACCGCTTTCTCAATGGTCTTCGGTGTAATTCCATGGGCTTCATTGTAAGCTTCCTGGATTCCGCGGCGTCGCTCCGTCTCCTCGATAGCAAGACGCATGGAATCGGTGATTTTGTCCGCGTACATGATGACATGTCCCTTGTCATTACGGGCTGCACGACCGATGGTCTGAATCAATGACGTCTCGGAACGAAGGAATCCTTCCTTGTCCGCATCTAAAATTGCCACCAGGGTAATCTCCGGAATATCCAAGCCCTCGCGCAGCAGGTTAATTCCCACCAACACATCAAACACGCCCAGTCGCAAATCACGGATAATCTCTGCACGCTCCAGAGTATCAATATCGGAATGCAGATACTTCACCTTGATGCCAAGTTCCTGCATGTAGTCCGTCAAATCCTCGGCCATACGCTTGGTCAGCGTCGTGATTAGGACCTTGTGCTCCTCGGCCGTCTCCTTCTTGATTTCTGCAATCAAATCATCAATCTGACCCTCCACCGGACGTACATCAATCTTCGGATCCAACAAGCCGGTGGGGCGAATTACCTGTTCTGCCCGCAGCATCTCATGCTCCTGCTCATATACGTTAGGCGTT
Source organism: Lachnospiraceae bacterium (assembly GCA_024690885.1). Taxonomy (GTDB): domain Bacteria; phylum Bacillota; class Clostridia; order Lachnospirales; family Lachnospiraceae; genus XBD2001. The sequence continues at coordinate 1,418 of JAILOI010000020.1, forward strand.
GCGGAAACAAACAGCACCTGATCGATTTTGCTTTCCCACTCATCGAAGTTCAATGGCCGGTTATCCAGCGCCGACGGCAGGCGGAATCCATAATCCACCAGGGTTGACTTTCTGGAACGGTCTCCCGCATACATACCGCGCACCTGCGGAACCGTAATGTGGGACTCGTCGATGATAATCAAATAATCATCACCGAAGTAATCCATCAAACACATGGGGGGCTCTCCGGGCTTTTGTCCGGTCAGGTGGCGGGAATAGTTCTCAATACCACTGCAAAATCCGGTTTCACGCAACATCTCCACGTCGAAGTTGGTACGCTCCGCAATACGCTGCGCTTCAATGAGCTTGCCCTCGCTTTTAAAATATGCCACCCGCTCCTTCAGCTCCGCTTCAATTTCATCACAGGCTGCGTTAATTTTCTCCTGGGGCACCACATAATGAGACGCCGGGAAGATGGCCGCATGATTCAGCTCCCGTCGGGCCTGTCCCGTCAAGGGATCCGTCTCCACAATCCGGTCGATTTCATCGCCGAAAAACTCGATTCGAAAAGCGTAATCCGACACGTTGGCCGGAATCACTTCCAGGGTATCTCCCCGGACACGGAAGGTACCACGGGTAAAATCCAAATCGTTGCGCAGATACTGCATGTCAATCAGTGCCTTAATCACTTCATCCCGGTCAATTTCCTGTCCCGGACGCAGCGAAATCATCATGTTCTCATAATCATCCGGACTACCGATACCGTAGATACAAGATACGGAAGATACGATAATAACATCCTTGCGCTCCGACATGGACGCCGTCGCTGACAATCGCAGCTTATCAATCTCGTCATTAATTGCAGAATCCTTGGCAATATAGGTATCCGTCTGCGGCACATATGCCTCCGGCTGATAATAGTCGTAGTAGGAAACAAAGTACTCCACCGCATTCTCCGGAAAATACTCCTTCATCTCGGAATACAACTGTCCCGCCAGGGTCTTATTATGAGAAATAATCAAGGTCGGTTTGTTTAATTTTGCGATTACATTGGCCATGGTGAAGGTCTTACCGGAACCGGTAACGCCCAATAGGGTTTCAAACTGATTTCCCTCTTTGAATCCTGCCACCAGCTGTTCGATGGCCTGAGGCTGATCTCCGGTGGGCTCATATGGCGCATGTAGTTTAAATTCCATATATACTTGCTCCTCGTACTTGGTACGTTGTCTGTTGCATGTCGTATCACCTATTATACTACGGTCGCTTTTAAATAACTAGCAATTAAATTGCACCCTATCTTTTTCACAAAAAATAGAGATGCCAATTTCTATGACATCTCTATGATTTATCTCCAACAGGGGCGTTGTAAATCTAATCTTTCTTATACTACTTTTCTAATTCTGCCATCCACAGGTAATGGTTGTGGTTCCGGATTCCGGAAGGGTATATGTATGGTTTGATCCACTTTCCCATACCACATTGCCTGCGCCGTCCTTTTTAATGAACTTGTACTCAATTGCTGCTCCTGCCGGAACACTTACATCGAAGAACCAATTCGGATAATTACAAATACTTCCGGTTGCATTATAGAATGGTCCAATCGCCTGATCGGGATCCCAGTTGCCTAACTCAGCAACATTTCCCACCAAATATACATTGCTGCCATAATCGGTCTGTGCATTCTCTACTTGGAAGCGTGCACATACCTGCGGGCCGCTTAACACACGAAATCCTGCATAACTGTCCGATGCGCCACCGGCAGATACGGTAATTTCATATTCACCTGCACCAACAGCCGGCACCTGTACCTCAACACATGTATTGCTCCAGGAAACCACCGTAGCCTCGGTTGTTCCAAAACTTACGCTTCCACCATTGGTACCAAATCCGCTTCCGGAAATTGCCACTGTATTGCCCGCAATTCCCATGCCCGGATCTACATCACCAATCTGCAGTCCATTCTCCTGGGTATGATACTCCCAAACAGCGCATGCACCCGGCGCAAGATCAAATTCGGATACGGCTCCCTTGCTTCGCACGGTAATATCCGTGCCATTCATAACACCGTTTAATACATCTACATGCTTACCCTTTGGCAAATTGGTATACAATCCGCTGATATGGCAGCTACTTTCCTGATTCCGATTGATTGCAACCAAGGCAACATCGTCACCAAACTGTCGTTCAAAAATCAATACATCATCATTCATCCAACGCTCACAGGTTTCACCGTAAGCCAAAGCGGTATTGGTTTTACGAAGAGGTGCTAATGCACTGATGATACGATACGCCTTGGAATTTGTATCAAAGCGTGTCATATCTCCGCGGTTGTACGGATCATCGGATCCGGTTAAATACTGCTCAGAGCCATAATAAATGGTTGGTACTCCTCGCGAGGTCAACAACAACACATAGGCTTCATTTACACTGGCCTGGTTTTCTTTTGCCAACGTTGTGATACGTGGCATATCATGATTGTCAATAAAGGTCACCTGATCGTTGACTTCATCAAAGTCGTTCTGCGTATCAACAACAACCTGATAAAAGTCTTCCATGGACATACTCTTCTCGCCCACCGCTGCACGAACCGCATTGGCAAAACGGAAATCCAGCAGGCTCATTCCGCTGTTATTTGCAAACGCTGTCATATCTCCATCGTTTCCTGTGCCGCCGGTAAACCATTCACCAAACACAAATACATTGTGTTCCTGATAAATACTGCTTAACCAATTAGTTTGCCATCCCGCCGGCATGTGCTTTACTGCATCTACTCGAATTCCATCAACGCCCATATCCAGCCACTGGTCGATGGCATCCTTCATATACGTATCTACGGTTCCATTCAAGTGATTCAAGTCTGCCAACCCGTACATACTGTGATATATTCCATTTTCAATGGTACTGTAATCTGTCCAACTTTCATGATTGAAAATATGGTCCGGATCGTTCGAGAACGTTCCAACCAGTGATCCGTTACGATAGAGTGCGCCATCCTCCGGGAACACCACATCGCCCAATTCTGCAGTCGATGTATGGTTTGGTGCAAAATCAATGACCACCTTGATTCCATGATTATGCGCCGTTGTCACCAACTGCTGAAAATCTTCCATGGAGCCAAAAGCTGAATTGCTGCAGAAAAAATCCTTTGCCCAATATCCATGGTAAGATGCACTCTGATTGCTTGGGTCGATGGTCATAATATTTTCCACCGGTGATGAAATCCAAAGTGCACTTACTCCTAAATTGGTCAAATAGCCGTCTTCAATTTTCTGCTTGATTCCGGCCCAATCTCCACCGTGGTATTTTCTCATATCCCCTTTATCACACAACTCCTGGGATGGATTGTTAGAAGTATCTCCATCTACAAATCGGTCTGTGATAATCTGATAAATCACATCGGTGGAAAAATCCGCCTGATTGGTAACCTCGCTTGCTTCTTTCGCTAAAGCAACATTCGGCTGTGCACTGATCATCAAAGCTGCAGCCAATGCGCCAAGAAGCACGTTTCTCATCCTCTTTTTCATTATTCTCCTTATCCCTTTACTGCCCCCGCAGAAATCCCATGAATCATATTTTTAACCAGACAAAAATATAGAATTACAATCGGCACCGCAATAAACACGCTACCTGCCGCAAATCGGGCAAACTCTGTTTCGTCCAGACTCATCAAACCAACCGCAACCGTATATAGGTCCTTCTCTTTTAACAGAAGCTTTGGAAGTATAAAATCACTCCAAGGCCAGGTAAAAGAGGTCAAGGCCGTATACACAAGCATCGGCTTCGACAGCGGCAAATTCACCTTACAAAAGATTTGGAAATTCGTCGCTCCATCGATTTTGGCAGCCTCATCAATGGCCTTTGGAATGGTATCAAAAAATCCCTTCTGGGTGAGATACCCCATGGGCGCTCCGGCTGCATAGATTAGGATCAATCCCCAATGCTGATTGATCAGGTTAAACTGGGTCATCAAAATATATACCGCAGTCATTCCCATAAAAGATGGAAACATACCAAGCACCATGGTCGTCTTCATCATATGTTTTCGTCCCTTAAAATCAAAACGAGACATGGTATAAGCCGTTAAAATGGTCAAAAAGGTTCCGATGATACAGCTCATACAGGCAATAAACAAGGTGTTTACAAACCATCTTGGGTAGTTGTACATGGTGGTATCCGTAAACAACTTTACAAAGGTTGCTCCACTAAATCCCGTCGGGAAAAATCCCCGGAAGGAATAAATGCTTCCGGTTTTGGAAAAAGATGCCATTATCAACCACAGGCACGGGAAAAAGAAAATTGCGCAAACCACAAGGAGGATAACATACGTGATAATGGTATCAAGTATGCTTCCGGGTGTTCTATGCTTTTTCATTGGAAGGTATCCTCCTCTCGATATGCACTGGATCGAACATAAACCGTTAAGGAAATGATCGACGTAATAATAAAAATAATCAGACTGATGGCTGCGCCAATACAGTAATAGTTATTATCAATGGATAGGTTATACAACCAGTTAATGAGCAGGTCCGTATCACTGGCCAGGAAGTAACCATCCATATACATGCCGCCACGCAGGAAATAGAAGATACCGAAGTTATTGAAGTTTCCAACAAACTGGCCCAAAATCACCGGTGTGGTGGTAAAAATCATATACGGCATGGTAAGTCTACGAAACTGCTGAAACTTCGTTGCACCATCAATTCGCGCTGCCTCATAAATGGACATATCCCGATTGGAGAGATGTCCGGTGGCCAACAACATAATGGACGGAACCGATATCCAGCAATTCACAAGCAATCCAATCCAGCGTGCCGTCCACTTGGCATCCAAATCCAAAAATCCAATGGCCACACCTCCTGCGTCACGAATCATCTGATTGATTGGTCCGCCGTAAGAGAACATAAATTTAAAGGCCAACAGGGTAATAAATCCCGGAATCGCGTATGCTAATATGGGAAACGCTCTCCAGATTGCCTTTCCCTTGACGCAATCCTTGTTTAATAGCAGCGCCAGTCCCAATCCTGCAAAATAATTTATCGTCGTTGCAAGCACTGCCCACACAATGTTCCAGGAAAGAATTTTGAAAAAGGTTGGCGCAAATTGTGATAGCGTAATAATCTTCTCAAAATTCTCTAATCCAACCCAATCCACCAGCGCCGGCGGTACAATGGATCCACCGTAATTGGTGAACGCAATTAAAATCATGAAAACAATTGGCAGAATGGAAAATACGCACACGCCGACTACCGGAAGCGCCAATGCCAGCGCATAGAATTTCTGATCCAATAATCGCTTCATGGCATCGATAAATCGTTCCGGCCGCTCTCCTCGATCCACGATTTGCTGCAGGCGATAGGCATCCTTAAGATTCGCAATATAAAGTGCTACAAATCCCGCCAAAATCAGCCACGCCAGCAGTCCCATCAACAGCATCACCACCGAGTTATCTCCCGGCGTATTGGTCCAGGGATCTGCCGTCTGCGTTCCCAGGGTAAAAAATCCTCGGATATCACCCATTCCACGCATCGCAAAATAACCGATGGTACAGATTTCTACCGCAAGATACAACAGCCCCTTGATACGACAACCATATAGGAATTGCCCACTTCCCATCACAAGTGCAGACAGCCGCGTTTGCCAGCGGCTGGTCTGTATCATCTGTTTCCAAATTTTTGTTTTTTCCCTCATCTTATTTCCTAACTCTATTGATTATTGCAAGGTATGAATGCCGTCATAAATCTGCTGACACATCTCATTTAGTCCCTGCTTCATTGCATCTAAATCCTTGTATTTACGTTCATCCTCTAATCGGAAGGCATCCTTGGCCAAGTCGATAAAGAACGTCTGACCCGGTACCCAGATTTGAGAGACTGCTTCTACGGATGGCATCAGTACAATATCGTTGTTTTTCAAACGAGCAAACAATATAGAAGATACATCGCCTGCCTCTGCTGCCACATCTCCTCTGGCCGGAGCAATTCCAAGCATCTGACTGCGCTTCATTTCCATCTCATAGCTGGTTGCAAAATCAACAAAGGCTAAACATGCATTTGGCGCCTTGGTATAGGCACTTACTGCATATCCATTCATGCCACCCATTGCCACCATCTCTTTTAATGTCGGATTTTCTTCTGTTAAATCACCGGATTCCGGAAGCTTTGGTAGCCCCGTCATCACAAGGTTTTCTTTTGCTTTCGTCTCTGCTTCTTCCGTTGATAATCCTTCTGCTTCGTATACTTTGGTTAATTCCTCTATGAAGGTAGAGTACATATCCGGTGTAGACATGGTTGCAAAATAGGTTCCATCTGCAATGCGTGAGTAAGCATTGGTTGTGATGGTATCATCAATGCAGTCCTCATTCATAGCACTGGCCAACTGCTGTAGCACATGTGCGCCTTTTTCTGCTTCTCCTGCTGCAAATCCAATGTCCGTGGTGTCTGTGTTTCCGTTACCGAAAATGTATGCGCCATAGGAGAACAAAAATCCGCTGGCAAAATACATATCGTTCATGGCCTTCATATAGCCATACTTGCTGCCATCTTCTTCATGACGAGCCAAGGAGAATGCGTATAAATCATTCCAGCTTTCTACCATATCCGGCACCTGATTTCCATCTTTATCCCAGGTGCTTTCCCAATCCTCCGGCAACAGATCTTTCCGATAATAAAGCATCGGTGCCTGAATATTCACCGGAACACCACAGGTATATGCCACACCATCGATATCCGTCAGATATGCCTTCCATGCATCTTCCGGCACCTGATCATAACAGTCCAATTGTTCCACCGGCAGCGGGTAAATATGCTTGCCTTCGGAGTATTTCATAATCACATCATTGGCCTGGTACAACACATCCGGTCCATATCCATAAGGGCCGTCATTGGCCAAATCCAGATACTGGTCCATATTGGCATCCACTGCTGTAATTCCATACTGGGCATATTCCTTATTGAAGGCATCAATCAGTTCCTGAAAATATCCCTTGGAAATTGCGGTATCATTCTCCAACACCTGGATGGTCACATTCTCTTCCAATTCTCCGGTAAAAATCTGATTGGTCACCGCATCCCCTGCGACCTCAGAACTTGGTGTATCATTGGTTGATACTTCTTCGGTATTCTCCTTGCATCCGGCCAATAATCCCAATGCCATAGATGCAGCTAACATTGTTACAATTACTTTCTTCATACGAATTCCTCCCGCATAATCACATATCCTAAAGACAGGCGTCCCTCACGATAGCCATGGGACAGCACCACTTCTTTTTGTTTCTCTTTCGGTAACTCATATACTCCCTGATTCAATCGAATCCATAAGGTATAACGTACGTTGGCATCTCGTCGTTCCAGGTAGAAGCAATCCCCTTCTCCCTTCATGTATGCAGATCCATACGCAAGTGTCGGGTCTGCTTTCAGATGCAACAACTGTCGCATCTGTCCCCATACGTAGGTATCCCAGTGGGCCTTGTCCCAATCAAAGCATCGTCTCGAGTCCGGATCGTAACCACCTTCGGTACAAATCTCCGTGCCATAATAGATACAGCATGCTCCCGGAAACATCACCTCAAGGGCGACCGCAGCCAACAACTTCTCTTTGCTGCAACCCACTTCCGAATAGAATCGATGGGTGTCATGGGAATCCAGGAGATTTAACATCATACGATTCACCGGCTCTGTGTTTCGCATGAGAATGCGATTCAACTTATTCGCCATATCCTCTCCGGTGAAGGTTCCTCTGGCAAAATAATCCAGACAGGATTTGGTAAAAGCATAGTTCATAATACTGTCATATTGGTCTCCCATCAAATACGGGTATGCATCATGCCAGTTTTCCCCGATGATGACGCAATCTTCCTTCTCCTGCTTCACCGCTTTGCGGAACAGGCGCCAGAATTCGTGCGAGACTTCATCCGACACATCTAATCGCCAGCCATCAATGTCTGCTTCCCGTATCCAATAAGTTGCAATATCAATCAGGTAGTTTTGAACCCCTTCACAAGCCGTATTAAACTTCGGCATATACACACAGGATGCAAAGCACTCATAATTTCCAGCTGTTGCATCGGGGTATGCTCCATCGATCAAAAACCAGTCATAATACGGAGATTCCTCTCCCCGCTCTTTTACATCTGCAAATTCCGGTAACTCATCGCTGCAATGATTAAAGACCGCATCCAGAATTACCCGAATTCCTCTCTTATGTGCTTCCTGAACCAGTGTTTTCACATCTTCCACACTGCCAAACTGCGGATCCACCTTACGATAATCACTGATATCGTATTTGTGATTGGATTTCGATTGAAAAATCGGCGTCAGATAAATTGCTGTAACGCCAAAGTCCTTCAGGTAATCCAACTTTTCTATAATGCCTTTGAGATCCCCACCGGCAAATGTTTTCGGTGTAGGCAAATCACCCCATTCCATGTCGATGTAACTGTCATCTTTTTCAAAATCGCCTCTACGGAATCGATCCACGAAAATCTGGTAGAACACCGCTCCCCGCATCCAATCGACCGTAGTATGCACATCATTCCGATTGATATAGGGCATTTGGAAAAAGTTATAAAATCCTTCACTAAAGTTATAAGACTTCGTCAGCCCATCTTCGCTGTAGTAATATATCTCGTCTTTCTCCTGGATCAAAAACACATAAGCAAGTCTTACGTCCTTCAGGGAAAGTTTCGTTTCATAGTAGTCATATAATTGATCCGAGTAGGCGATATTCATCGTACATTCCATTCGCTTCTCGTGGTACTCATATTTATTTCCATAAACAAGCATGATTTGCACACCACGGTCCTCTCTCGCCACTCGCAAGCGGATGACCAGCTCATGTTCTCCCGTTGCAAAGCAGAATTTGGAATCCGGGCTGTGGAGCAATGCATATTCGTTCATCTTCCGTTATCCTTTTCTTTTGTAAAATGTATTTGACAAATTCAATGCGCTGTCTCAATAATATCCATATACTTAAGCGTATAAATCAGGGAGGTTACCATGGCACAGAAAAAAATTACAATCAAAGATGTTGCACGAGAAGCAGGGGTTTCCGTTGCAACCGTCTCCTATGTTGTGAATCATCGCACCGACGTAAAAATTAAAGATGAAACACGCAAGAAGGTTCTTCAAGTTTGTAACTTGCTGAACTACACTCCCAATTTAGCTGCCAAGGCTTTGGCCTCAAGCCAACAACACCTCCTGGGAATCACCTATGAAAAAACACAAGACCCGATTTACAAGGCACAACAGTTGATGCTGTTGGAAACCATGTTGGCCTTCTTCCGCCAGAAGGGATATGAAATTATTCTGGTAGATGCCGATTCCATGGAGCAGTATGATCAGGTGGATGCATTGATTTGCTATAATGTCACCGCTTCGCATTTCCATGCACTTGGTGATGTAAACTTCGTTCCCTTAGTTGCCTTCGATTGCTATATCGACGACGATTTGTTCTTTCAAATTAACACGGATTATGCCAGACTCCACCGGGAGGCCAAGGAGAGATTCCAAGGAGCGAATTTCACTTACCTCCTGTTACAGCCCGGCAACCGTGAATTATGTGACGCCATTGAGCGAGAATTTCCTCAAGTAAGGTATTATACCTTGCCCGGCGAGGGGAACTTGGAAGATACACAACCATTACTTATTACAGATCCCATCCTGCATCAGCTTATGGGAACTCGGCCCAACGTATATTACGCGCCAACCTTTTTTACAGAAAAATTAGAGCTTTTACACACGGCGATTGATCATGCCATCCACAGGGAACCGGTGGAAGCACATCGCCTGATGCTCTAAATTACTGTGCTTCATACGTCCAAGTAATACTGTCATATGGATTCATATTGAAGTTTTCCTTGGTTTCCTCGGTGTAATACTCATTCTCTGTATCATAAACATCTTCTGCCGGGTAAGTGGTCAAGGTCAGGGTGTAGGTTCCGGCCTTCACTACCTCGATGTTGCTCTTCTTCGGATCGGCATCGCCCAAACCGCTGGCGCATTTGAAGTAAAAGGTTCCATCCATGTTATCGCTGGCGAGATATCCATAACCACGCTGATCCTCCCAGGATGCATTCGTTGCAATCTGGAACTGATCGCCTTCTGCCAATTCAAGCGTAATGCTATATTCATTTGCCTCAGCATTATCGCTCTTCACCAACTGCTGTGCTTCACCTACTACCGCACCCCAATTGGACTCTGCCAATACTTCGCTCTCACCGGCACCCACCAGATAAAAGCTTCTGGTATCTTCCTGGTAGCTGGCAAATCCGGCATATAAATCCATATCTCCAGTAACTGCCTTCGTTGCATCATACTGACGATTTCGCTCTGCAGAGATATACCATCCCATGAAGGTGTATCCATCTTTTGTCGGATCCTCGACGGATAAAGTCTCACCATCTGCTACCGTCACTGTATCCAAAACCGTAGTGCCATCCATGTCATACAGGGTGATGGTATGACCTTCTGTCTCAGAATCTGCTGCTACGGTTTCTCCAGCTACTTCGGTCTCTACCTCCGTCGCAGCCTCTTTGGTTGGACCACAACCGGTGAAGGCTACCATTGAAGATAAAGACATTGCCATTAGTACGCCAAACATTGCTTTTCTTTTCATGTTTCTCTCCTTATAATTTCCCAAATTTCTTATCATTTAAACGTTTAAACTGAAAAGTAAAATAATAGAAAAGCCAAAACCTGCTTGCTTTTCTTTTTCTCCCCCTATTTGTTTAATCGTTTAACCACATATAAAGTAACACTTCCTTTTCAGACCGTCAATCGCACATTTCCTCCAAATATCCCCCTTCGTTTTTGGTTCCTTTTGACAAAAAGAGGACGATTGCTCGTCCTCTAACGGGTTAAATCCTTTACCCACAAATATTTCTTATAATGATAAAACACCCAGGGCAGCTTTCCCACTTCATCCACACAGGTGCAGGCATACACCGCCACCACCGGCCAATGAAATACGAAGGCGCCCAAAAGCGCCAACGGAATTGCAATACACCACATACACACCGCCAGGGAATACACATCGAACAGGGTATCCCCTCCGGCGCCAAAGATTCCGTTAATCACCACCGTATTGATGGCGCGACCGATCATATAGAATGCCATTACCACCATCATACCAATCAGATAATCGCGGGCAACTTCCGTTAACAGCATAAAGCGGACCACCAGCGGAGTCACCAGAAGCACCACCGCAGTTGAAAAAAAGCCCACCAACACCGAAAGCTTCGCCACCCGGCTTCCATATAATTTGCCTCGTTCCAGATTTCCGGCGCCCAATTCGTTACCCACTATAATTCCGCCGGCCGCGGAGATACCGTCGCACAGACAGCACATCAGATCTCGCACCACTGCAGATACCGAATTCGCCGCTGCCGCGTCCGGTCCCAAATGTCCCATAATTGCCGTATAGGACGTAAAGCCAACACCCCAGAATAACGCTGCTCCCGCCAGGGGCAGACCGCAGCGGAAATAATCCCGGGTCAACAGAGGATCCCGCACCAACAAATCACGCAATTGCAAGGAAAGAAAACCTGCCTGCTTGGAAGAAATGACTGCCCATGTCAATTCCACAACTCGGGAAATCACAGTGGCTAGCGCCGCTCCGTTGGCACCCATGGCCGGAATTCCAAACAATCCGAAAATCAGCACTCCGTTGAGAATGATATTGAGTACCACTGCTCCGGAACTAATCCAGGCACAACGCTTGGCATGTCCGGTGACACGCATCATACCCAAATAGCACTGGGAGATACCGGTCAAAAGATAGGACCAGCCTGCAATGCGAAGATAGCCGGAACCAATGGAAATCAGTGCTCCATCCTCTGCGAATATATACATCAGTTGACGGGAAAATCCTACGCAAGCCACGCAGAACACCAGGGAAATCAGCAGGGCAATCCGCACACTCATACCAAAAATCTTGTGCAGGGTATCCCGGTCACCCTTGCCATAATACTGGGAACCAAGGATGGCTATGGATCCCGTCACTGCGGATAACACCATGTTCTGTATAAACTGAATCTGGGTTGCCAGAGATACCGCTGCCATAGAATCCTGCTCCACTCGGCCAAGCATCACCGCATCGCAAGCCGCAACCAACGCCAGCATCAATGCCTGGAAGGCCAGTGGCAACGTCAGGCTTCCCAGTCTTCGTAAAAACACCTTATCTTGAAATACATGCTCCATCTTATACCTACTCATACATTTTGAAAAAAGCAAGCCATCCATCGGATGGCTTGCTTCTTGTTTCTCTTATTTCGCTCCGCAGCAGTTCTTGTACTTCTTGCCGCTGCCGCATGGACACGGATCGTTCGGGTAAATCTTCGGTGCCTTACGGGTCTTCGGACCACTGGATGCGGTTTCATCCTTGTTGGTTCCGGTTACCTTGGCAACCTCCTCACGCTCCACCTTCTTCTCGATACGGATTCGATACATAATGGTCACCGTCTCGGTCTGAATGGCATCATTCATAGCATCCATCATATCGTAGCTGGCCATCTTGTACTCGTCCACCGGATTACGCTGTGCATATGCCTGTAAGCCGATATTCTGACGTAACTGATCCATATCATCGATTTCTTCCATCCACTTACGGTCAATCACACGTAATAAGATAACACGCTCCACTTCACGGAACTGCTCGGCCTCCGGAAATTCTGCTTCCTTGGCCTCGTATAATTTCAACGCCTCGTCTTCCAACTTCTCAATCAATCCGTTCACATCGGAAACATCTGCCACGCGATCTGCGTTCAACTTGGCCAATGGAACCACCGGAAGTAATACCTGATTCAGCTCATGCAAATCCCACTCATCCTTCGGTACACCGTTCAGAACCGTATTCACCGCATTCTCGATGACATTGCGAATCATATCCTGAATCTGGGACTTCATATTCTCGCCCATCAATACGCGGCGGCGCTGTGCATAAACCATCTCACGCTGCTCGTTATTGACGCGGTCATACTCCAGCAAATTCTTACGAATTGCGAAGTTGTTGCTCTCGATCTTCTTCTGTGCCTTCTCGATGGTATCGGAAAGCATCTTATGGGTAATCTGTTCTCCATCCGGAACACCCAAGGAATTGAAGATTCCAATCAGACGCTCGGATCCGAAGAGACGCATCAAATCATCCTCCAGGGAGATGAAGAACTGGGACTCACCCACATCACCCTGACGACCGGAACGACCACGCAACTGGTTGTCGATACGGCGGGATTCATGACGCTCGGTACCGATGATCTTCAAGCCACCGGCTGCACGTGCATCCTCATCAATTTTAATATCGGTACCACGGCCGGCCATATTGGTTGCGATGGTAACTGCACCATGCTGACCTGCCAATGCAACGATTTCTGCTTCCTTCTCATGGAACTTGGCATTCAATACGTTGTGCGGAATGCCTTCCTTATTGAGCATCTTGCTGACAAGCTCGGATACCTCGATGGTAATGGTACCAACCAATACCGGCTGTCCCTTGGCATGTGCTTTCTTTACTTCTTCTACCACAGCCTTGTACTTCTCACGCTGGGTTTTATAAACCACATCCTCGTGATCGATTCGCTGTACCGGACGGTTGGTTGGAATCTCGATAACATCCATTCCATAGATATCACGGAACTCTTCTTCCTCGGTCAGTGCGGTACCGGTCATACCGGCCTTCTTGTCATACTTGTTGAAGAAGTTCTGGAAGGTAATGTTGGCGAGGGTCATACTCTCACGCTTTACCTGTACATGCTCCTTGGCCTCGATTGCCTGATGTAAACCATCGGAGTAACGACGACCCGGCATAATACGTCCGGTAAAACTATCTACAATCAATACCTGATCATCCTTGACCACGTAGTCCTGGTCACGATGCATCAGGTTATGTGCACGCAATGCCAAAATCACATTGTGCTGAATCTCCAGGTTCTCCGGATCTGCCAGGTTATCAATCTTGAAGAACTGCTCTACCTTGGTCACACCGTCCTGGGTCAGGTTGACCACCTTATCCTTCTCGTTGACGATGAAGTCTCCGGTTTCTTCCTGCTCCAAGCCCATGATGGCATCCATCTTGGAAAACTCCGGTATATCCTCACCACGCTTCAACTGACGTGCAAGAATATCACACATCTCGTAGAGCTTGGTGGACTTGCCGCTCTGTCCGGAAATAATCAACGGAGTACGTGCCTCATCAATCAATACGGAATCCACCTCATCGATGATGCAGTAATGCAATCCGCGTTGAACCAGATCCTTCTCACGAACCACCATGTTATCACGCAGATAATCAAATCCCAACTCGTTGTTGGTGATATAAGTAATATCACAATTGTAAGCTTCCTGACGCTCTTCCTTGGACATGTCATTCAGCACGACGCCAACACTCAATCCCAAGAAACGATGGACCTGTCCCATCCACTCAGCATCACGCTTTGCCAGGTAATCATTGACGGTGACGATGTGGACACCCTTGCCTTCCAATGCATTCAAATATGCCGGCAGGGTAGATACCAATGTCTTACCTTCACCGGTACGCATCTCCGCGATACGGCCCTGGTGAAGAATGATACCACCGATAATCTGTACACGGAAATGCTCCATGCCCAGGCTACGACGAGCGCCCTCACGGACTACGGCATAGGCCTCCGGCAAGAGATCATCTAAGGTTTCGCCTGCTGCCAGTCGATTCTTAAATTCCTGTGTCTTATCTCGAAGCTGTTCATCCGTCAACGCTTCCATCTCGGGCTTTAAGCCCTCGATCTTATCTACGATGGGATAAATACGCTTTAATTCCCGCTCACTATGTGTTCCAAATATTTTCGTTACTAAACTCATTGTTACTTCTCCTCAGTCGAGTCCCTAAGTAGACTCATACCGTGCTATTTTAACATGAAATAGTATCTGAAACAACACGCCGCGACCCTCCTATATCTTAATTTTTTATGAACTTTCCCGCAATTCACACCCGTTGCTTTGGATACTCCCAGAACCACGGCTCCCTTATTTTTTGTCTTTTCGCGCAATTCTAAATAATTGTGCGATTAATTAAAATTTTATAAATTATTTTCTAAAAACTTATTGACAAAGTTCGAAACGGAGACTATGATGATGGTACAAAGAAACCAGAGGAAACTAGAGAAAGGAGGAAACGCCACCAGGAACGTAATTTTTTTCTAAACCGACCTTAACCGGTATATGTTAAGAAGGTAGCATCTATTTTATGATGGTTCATCGAACTTTACGGATATAGGTTATTTAAACCTCGGAAGGATATATTTAAGTAAAGTCGGATCGGTTGTAATTAAGTAAAATAGAATATTTGGGAAAGGTATCGCAGAGAAGTAAGTGTGAATGTGATATTTTAAATTTGATAATTTGTCTATGTGTCTTATCTGAAGGGATGAGGGAAAGATCCCGAGAAAGAAGTTTTAAGAAACGCAGACAAGACGAAAGGTTATTCGAACCGAAGAAGAGAAAAGATTTGGTTTAACAATAAGTTTTAATATAGATGATATCAATCCCAAGGAAACGAGGTAGAGTCCATTGGACAATTTTGAAAAGTTAATATGTAGTTATTAGGAGAGGATACCAATAGTGATTAGATTGGTACCCTCTCTTAATTTGTGTCTATAGTTGCTGATAGATACGCTCACCCAACTGCTCAAAGGTACAGTGTGCTTCGCCGAACCGACGACCGGCCTCAGCAATCTCCATCGCCCGGGCCTCATCCATACGATGCAATGTCTCCAACAAATCCTCCATTCCATGTTGTTGGTAATACAACATCTCCACGCCATCCTGTGGTGTCCCTTCCATGTGACGCATATTGCTGATGGTTAAGCATCCGTTCAATAATCCGGAGGCAACCCGGTCATGAAATCCCTGAAAAAAAAGTGGGGTCACATCCAGTATCATCTTGCTGTTTTGCATCACTTCAAAGGATACCCCCATGGGACACGGCGGCACCAGGCGTACATTCTTCTGCTTCGCTATGGGAAGTAGTTCCCAACCCTCCCCCATAATACTTATGGGCAAGCCACTTTGGGCGACTGCCTCCACAATCTCACGACGAACAGCATTCCTCTTTCGCATATCCAACAGATACAGATGGGTCATCCAATGTGCAAAGGAATGTGCTCCATATTCTGCTTCCAACTCCTTCCACAGCGGACTTTCCATATCATCCACTGCTTCCTTCATTCCCATCTGATACATCCACTGCTCTAGCGCCGTCTCCAGCGGCATCTCGGCCGGGTCCCAACATTCCTGCAGTTGGCGGATACAGGCTTTCATGGCATCCGTGATTCCGGCAATGCGACTTGCCACCTTCCGATCCTGTTCCACCTCGGAGTCATAGGTGCCGGAAAACAGCAGGGTATGTTCCCTTTTTTCATAGGGGATTTCCTCCCCCATGGCCTTCGTTCCGGGCAGGGGCCAGAAGAACACATCTGCCAGATGCGGATAATGCTTTCGCATATAGGCACAGTGACACCGATCGATTCCGATGGCCATCTCCCGCTTCACCGGGAAATGCAATCCGTCGTGATGGTATAGGGGATGATCCACAATGTAATTGAAAAACGGCGCCTCCATGCGGTCCAGCCAGTAGGAGTCATCGTCCAAAATCAAAAACGGGAGTATCGAGTTCATATCGATAATCCCGTCGTAATGTGTTCCTATAAATTGTTCCAAAGAAGAATAGTCTGCCCCCTTGGTCTCGAAATCCACGCGGTCTACCACAACGCCCATCTCTTCCAAGGTTGCCTGAATCCGGTCCAAAAAAAACATGCCGGACAGATAACATAATTCGCGGGTATGCGGTATCAAGACTCTCTTCATCGTATCTTCCTCCCTGTGTTTTACCAGGAAATCTTCTCTACACCATCCTCAGTAACAAGTACCTGGTACTCCCACTGTGCCGATGGCATGCCATCTAGGGTATATACTTCCCAACCATTCTCCTGATCGGTATAAATCTGCTGGGTTCCCATATTCACCATCGGCTCGATGGTAAACATCATACCCGGAACCAAAAGCATGTCCTCGCCCCGGTTGGATAAGTAGCCAACCCAAGGCTCCTCATGGAAATCAATACCAACTCCATGTCCGCCGATTTCACGTACCACCGTGTATCCGTTGGCCTCTGCATGGGTGTGTACTGCTTCTGCCATATCTCCCAAGAATCCCCAAGGCTTCACTTCGGCAAGGCCCAAGTCACAGCACTCCTTGGTCACTTCGACCAATTTCCGAACCTCCGGTGCCACATCGCCAATCATAAACATACGAGAGGAATCAGAATAATATCCGTTCAAGATGGTGGAGCAATCCACGTTGATGATATCGCCATCCTGCAGAATCACATCCTTCGATGGGAATCCGTGGCAAACCTGGTCATTCACCGAGGTACATACGCTGTATGGAAATCCTTCGTAATTCAATGGTGCCGGAATTCCACCCATCTTAGTAGTTACATCATAGACAATGTCATCAATTTCCTTGGTGTTCATGCCCACATGGATTGCTTCTGCCACCGCATCCAAGCATGCACGGTTGATCACTGCACTTTCCTTGATCTTAGCCACCTGCTCCGGCGTCTTAATCATATCGTGAGTCGGCACAATATGTCCCTGACGACGAATGGACTCAATTTTGTTATCAAACATCTCGTGGCACTGCTTATACTTCTTACCGCTTCCGCACCAACACGGATCGTTTCTACCTATCTTCATATACGTTTACTTCCTTTGTTTTCTATGACTAACAATTCAATACGTTGCCATTATACTCCTGTAAAAGAGAATTAATCAATGGTTATTAATGTATCATGCTCCAGGGAGACATTGCCAATCAGCACACGCTTCCAAATCTTCTTGTTCACCTTCACCTCATGCGCTTCCATCAGGCGCTGGTAATCCTTGCCCTGCCAGTCATAGCCGGCGTAGGTGACACCCTCGGTTTCTTCCACCAGCTTCGCCTGCGCCTTCTGGGCCAGAGCGATGTGCTGCATGGTCCGATTGATTTTGTCGTAGGATACCGGCAACTCCTCCTTCTGTATATCATAGAGGTCCGACCAAAAATCCGATCGACGATGCTCCAGGGTTGCCTTCTCCTCACTGCTTAACACCATCTGCTGCCGGCAAGCCATCTCATAGAAGATGGCATCGTGAACGGCCATACCCATGATGTTATCCTTGGCTTCTTCCTGCACAAAAGACTGATTAGTATGGATGTTCCAAAAATGCCTGGTCTGCTCGGAATCGTACACTTCTGCTGCCGACTCCACCACCTGCTCTTCATAGAGCACATAGAAGTACATATCGCCGAGGGTAATCTCCCGGCCATCTACTGTCACTGCAACCTCGTCTAAATGCTCAGTATAATTCAAAGGCTCGCGAAGTTGCATGCTGTATAGCCCATAGGCCAACAGTGCAATCCCGAGCCCGATAAAAATCAATATACGGATCCAAAAGAACCACTTCTGCTTCATCCTATACCACTCTCCGAATCGCCAAAATGGCGTGACACGTTACGGGACGATAGTTGGTGATACCGTGGGCGGTATCCTGGGCTTCCACGATGGTTCCGCCTCCGGCATAGATTCCCACATGACCGGCATAACAAACAATATCGCCCGGTTGGATATATTCATAACTTACTGCCTGTCCCACATTGCGCAGGGACACACTGGTGGCACGTCCACCGCCTACACTGATTCCGAAATTCTTATACACCTGCTGCACGAATCCGGAACAATCACAGCCTCCCGTCAGAGAATTTCCGCCCCATACATAAGGGTTTCCCACAAACTGATTGGCATAGGCAACGACCGCCGATCCACTGACACCGGTTACGTTGGCCGGGTTGGCTCCACCGGAAACATTGGATGTACTTCCACCACCGGAGGACGTAGAACCGCCGGAGGACGTAGAACCACCGGACGTGGTTCCCGTACCGGCCGTCACACCGGATACCGCTGCAATATTGGCCTTGGCTCTGGCTGCATCTCTGGCCTTCTTCACTTCCGTTGCCTTAGCCGCTGCTGCTGTCTTGGCTGCACTTAATGCACTCTCATAATCTGCCATCTGGGCCTGCTTCGCCGTCAGCACACTATTGAGGGATGCCTGCTTCGCCGATAACTGACTCTGCTGTCCCTGGAGTTCAATCTGGCGATTCTGTAACTCTGCAGAAATCTCCTCAATCTCTACGCGCATAGCATTGTAGCTGGATAACAACTCCCGGTCATAGGTCATAACCGAATTCGCATATTCCACCTGGTTTAGAAATTCTGCCATGCTACTCGACTCTAAAAACATCTCCACCAGATTCTTCTGCTGGTTCTCGTACATGTACTTGATACGAACCTTCATGTCCGCGTATTGTTTCTGCTCTGTTGCACGGGCCAGTTCCAATTCCTGGGCCATCTCCTCAATCTGTGTGAGGTTATCATCAATCTCTGCCTCCAAGACAGAAATCTCCGCCAGCAAATCTACCAGCTGTGCATCCAGGTTATCAATCTCACCCTGTAGGGCATCTGTCTGTTGCTGCAGTTCATTAACCTTCTTATCGGCTTCTTCCTTCTCCTTCTGCTTCTGGGCCAGTTCTGCTTCTGCCGCCGCTTTCTCTGCTTCTGTCTGCTCCGTTGTCGTTGTTGTCGTTGTTGCATATACAACATCGCGAGGCGCCACCAAGCCAAGTCCCAGTGCGCATATGGTTAAGAAACTATATGTAATTCGTCGTAGTCTCATTCTTTTTCCCATCATTACCTCTATAATACGAATAATCCCCAATTTCGGCAAGTAAAACCACGTCCTCTTCGGATGAAAACCGGCATAAAAAAGACTCTGCAAATCTGCAGAGTCTCATTCACTAAGTAATCTTAGCAAAGCTTCATTCGAATTTCCTTGGTAATAATGTCTGTATAACTAAAGGAAAGAAGCTGTGCCGGGCCTTCGTTCTCGTCGTTAACTAAAATGGTAAATACACTAGGGTAAGCTTCCTGAATGACTCCCTTCTGGATGTCAATCTTGTTACGGCCACGATCTAACTGAATCATAACCTCGCTACCACATTGTTGCTGAACGGATGCGCGGACTTTATTAAATTCTGACTGTTCCATGTTGCCCATAACCTCCTGTCCTCCCTACTATACGTAGGAACGATGTAAATAATATATCATCTGGGCTTTACTTTGTCAAAGTGCGACACTTTAAAATCTTGATTAAAAAAGGCAAAGGTACCCACCGAAGTGGCTGTACTTCATCTCCTCTTCGCTTTTACCCTTTTCCATACATGAAAAGATCATTCCGGCTATCACACAAGCAAATCCGAAATAAACAGGCGACTTTACGTAAAGATCGTGCTTCTTATCCATATCTTAAAGCTCCTTTCATCCAAAAGCTAAAATATGCCCCTCGCATCTGTTTCCCCTGTAATTGTATATTGAGCGGATCAAATCAGTCAGTTCATGATAAAATATTCAATCGTTTTTATTTCAGTCAGTTCATGATAAAATATTCATTAGATTTTATTAAGGAGATAAGACTTTGAAAATACTGATTGCTGAAGATGATAACTCCCTCAGAAGGCTCCTGTTCGACCAGCTGACCGGCGACGGATATGATGTGGTCGAAACCGCAAACGGAAAGGCTGCGTACGATCTCTTTTTAACGGAGCACCCTGATATGGCCATCCTGGATGTAATGATGCCTGTAATGGACGGATTTTCGCTTCTCAATAAGATCCGCGAAACATCTCAGATGCCCGTAATCTTCCTGACCGCAAGAG
>JAILOI010000100.1 GCA_024690885.1 Lachnospiraceae bacterium
GAGATGCGTCCCTGATGCTTATTAATATGCTCCTGATAGGTTGGGTTGGCAGCTAACGCCTTGCGCACCTCATCGGAGAATGGGCAATAATGGAAAATAATTTCCCTGGATACCTTGTTCATACGCAAAGCACCCCTTGCCTCAAAATTGATATAGGTGAAGTAATCTGCCACGAATACGCGACGGTAATTGTTGCCCGCCTTCTGCAGATCCTTCTTCAGCTTCTCACGCTGATCCTGGGACAGGTTGGAGTTCTTGCGATAATACTGCAAGTAATCGCTGTACTCTGCCGTCAGGGACGGATCGGACAAATCGTTCCAGTGAATACCCTGCTCGGTCTTGCACATCTCCCAACGGAACTCGCCACACATCTTGGTGACAGAGTCGGATAAATCTTCCACATCGAAAATCGGAACCATCATACGACCCGGAGAGGTCCGCTTTTTGCCTTCAATTTCCTGCCACAAGACCGCACGACTACCGAAGTTCGGCATCAGAATCACATATGGGAAGACTTCCTTATGCAAAGCCAACTGCGGAATGCCCACCGCTTCGTTGTGGTACGCATACTCACGCTCAAAGATGTTGTAATCCAGGGATTTGATGCGGTCCATCTCCTCCTGCACCCGATGTACGGACGCATAGGCCTTATCCAGCGGCACCAAGCAGTTGCAGACATCAAATACCGGAACAAAGGCCGATACGCGGCCGAAAGTCATACGGTTACCGATGGAAAATAAGTTTCGAATCTCAAAGTGCAAACGCGCCTTAGGGTCATTGAGAAGTTCATGCTCCTGGGCTTCGGTAATATCGCCGTTACGTACATCCTCGCGCAACTGTGCCGGATAATCCAAATCAAACTCGTTCCGGGACGGATTCTCTTCCATCCGATAAATCTTACCAAGCCACTCATAGATGGTCACAATCTTGCCATTGGGGTCCGGCATATAAGCGGCAGCATAACGATACAGGGTCTGTAAATCCTCTTCCTTCACTACCCGCTCATCCAAAACACCAAACATCAGGAACATCCGGATGATACTTGGCATCTGTGGATCGGTGACTGCCTTCAAAAAGACCGCTTCGTAAATGCGATAGAACACATCTGTAATCTTACGGCGCAAGCCACGCATCTCATCGGAGGTCTCCCCACGATCGTTGATGGAAGCATACTTCTTCATCAACTGACGTGCCAGAGCACAGTCCTCGTCACTTAAGCTACCCGGGGTCGGGTACACCAAAATCTGTTCCAATATATCGTTCATCACCGGAACATCCATTGCCACGTCACCGCCGGAGTGGATGCCCTTCTTCTTCGCTTCTAAGTTCTGTACCGCCAAACGGAACCGGTTGGTGGCAGATGTAAACTGCTCCTGGTATGCAAGTAGCTCCAAGGAAGCCTCTTCGATATTGTCCATGAAGGAACCCGCCGAGAATACCATACCCGCACACATCGGTGCACCGAGGGTAAATACCTGGCTGACAAACCGATCCTCGTAATCATGGAGCATATTCATATATTCTACGTTCCAGTGTTCCACAGCAGCGCTCTTCGGCGGCGCAACCACCTCTTCCAATTCCGGATATTCTTCCTGCTGGGTACCGGTCTCTAAGCAGAGTTCCGGATACACCTTCTTCTTGTCCATCATCCACTGATAATTCTTGTCACAGTTTTGGACCATATGAAAATACAGATTATAGAAATCCACCGCATTGCGAATACTCATCGCCGTAATGGACGGAGCAATCTTCTGGTTCACATAGAGAATCTTCTCTAAATCCTCTCGGCAAGTATACGGATAGGAATATAGGGTTGCATCTGTGATTGCTTCATAAGAAAAAGCAAAGCTGCCACTGGGTGTCTCCGTTAACCCAATAATCGAGCCTTGCTTTAATTCTACTCCGTCATCACCTACAACCATACGAATAGAACCCTTGAGGACAATCTCAACGGTTTCTACCTTCTGTCCGACGTTATGTACTTTTGTGCCAGCTGCACATTCAATCATTGCCATATAGGACAAACCTCCATGCGCCCAATCGTTATCTCTTATATTATGACACGTTTTCGGTTTCACGGCAATGAATTACGCCTATTTTCTAGAAAAAAGGCACATTACAGCTGATAAAAAACTTCAATGAGTTTCTCAATAGAATCGTAATCGTCCTTGCCCATCAACTCCCTTGCAGAGTGCATTGCAAGAATCGGAACACCGATATCCACCGCACGCATTGGCAAAAAGGATGCTGCAAACACACCCAAGGTATGACCGCCCGGTACATCGGAACGATTCAAGAACTTCTGATAGGTGATGTTTTTCTTCTTGGCCATCTGCTCTACAATGGCAATTGCCTCACAATCCGTTGCATAGGACTGACCGCTGGCTTCCTTGATGCACAAGCCACCGTTCATATACGGATGATTGGTCACGTCTGCCTTGTTCACATGGTTTGGATGCATGGCATGTGCCACGTCCACCGACAACAGGAATCCGTCATAGATGGCGCGCTTGCGCTCATCTTCGCCAAATCCCATCCCATCGTAAATACGGGTAATCACATCGGATAACAATAGGGAATCCGCACCCTGCTTGGTGGTACTGCCAATCTCTTCATGATCGAAGAAGGCGGCCACGTTCACACTCTTAGACTTCTTGGTATGAAGCATTGCTTCCGCCATTGCAGCCACCGAACTGATATTATCAATCCGAGGTGCGGAAAGCATCTCGCTGTAGATCCCCACCTCCTGGGACTTCTCCGCGTTATAGCAGGTCAGCTCGAAATCTAAGATATCTTCCTTCGCTACCTTGAGTTCTTTGGCAAGGAAGGTCACAAACTCATCCTCTTCCGCTCTGGTGGTAAAAATCGGAATCAACTCGGTCTGGCGATTGATTTCCTTGCCCTTGTTGGTCTCCCGATCCATATGAATGGCCAAATTCGGAATGGTCAAAATCGGACGCTTGCTGTCATAGATACGCACATCCGGACAGAAGGGATCCTTGGAAGCAATTGCCACACGACCGGCCACACCCAGTGGACGATCCAACCAGGAAGCATTGATGGCTCCACCGTATACTTCCGTATTCAGCTTGCCATAATGTTCCGTATGCATATCCGGTTTTGCCTTGATTCGTAAGCATGGAAAGTCCGTATGAGAAGCACTGATACGAAGGCAAGGAGCCTTGCTCTTCTGTGGCAGCATCTGCTTCTTCTCCGGCAACGTAAAGGCAATCAGAGTGGAACCATGCTGGTCAACATAATACTTGCCGCCGGCCTCCAGCTTCCATTCTTCCTCCATTCCAAGCTGCACAAATCCGCCCTTGTCAAATTCCTTCTTGCAGAGCGCAACCACATGAAACGGAGAGACGCCTCCATCCAAATACTCAACTAACTTCATTACTCTTCTACCTCATCATCTACATCATTATCATCATCGTAATCCAAGAACTCTCTGGTGGATACACGCTTCGCATCACGCTGTTTCTCCACACGCTGAGATAAGTCCTCTTTTACATCGATGACATGCTTAATATTAATTAAATCAAAGTCCTTCATGTTCTTGTCCGAAGAACTTACATGGATGGTACCCATGCCAAAAATTCTCTGGATCAGAGATCTGGTCACAGACAAATCCAATACACGATACAAACGCACTTCGTCCTGACGCTTGTTTAACACGCCGGAATCAATAAAAATCCGGCTGTCATCAAAACTATACACCGTGAAGGTCCACGGCAATCCACACCAAATACGTTTTCTAGCTTTCCACATAATAATCCTCCTTATGCTATGCCAACTCTTCGTCCAGCACCTCTTCTACCTCTTCTTCATAGGTTTCTTTGGTATGTTCGTAACTTAATAAGTCATCAAACATCTGCAGCGGCATTGGACGGGAGAAGTAATATCCCTGGGTCATCTCGCAAGACATCTCACGAATAATCAAAAACTGTTCCTCCGTCTCCACACCCTCTACTACAATTTCCAATCCCAAATTCTTGGACATATCAACAACCGAACGTAAGATCACTCGTCCCTTGCTGTTGGTATCAATGTTACGTAAAAACTTCATATCAATCTTCACAATGTCCACAGAAATATCCTGGAACATATTCAGATTGGAGTAACCACTTCCGAAATCATCCATCAAAATCTTAAATCCCTGCTTCCGAAGCTGGGACATACAACTGTCAATCAGCGCCAACTGGTCATTGAAGGCACTCTCCGTCAATTCGATTTTGATTAAGCTGTGATCGATGCGATAGCGATCCACCACTTCCACCAGGATATCTGCAAATCGTGGACTGGTGATATCCACACGGGAAATATTCACCGATACCGGAACCGGGTCGATTCCGTGATCAATCCAGGAACGAATAGTCTTACAGATTTCCTCTAGTACAAACAAATCCACCTGACTGATGAATCCGTTCCGCTCAAACACCGGAATAAACTCATCCGGAGAAATCAGGGTACCGTCCCGATCCGTCCAACGAACCAGAGCCTCCGCACTTACCAGCCTTCTTGTCATGGTATCATAAATCGGCTGCAAGTACACCCGGAAGGCATCGTGTTTTAGGGCGGAACGCGCCATCTGTTCAATCCGGGAACGCTGCTCGTATTCCGCCGTCAATTCCTCATCAAAAAAGCGTACATGTTCCTTGAAGCTTCCACGCACCCGATCCAGTGCATAGGTGGCACGATCCAGAATGCTTTCTACATCGGAATCTTCGGCCTTGACCGGATATACACCGCTATAGAATACCACTTCATAGTCCATATCGGAAATCAATTCTCCGATAAACTGTCCCAGGTTGCTGTGGAAGGGACACTCCTCAAAGTACTCCCGCTCGGCAAGCACAGCAAAGGTATCTCCACCGATTCGACCGTAAATCATTTTGTTGGACATACGAGACTTCACCAAGGAATCCGCAATACGAACCAACACCAGATCTCCTACACGGGTACCAAACCGCTCGTTGATTTCCTGCAGGTTATGAATCTTAATCTTGGTAAGTAACAGGTTGTTGGATTTGTCCTTGTAAATCAACTCATCGCAGCCACGCAAGAATCCGTTCCGGTTGTAGACCCCGGTGAGCATATCCATAACCCCGTCTGCCATATAGAAGCTAATCACCGTAAAACTGATGCAGACTGCAATCATAAATCCCACGATGGAATAGTTGGGCAGTAAGAAATTCATGGCAAAGGTTCCAAGGGAAACAATGCCAACCAACATCAAAACGTGACAACGTTGCTTGCCCAGCAATCGGCGATGCTTCTGCACCAGAATGGCTGCATAAATCATGAAAAAGATATACAACCCCGGCGAAATCCAATAGCAACGTCCACTGTAGTAAACCAGTGGATTTCGTTGCAGCACAAAGAAAAACCCGGTACTTGGATTGGTAAAATACAGCAGCAATGTGAAAAATACCGGAATAAACAATGCCAATCCCGTATGGGACATCTCCCCGCATTCCTTGGCAATAAATTGCAGTGCGAAATACGGAAAAATGATCAATGCCGTGAAATAAACCAATAACACAATATAGGTAAGCTCATAAAGAGCCGGATTTGCAAGGGTAATCAAATAAGCGCTGAGAGCGTCGGACAATGCAAACGCGAAGGCGGTCACCAACATGCACAACGCATAGTGTGCGTGACGAAACAGAGATCGTTGGCGAAACCATAAAGAAACAACGGTAAATACAAGAATGATAATACCTGCTAGATCAAATTGATAGTAATAAAGCATAGTGGCTCTCCTAGTAGTGATTGTTGCATCCAAAGATACAGCACAAACGCACTCTAATTATACGGCTTTAGTTGTGCAAATTCAATAACACTACATGGAAATAGACACACAAAAAGGACATGTATACCCATGTCCTTTGGAAACTTTAAGATAATTCATCCAACGTTTTTCCGTAAGATGGCAAGAACTCTTTGAGAAAGACATCCACCTCCGGCAAATCATAGGATAACTGGTTGATGATATTTTGCGTGGATTCCTTGGCAGTTACAAATTCCACATTGCCGCTGCGCTCCTCGTCGATGCACTTGATCAATGCAGAAATCTTGTCCGCCGCTTTTACCAGGCGACGAAGATACTCTTCTCCATCCTGGGCCCGAAAAATCGATTCATAAGTTGGACGCATATCACTGGGAAGCTTATTTAGAAGCTTGGATTCCGCTACGGCTTCCACTTTCTTGTAAGCGTCCTTAATATCATCACTGTAATACTTCACCGGAGTTGGCATATCACCGGTAATAATTTCCGCTGCATCGTGATAGAGTCCGATGATGGCGGCGCGATTCGCATCCAAATCCTTGCCAAATCTGGTGTTTCCGATCACACACAATCCGTGGGCAATCATGGCAACTTCCATGGAGTGCTCACAGAGGTTCTCGTTGCGGGAATTCCGCATCAGTGCCCATCGGTCGATGTATTTCATACGAGAAATTGCTGCAAAAAACGTGCTGTTATGATCCTTCATGATTCTTTCGTGCTTCCCTTCTTCGCTTTCTTTTGTTTTGCCTCATACTGGCTTAAGCCCCTGCGGATAAATTCCGATAACACCGGAAGGCGACTGACGTTGCCCTCCACCCAGATACGTCCGCTTTCATAGGCATAGATGGGATCCAACTTCCCTCTGGCCATCTCCACCACCTCTTCATAGTGACAGAAAATCACCAGATCCCGGTCGTAATATTCATAGGGCATTACCGTAATTTTACCATTAGAGAATTCCAGATAAAAGGCCCCTTCTGCTTCCCCTTCCACATTCACCTGAATTGCAATATGTCCGCTAATGCCGGAGTTTCCGGCTAATCCCGCATTCTTTCGTACCAAAGCAACCAGTTCTTCATAGGTCATCTCGTGTCCCCCTTTTCATCAAGTATTTATGCCAAATACATCTGCCGAAGAACCGTGATTCCAATCCACAACGTTCTGCGTCAGGGTAAAACCAACTTCTGTTCCTACACCGGGAATACTCTTTAAGACCAACTGAGACCCCATGCTCTCTAACAGGTAATTCACGATGGCCATGCCGATGCGATCTCCCGGCTCTTCCATTTCACTTGTAACTCTTGCTTGCAGTAACCGCTGTACCTTCTCTTCATTCATGCCAACACCGGTGTCTCGGACCACCACCTTCAAGTGGATGGCATAGTCACTGATTTTCGTCGTCGTAATTCCTAAGGTGACGCTGCCACGCTTGGTATACTTCACTGCATTGGTCATAAGATTTAACATACACTGGCGAATCCGAATCTCATCCCCCTCCAATAGGGACGGCAGTTGCTCATCGATTTCATAATGAAGTTCCAGCTCCTTCTCGTCCGCCATGCCCACCACCATATCATGCACGGTACGGATGGTGGTGCCCAAATCATACTGCACCGGAACGATATCCAACCCTCCGGTTTCAATCTTGCTGTAATCCAGAATGTCGTTTACCACGCCCATCAACGCCTTGGCTGCATCCCGGATATCTCCTGCAAAGGCTTTGGTATCCATCTCCCGGGTGGAATTTAAAATCATGGTATCCATACCCAGAATGGAATTGATAGGGGAACGAATCTGATTGGACATATTTGCCAAAAAGGAACTTTTGGCCTCTGCCGCCAGGCGCTGAATCCGCAGATCATCCTCCACCGTACGATGATGCTGAATGGTGTCCACATAGTGTTCCACATCATTGACTAAAATCTTTAATGCCTCATGCAACTGATATAGCTCACTTTTAAAATAAGGGGTAATATCCGGGCTTTCTTCTACATACTGCTTCCGGTGCGACTCCTCCGTCGCCACATACCCGGTCATAAATGCTTCCATGTCCGTAATGGGTTTGATAACAAATCGCTGCAAAATCTCATTACTTAAAATCAACATCGGCACCACAATCATAATCATCATCATGGTCAACTGTCGAAGCAAACTGACCGGCGTCACATCCGGTGGCAAGCCCAACAGATAAGATTGACGAATATGATTGATAAATCGAAACTCCGGAATACTGATGGCCGAAGCATCAATTTCCTTCATCTCCTCTTCCCCTCGATCAATATCCGCAAGTACCCGATCCCGCCAATCACTGGTATCCACATCCCGATGCAATACCTCCTCCGACGTCCGTCCGGAACTGACGGCATAGAGATTAAACATGGTCATACTGATCAGAATAGCGGACGAACACAGAAGCACAATGCTAAAGATAAAGCACGCCAATACATGACCGCCCAGAATACTGCGCTTCTCCTGCAGTCCTGTGGCCAGACGTGTATCGTATTCCTTGGTATAAAATCGTCCGAAGATAAAATCCTTCCGTTGTTCTTCCGAGGTTTTCTGGTAGAACATCCACAACAGAATCATGCCCAATAAACATTCCGGTAATTCCGAAAGGAATAACGCCATCTGTCCAAAAGGTGAGATATACAAAAATCCAATGGGGTTCGCAAAGGCCATCACAAGGAAATGTCCATTGCCAAGCACCAGGGCCAACAGCACGGCCGCCACAATCACCCGTTCCGGCTTTTTGAGCCAGCGCTTGCGCACCGGTAGATACACCGCCAGCGTTGCCACCAAATACGGGAAGAACAGATATGCTTCCTCCACATTGGTAAATACGGCATAAACAAACATCACAAGTAACATAAACACCGACGGAAGCAATCCATATAACCCGGTCAACACGATAAATGGCAAATTGTAATAGGCAAATCGGGCATAATGA
Source organism: Lachnospiraceae bacterium (assembly GCA_024690885.1). GTDB lineage: Bacteria > Bacillota > Clostridia > Lachnospirales > Lachnospiraceae > XBD2001. The sequence continues at coordinate 8,739 of JAILOI010000100.1, forward strand.
ATATCAATATAACTATAGGAACCCCCATAGAAAAAAAACATTCCCAGCAGCAGAACTGCCAGAGCAAAAATCAATACAGCATAAATCACATGCCGTTTTTTTCTCGGATTACGTAATGCTTCCCATCGTTTGCTTAGCATGGTTGTATAGCCCCCTCATCCCCTAAATGCGTTGCATATCTTCCACTCGTTGCTTTACAAAAAACTCATTAATTGCTGCCAATAACTGATTCCGCGGCATGGTTTTCAACAGATAATTCTCCGGCCGAAGGGAAAGTCCCGTAAGCACACTGTGCTTATCTGCCTTCACCGTCAGAAACATCACCGGAATCTTAGACATATCCGGATCGGAATTCATCATTTCCAAAACCTGTGGTCCACTGGTCACCGGCATTTCATAATCTAATAATATCAAATCCACCTGGTTTTTGGTCAAAAATGTAATCGCCGCCATGCCGGAATTCACCATAAACACCTGATAGTAATCTTCCAGCCAGGCCTTCATGGTGCGAAGCATGGTACCGTCGTCATCCACCAGCAGGATTTTTTTCTTCTGCTTCCGCAGGGTTTCCTGTTGCTGGATATCATCCAGCCCCTCGCCCAATTCCTTGATATTTACCGGGCGCACAAAACTACCTGCCAGCTTGTTTTTCGGAATAATGGTATAAAGCTTCTCCAAATCCAGATGCTTTCCGATGACCACCAGCGACATATAGTTCTCCATAATGCGGTCTCTCAGGTAAATCAGCTGCTTTTCGTTGTCCTCCGGACTATCCAGATACAGCACGAAGACTCCCACATCTACGTGAAACTTGCTGATTTCATCAATATCCAAATCGCTTTGCAATACATTGTATCCGTTATCTTCCAGTTCCTTTACGATTGCGGTCACCATGAAACTCTTGTGATCGCCAATCAAAATAACGTTATCATTCATTTCATGCCTCTCCTTCCGAAAGGATTTCCAACAGCTGATCTCGATCCACTGCCGCCATCAGTTCCCTTACCTTGTGATATTTTTCCTTCTCTTTCTCCGGTATGCGATACCCCCGCAACATTTCCATCACCCGATCGGCGCTGGTGTAGTCATACACCTCCAGTAATTCACGAATATCATTCCAAGCCTGATGCAACTCCTCAATGGAGATCTCCGGCAAGCCATCATCCGGATGGACAAAAAGAGTTGCAATGATGGGTTCTAATGCACGATACTGTCGCAGCAGTTCCGGCGTCAGTTCCCGTATTTTATCCTCACGCTCGTTGTCTCCGCACTCTTCCAAATACGCGGCGTAGGAAGATAGTTGCGAGGCTCCGATCAAACGAGCAGAGCTTTTTAGCGCATGTACCAAAATCGTATAATTGCGAAAATCCTTGTCGATGGCATAGCCTTCAATTGCCTTGGTCTTCGCATCAATGCTCAGGTAGAACTCTTCCAATGCATCCCGTAAGACCACCGCCGTATCACAAAACTCTAATGCCTTGTCCACGTTTAGCATCTTGGCATTCTTCAGTGCTTCCCGAATCTGAATCTCCACCTCTAAATCATTTTCATCCGGCGGATTTTCCTCATACCCGGCCATGCCTTCGTAAACAATCTTCTCCGGCGAGATGTAACGAGCCACCATCTGTTCGAGCAGCTGACCATTCACCGGTTTTGCCAGATAATCATCGAACCCCGAATGTAAGTATTCCTCTCTGGCGCCACTGATGGCATTGGCTGTCAATACAATACAAGGCACCGACTGATTGAGGCCATGCTCCCGGGTACGGATGGCATGCAACAATTCCACACCATCCATTCCCGGCATTCGATAATCAATCAAAATCATATCGTAAGCCGTAACTTCCATCTTCTTTAGGGCCGCTTCACCACTTAAGGCGGTATCCACCTGCACCTGGGTTGGCTTCAAAAGTCCCTGAACCACCGATAGGTTCATCTGGGTATCGTCCACCGCCAGAATTCTTGCTTCCGGTGCATGGAAGGTTTCGTACAACTTCTCCTTGTTCTCATTCATCTCACGATAAATCTTGGAGAAATCACCGATTGGCTCCCAGCTGACCACCCGTTGCAGAATCCGGAAGTAGAACGCCGAACCCTTGCCGAATTCACTCTCCACCTGCAGTTCGCTGCCCATGGCATGCAGCAGGTTTCGCACAATACTCATACCCAGTCCGGTACCTTCCACCGTCAGGTTGTTGCGTTCATCAATCCGCTGGAAGGGGGCAAACAGTTTGTCCATGTCCGCCTTCTTAATACCGATACCGGTATCCGTTACTTTTACGTTTAAGTAGATATCATCACTGCTGACACAGTCATAGGTCATATTCAGTGTGATGCTTCCCTCCTCCGTATACTTCACCGCATTGTTTAACACATTCAACACGCACTGCTTGATACGGATTTCATCACCGATTAACACGTGCGGCATGTCCTCATCAAACTCAAAGATCAGTTTCAAATTCTTCTCTTTCGCACGGAAGGAGGTCATGTTGTATAAATCGTTGATGGTCGACGTCAAATCATATTGCACCGGAATGATGTCCATCATACCCGCTTCGATTTTGGAGAAATCCAGAATATCATTAATTAAACTCAGCAGGGTTTTTCCGGCATTTTGAATATCCATGGCATACTCAATGGTGTTTGGCTCGTGACTCTCTCTCAAAATCATCTCATCCATGCCAAGCACAGCATTGATTGGGGTCCGAATCTCATGGGAGATGTTGGAGAGAAAATTACTCTTGGCCTGATTGGCCGCCTGGGCAATTTTCAACGTATTCTCCAGACTTTGTGTCTCCTGAATCTTGGCGACGTAAGCCTCTACATCCTCCACCAACACCCGCAACGCCTGATACGCATCCCAGATTTCATCATGAAAATAAGGTTCCTGATAGGTGGTCACCTTGGTATAGTGTGGGCGCTCCCGCTCCGGGGTTTTTACATAACCGTCAATGTATTCCGACAGTTGCCGGATGGGGTCCACCGCCAGCTTTTGCGCGGCGAAGTTACTTAATACAATGACCGGAATCATGGCCGATAACAGTACCAATCCCAGCTGTAGAAAAAAGGAAACCAGCAGAAATCCGTGGTGCCGATCGTTGATGGAAATATCGGAAATATCCGCTTCATTCTGGTTGATGTTCTTGTTTTCAATCAACAGCATGAAGTGCAAATCACTGACATAGATGGTCTGTTCGTCACTCAGTTGTTGTTTGTCCTCGAATACGTTTTGAATAAAAAAGTGAGTCATCAGGGTGTAGGTCAAAAAGATGGTCAACCCAATCATTGCCACCAAATCCAATATCAGGCCGGCACTTACATGGGCACCTAAGGACCGCAGCCCCCGGTGTTTCTGTTTGGTTAAGATGTAACGCTGATAATTCCAGGTATAAAAAAATCCGCAAAAGTACTGCTCCTTGAAGGAGTCCGGCCCGTAGCGATAAAACACATACAAACCAAAGAGCACCAACAAGCACTCCGGTACTGCGGATATAAACAGCGCAAACTGTCCAAAAAAAGAATAATATTGAAATCCCTGGGGAAACGAAATACATAAGAGCAAATACTCACCGTTACCGATGATCAAGGCGCATATTGCCCCCGTTAAGAAAATCTTGCGAATATCAATGAGCCACCCTTGTTTGGCAGCAAAATACACCACGCCCGATACCATGACATAAATAATCACATAGAACGCCGAGCTTACATTTTGAATCATGAAACAAAACAGCAGAATTAAGCACAGAATCATAGAATGAACATAGCCGAAGAGTCCTGCCAGCAGCACCACCGGCAGAAAGGCTATGTTGAATGTAACGTTGGGCAACGGTATCCACTGTCGGCTCAACATAAACGTAGGTGAAAAGAATGTGCAATAGACAGCAGACAACAGGACAACCACTGTACCCAGGGCATAATGCTGCCGCCGCCTCTTCACATCCATACCTTCCAAAAACTCGTGAACCATACGCACTTCTCCTTCCGAATAGAAAAAGTGTATTGATTCCTTCCCCCTGAAATCAAATCTCCCTCATGATTTATTATACCAAAGTTTACAAACTATTCAAATAATCAGATACTTCGTCCGGAGCTTCCTCCAAATCATCTCCCACGTCGATATCCTTTGGCTCGCCGCGGTAAAGAATGTCGTACATCACCGGAACAATAAACAAGGTCATCAAGGTTGCATACAATAAGCCGGCTGCAACCACAACCGCCATGCCACGGCTCATGCCCGCAGAGATATCCTGGGAGAATACCATGGTACTCATGGATAAAATCGTAGTCAGTGCCGTCATCAAAATCGGACGCATACGGGTCTTACCGGTGAAAATCAGTGCATCATGTTTCTTCATACCGGCAATCCGTAACTGGTTGGTATAATCGACGAATACAATACCGTTGTTTACAACCGTTCCCATCAATACCAGGAATCCTAAGAGACTGACGATACTGATTTGTTCATGGAACGCCACCAAACCAAACAGTCCACCGGTGAAGGCCAGCGGTACCGTAAAGAGAATAATAAATGGGCTAAGTAAGCTCTGGAACTGAGCAACCATCACCAGATATACCAATGCCAATCCAAGTAACAAAAGCTTTCCCATCTGGGACAGCATGTCATTCACCTCTTCTGCTTCACCACCCAAATCAATGGTATAACCGGAAGGCAACTCCATGCCATCTACCAAATCCATGACCTTTTCCGATAAACGTGTGGTGTTATACCCTTCCTTGGTGGTTGCGGTAACTGTAATCTGGTGCGTACCGTTCTGACGATTTACCGTCGCAAGCGCACGCTCATGCTCGATGGTTGCAAACTCCGACAGCTTATGAGCTTCCGTGGTCTGGGTACCATCGTCCTCGGTTACCGTCACATCAAATTCCATATCCATCAAATTCTCTACGGTCAACTGATGGGTCTCATCTATTATTTTCACATCCATCTTCTGGTTGTCTGCCGTAAAGCTGGTGGAGGTTTTGTCTGTCACCAAACGGGAGGAAATATCACTGTAAATCTGTGCCACCGGAAGGCTGTAGCCCATGGCCTTGTCCTTGTCGATGACCAGGTGTAACACCTCATCTCCGTCTTCCTGTCCGTTGGATACTTCATCAAATCCATCGATGGTTTGAATCTTCTCCATCAATTCTTCGGACAGCCCTTCAATGGTTTCCAAATCTTCACCGGAAATATTTAAGGTTAAACCGGAAGACATCATGCTGCTCATATCTCCGGCACTGGATTCCTGTACCACGATTTCACAATCTTCTTCATCTGCCAATAAGTCCCGTAATTCCTTCTGCACCGCTTTTAACTCGGAAAGTTTATCCACTTCTTCATCGAGAATCAGATAGACCGCATAGGTACGATAATCGTTGGTTCCCGCGGTCAAATTCGTGGAAATCATGTTGTTCATATTGGTCATCGCGCCAACAGAGGTAATCTCCTCCACGCTTAGAATCTTCTCACAGATCTCATCCGCCTTGGCATAGCAGGCATCCATATCCAGATCTTCATCCATGGTAATATCCACATACACCTGGTTGGAGTTCATATCCGGGATTAGTACCAGACCCATGCGGGAGGTTCCCAAGATAGCAACCACCAATAATGCAATGGCAATCCCCAGTGGTACCACCTTAAAGCGTAAGCACCAATTCAGAATCTTTCCATAGATGGACTGTACCACCCGCATGGACTTGGACTGCTTCGGTACCGACTTGCGAAGCAAGACACTTCCCATAGCCGGAGCTACCGTAAGTGCAACCAGCAAACTTGCACCTAAAGCAAAGGAGATGGTCAGTGCAAACGGCACCATCAATTCGCGTACCATACCGGTGGTGAAAATCATCGGAAGGAATACGCACACCGTGGTCAACGTGGAAGAAACAATGGCTCCTGCCACCTGTTTTGCACCCTGGACAGCAGCACGGGGTGCCGGAATATCCTTGCCACGGATACGATAGATATTCTCTATTACAACGATGGAGTTATCCACCAACATTCCGATTCCTAAAGACAAGCCGGCCATGGACATAATGTTTAGGCTGATACCGGTAAAGTACATCAGTAGGACCGCAAGCAATACGGAAAACGGAATGGAGAAGGCAACCACAAGGGTCGGCTTCGCACTACGTAGAAACAGAATCAACACCAGGATGGCCAATAAAGCACCCAGTACCATATTCTGTAAAATGGTGGATAAGAACATGGAGATATACTCTCCCTGGTCCATCAATGGCGTAATATGTAAGCCCTCATGCTCTGCTTCCAAGGTTTTCATGGCATTATTACAGGTCTTCGCCACATCCGAAGTTCCGGAGGTGGACGCCTTGTAAATTGACAACAGCACGGCATCCTTGCCATTCATACGGGCATAACTGTCAGAGGCATTATCAATCACTGTAATCTCAGCCACGTCCGATAAGCGAATCTCGCCGATTCCATCAACATCTGCCAATACCAGATTCTTGAGCTGATCTAACTCCGTTAGTTCCGTTCCAACTTTCAGCAACCACTGCTTGTCCTCTTCATCTTCAATATAACCGGCCGGCATCTCGAAGTTCTGTGCTGTAATCAAGCCGGATAAGGTGTCTAGGTTTAGCAGCTGATCCAGATTGGCGGCTTTTAACGCTGCATCTCTGGAATCATTATAGGTTTTAACGGATTCATCCAGCTTGGCCTGGGCATCCGATAAGGCCTGTTCCGCAGAAGATAGCTGTGCCTGGGCACTACCGAAACCTGCTGCCGCAGAAATCTTGCCCGCCTCCACCGTATTGTAATTTGCCATAGCAGAATTGACGGTTGCATTCACCTGATCCACCGCCGCCTGCGCTGCAATCAATTCCGTTGCCAGGTTTGCAAGTTCCGTGTCAATCTGTGGAATACGGGTATTGATAATATCGTACATCTGCTGCAAGCTGCTCTGGGTCAAAACAGAAGTATCCATCCCTGCAACCGTGGCCATTGCTGCAAATGTGGTGGAATCCATATCATAGATGGTCTTCACCGTCTGAATCAAGGTCACCGCATTGGCAAGCTTACTTCCATCATCGGACAAAGCATCTGCCACACTGCTTGGGTAGCTGGTGGTTGCGGTAATGCCCGCAGAAGTAAGCAAGGCATTCAGGGTTGGATTCGCACTTCCTGCCGCCACCAAACCATCTCGAGTGGTTGGCAAGGTTGCAAACAAGGTATTCAATCCTTCATAGCCGCTGATGACGCCGTTGTCCGTATAGGCCTTCTTCTCTGCTTCTAAGGCAGCCTTGGATGCCTTCAAACTATTCAGGTTTGCTTCATAGGCCTGCTGGGTAGCCAACGCAGTATTTAATCCCTTGGTAGCCTCCGCCAATTCCTTGGAGGTGGACTCCTGCTTGGAACTTAATTCCGACTTGCCTTTTTCCAAATCTGCTTTTCCGGACGTAATCTTATCCTGGGCCTTGTTGATTTCACTCTGGGCATCCGATAACTTTCCGGATACATGGGTGGCTAACTGATCGTTCAAATCATCGATGGCATCCTCGTCCAGACGCACTTCCACCATCTGCTCCACCAAACCGACGGTGGATACACTGGCAACACCGTTCTGCCGCTGAAAATACGGCACAACCGTATCATTGGCAAACTCCGTCAGTTCATAGATATCCATATTGTCGTCGTATACCGCAACATACATGGTAGCCAACATATCCAAACTGATTTCCATAATGTTCGGACTGCTGCATCGTTCCGGAAGGGAATCCTTCACCGTATCCAAGGCACTGTTGACCTTGACGAGAGCGGAATCCATATTCGTTCCATCTTCAAATTCCAGGGTAATCATGCCGTAGTTTTCGGCACAGTTGGATGTGACATTCTTGACCCCGTTTACCGTGGATAGCACCCGTTCCATGGGTTCTACCACTTCCATCTCCACCTTCTCCGGAGAAGCACCCGGATAGGTTGAAACCACCATCAGATAGGGGGTGGATATGGTTGGTAATAAATCGGTGGTCATTTTCGACAAGCTGACGGAAGCCAACATCAGAATGATGATGACTCCCACCAGAATGGTATAAGGCTTCTTAACGCTCTGCTTGATCATGGTGTACCTCGGGTTCTTTCTTACTTAAAAATACTTCAATCATCTCTCTAGTAAAGAAGAATCTCTCTCCCCAGGCATTAATTACTACTCCCGCGCAATCCTGCAATTGTAAGCAGGCCTGCAATGTAAAGCTCATCGGCTCCCCAACGTAATACGTCTTGGTATCACCTCTGTTCCCCTCAGATACAGAGGTAAATGCTGCTAACCAGCGTTTTCCGTCATTGGTGGAGATGGATCTGCGGCTTGGGTGAATATCCCTCGCCAACGGAATCACACTACCAAGTGGGAATCGGTTGGATAACTGTGTCATCTCTTCCTCCGGAAGCTCCACCGGCATGAAGAACAGGCAGCCTGCCTTCATACGAATCTCCAGTGCACGCAGTAGCGGAATCAGTCGTTCCTTCTGCGGATCTTCCAGAAAATAATGAATCTGGTGCAACACATCCCGGCGTTCTTCCACCTGGGTGCGCACCTTCTCTAACTGATCCAATAATGTGACCAGTTTCTCCGGTAAGCGATCCCGGACTTCTTCCATAAATTCCTCCGGAATCTCGAAGCGGGCTTCTGCCATACTACCGGCCATACAAGCCAGCGTATCCGTATCGCCACCTAAGGACACCGCATTTCGAATGGCGTCCTCGAAATCCTCGGCCTCCAGGAATGCACGTATGGCCTGTGGTACGGTAACCGCACAGGTAACATCGTCCACAGATTCCTTCCTTAAATCCTCCAGGCTCTTGGTTAAATCATAGCCAAACTCCCGTTGAATATAATGGGAAATCGTTGCATTGTTCCAATCATTCCGAATCAAGAAAATCACCGTTGCAATAGCTTCCGCTCCCTTGACTCCTTCCGGATGATTGTGGGTCACCTCTGCGCTCCAGCGTGCCACCTCACGGGTTCGTTCAATGGAATCAAACAGCCAACCGGCCATGGATACCCGCATAGCAGATCCGTTACCGAAACTTCCATAGGCTTCCGTATCCTCGCCTCGTAACCATTCCTGAAACTTCGCACCGTACCCCGCATCCGGAAAGGCGCGTCCAAAATTTTTCATGTTCTCAATCAGGCGGGTTTTCATCCCCTCCTCGTCGCCCTGGGGCCCGGCTTCAATGAATGCCTTGGCTACCGCAAGGGTCATCACAGTATCATCCGTAAAACGGGATTCCTCTGTGAACAATCGAAACAGCTTGGTTTTGTCTGTTTCTCGATGTTCGTAGGAACTTCCTACGATATCGCCGAAAATTGCTCCATACATAGTCTGTCATTCTCCCAATAGATTTTGTACAACTTCCCTCATTATACCGATTCTCTGCCGTACTGTCTCTTAAATTTTTATAAACTTTTTCTAAAAAAAGGCCAACGATTTTAAGCGTCGGCCTCTCCTTCATAGTTCTTTACAAACGCAACAAAATCCGTCATAGACATGGGCTTCGCAAAATAGTAGCCCTGTATGTAATCAATATCCTTTTCCATCATGGTGTGGTATTGTCCCTTGGTTTCCACACCTTCACTGACAATCTCAAGTTCCAATCCCTTGATCATCTCAATGATACTGTCAATCACGTACTTCGTCCGCTGATTGGTAAAATAGGATTGGGTCAGGGTCCGGTCAAATTTAATAATCTCCACCGGCATATTCATAATGTAATCCAAATTGGATTCTCCCGTGCCAAAATCATCCAGCGAAAAACGTACTCCTCGATCAATCAGTGCCTGCATATTGGTCAGCAAAATCTTCCGATGTTTCAGGGAGCCGGACTCCGTAATCTCTAAATTAATCTGTCGTGGATCCACCTGATACTGATCCATAATCTCAATAAACTCGGCTGCTAATGTGGGACGCTGACACTGAGCCACGGAGAGATTAATCTCAATGTACTCAATTCCCAACTCCTCCATATCATGTTCTGCCAGAAACTGGCAGGACTTGCGAAAAACCGTCTCACCGATATGAATGATCTGGTCGGATTGCTCTGCTACCGGAATAAACGCCCCCGGCATCATCAAACCACCGTCCCGGTACCGAATACGTGCCAAGGCCTCCGCAGACGTAAAACGTTGCTTTTCCACCGAGAAGATGGGATGCAGATACACCTCCAGCCGATCCTCCCGCAAGGCTTCGGAAATCTCACTTCGAATCCGCACCTCTTCCCGAATCCGCTTCATCTCCTGTGCATCCACAATCCGGTAATCCACCTCCGGATCATGCTGCAAAAAATGTCCGTGAAAGGCAAAAATCTCATCTGCTCCGGTAACAAGTCCGCTGTCCGGCAGAATGATGTAATACGGATGTAATTCCGTTACCCCTTCATCCGTTGCAATGGGTTGCTGTAGCAACTCCCGAATCTTCGGATACTGTGTTTCCAATTCCTCACGGTTGCGAAATAAAAGGATATACTCTCTTGCCACGTTTCGAAACAACAGGGTGTTGGGAATACTATCCAATCGCTTGGCCGCCGTAAGTAAAATCGAACGCATTTGAACCCGGGTGAAGTTCTGATTCTCGGTGCCAAGGACAATGTTCATCATGGCAAAGGGGTTCTCTTCCTCAAACTGCTGAATCATATAAGACATCAGCGCATGTGCAGTAAAGGTTCCCGTCTCCCGATCGATATTCACATCCGGATTCTCCAAATCCGCAAACAAAATGGTAAGTCCCAACGCTGTTGCAAATCCAACAAGGGGCAGATTGTTGTTAAAATACTGAATCACCGCTGCCAACAGCCAGATTCCCATCCAGGCCAACACGGAAATCGTACGATGCCGGTTCATATACCGCATGGATGCAATGGCAAAAGTCACCGTCGCAAGTACATAGGTTACTGCAAAAATATAAGTGGCAACCACGGCCGGTCCATAAGTATAGAGTTCCTCCCCTTCTGCATGAATGTAGAGGGGCAGAAACCACACAATGGCCGTCGTTACTAAAACCGAGGTTCCACCGATGGCGCCGGAAATCCATCGCACCTTCCGATGCAAGGCATCACTGGCAATATAACCGAAGGATAGAAACCCCATATACACCAGAGACACAATATAAATTCTGCATGCTACCAAAACCGCAGACTCCGGCCAGGTATCCAAATGCGCCAACCCATAAATCGAAATCACATCACTGCCCAAACAAATCAGTGCAGCAATCAATGCCATGTGATAAGAACGACTACTGTGTAACCCAATACTTTTCCTGCGATACGTAAAAAATATCAACAAGAGAATTAAAGCCAATCCACAAAACTGAATGCCGATTTCTGCCATAACTCTTCACCCCAAAACCTTCTCTTCTATGTCCAAACTGCTTGTTTCCCCATTGATTGGCATAATAAAAAGCCTACCTCTATTTTAGCTTTCCGGTAGGCTTTTTTCCACTATTTATCAAATAATTTTAATGATTTTCTGCTAATTTTCTAAATATTTACCCTTCAACAGTTCCCGCAAGGCAGCAATCAATTCCTCCTCCCGAATAGGCTTGGGCAAATACGCTGCAAATCCAATCTTCCGATACTCCTCTTCCGCACCACGCACCGCATTGGCCGTAACCATCATCACCGGCGTTTTGGCGTTCTTCCCGTTGCTTCGATTGTGCAATCGCTGGAAACAGGTAACTCCATCCATCTGTGGCATGCGGTCATCCATCAGAATCACATCGTAGCGTTCCTCCTTAGCCATAGCCAGGCATTCCTCGCCGCTGTGGGCCACATCCACCCAGATGCCGGAGGGCTCGATCATTCCTGCAAGAACCTTCAAATTCATCTCCACATCATCCACCGCCAGCACCCGGATTCCCGGGGCAAAGAACCACTGATTCTTCTGGAAGGAGGTACTGCTCTGGGTCAAATCCAAATCTCCCACCGGGGTATCATCCACAATCCGTTGTGGAATACGTACCCGGAACATGGTGCCCTCATCCACCTTGCTGGTGACCATAATCAGGCCGCCCATACGCTCCACCAGTTGCTTGGTAATTGCCATACCAAGGCCCGTGCCCTCCACGTTACGAATGCGGTACACATCAATACGGGAATAGGCATCAAACACATGGGGCAGGGCTTCCTCGGAAATACCGATTCCCGTATCCGTCACCTTCACAATCAGATGGGCCTGGTCGGCACCCAGATAATCGGAAAACACTTCCAGACGCACGCTACCCTGGGTGGTATACTTCACCGCATTGGAAAGAATATTTAAGATAATCTGGCGAATACGCATGGAATCTCCATACAACCGACGGGGAATATCCGGATCACAGACCACATCAAACTGCAGATGCTTCTGATTGGCACGCTCTTTCATCAACTGGTAGCAATCCCCAATCATGGTGGCCACATTGTATTCTGCCTCCTCAATCTCAATGGAGTTTTGTTCAATCTTGGAAAAATCCAGAATTTCATCCAGGTTGGAAATCAAACTGTCTCCGGCACGCTGAATCTGATTGACATACTCCTCAATTGCCGCTTCCTTGTTCTTACGGCCGATGATGGTATTTAATCCCATAATACCGTTAATCGGCGTTCGAATTCCATGGGACATGGTCGTCAGAAATTCATTGGTATCCTGATTTTTCTTCCGTGCTTCCATGTAACGAATCTGCTGCCGACGGGAAAAGATGATGATGCGCTGCACCAAAATAATGACGGCAAACACCCCGAAGAACATCAGACCGGTACGCTTGTTTAATATCTCTTCCGGTGTAAACTTCAGCGTATCCCAAATAGAAGCATTCTCATGTGGCAGGAAAAAGGCGCTGACGCATACGATTACCGCAAACAACACCAGCATCTCGTAAACCCGAAGGGAGATATCCCGTACCACGCTTTCCGGAAGGTTGCTGCGGTGTCTAAATTTTGTTTTCGTTGTCATAGATTTCTGTTTGGACATCGTATCCTCCTTCCTCTAAGGTTTTTAATGCCCGGAATACATCCTGTCTGGCCATCGGCTTTTGGATATATCCCGAGAAGCCATGCTCCTGAAGTTCCTGTCCGGTCACACCGGATGCGGATAAGAGAATCACCGGGGTATCCAGATTACGGCTATGGGCAAGTCCCACCATCTGCTCGGCAGTCTCCATACCGCTAATACCATCCATGTAATTATCCATAAAGATAATATCGTAGCGATGCATGGTCACCAGATTCAATGCTTCTTCTCCGGAGTATGCATCCGAGATATCCACCTTCTCTCCACGGAGGATTTCCTTGAAAATCCGATGGTTCATCTCTTCGTCATCCACCATAAGAACGTGACGGGTGGTATCTCTGGAAAGTAAAATCGTATGTTCTACCGAAGCTGCATTCTGTTCGCCGATGGCCTGCAATTCCACCACCTGTTGCGGAATACGTAGCGTCACCTTGGTGCCTAGATCCGCTTCTGACGAATATTCAAACTCGCCGTCCATCAACCGCAGGATACCATCCACCAAACTAAGTTCCACATCAAAGCCCTCGGATTGCAGCTTGTCACTGAAGGTATCCAAAATCTGCTGTTGCTGCTCTTCCCCAACACCCGGGCCGTCATCTTCCACCGACAATAGAAGCAACGCTTCGTCGGGCTGCAACAATTTGTAATCCACAATCAAACGAATCTTCGAACAATCCTTCTGTCGAAAGGCCATCCGAAGCAGATTCTCCATCATCCGTCGAATCTTGGCCTCATCCCCGTAGAGATAGCTTGGAAGCTGTGGATTGCAATGGAAGGAAAACTCCAGGAACGGTGCATCCTCGTGATACTTCTCCCCCAAACGATAGAGATCTCGCAGGAACCATACCATGTCATAATTGGATGGTTCCACCACCATATGATGAGACGTAATCTTGGAGTAATCCAAAATATCATTGATCAGGGCAAGTAGCTTTTTGCCCTCCAATAGGGCATCCTTGGCCAGTGAACGAATCTTGGGGTCCTTGCTCTCCTGGGAAATCATGGCATTGGTAATCAGAATGGTATTCACCGGAGTACGGATTTCATGGGACATATTGGCCAGAAAGAGATTCTTGGTTCTGGCCTTCTGCTTCTCTTTCTGTTCCTGGGCCATATAGAAAACCCGCTGTTTCTGCAGCCACACATAATTGCATAGGAAAAAGGCAGCCACACCCACGGCAAGAACCGTACCCTCTTCACTCCGCGGAAACAGATAAAACTGGGCGCCTTCCACAATTGCCGAAGCAAAGAATCCGGCAAAGCCGGCAACGACCCAATGTAGTTCTCGGAACAAATCCCTTCTGGTCCGGTAAATATCTGCCAGAATCCATAAGGCAAAAAGAATGGTAATGACCATCAACATATGAATCAAAATAATAAACCGCATGGCATCATATCCCCCCAGCGTCAACACCAGGGACATGATGGTAAACGCCAGACTGGCGATGCAAATCGGCTGAATCAAATTCCAATAGAGGCTATGGGTACATTCGTCCATGAAGAACAACAGCGGCACCGGCAAAAATACGAAGCACATCAACTCCGCCCAGTGTACCCAGGATACATCAGAGAAGAAAATCTGACAGATACAGGATTGCAGTACAAACCACGCCCCCATAAATATGCCGGCAAATCCCAATAACTTATAAATACGATTGATGTGAATATGGGCTTCCTTGCTAAGACCAACGCCTAACAACAGAAGACCGAAGAAAAAAACAAACATGCCCACAAGAACCACCGGGACCCGGCTATGGAACATATAACGGGTGCAGGCTTTCTTCTCACCAATGCACATTCTGCCAAGAAGCCCCTTGTAATTATACAGTGGGCTCTCGTAGGTAAGCATCAGTGGTTTTCCGGCATCCGCTGCAGATAATTCAATAAAAGACAGACGGTTCGCAGGCACGTCCGTCTGGAAGAAACTCTCGCTTCCGTTGGACTCGCCCCGTTGCACCCCGTCAATGTATACCTTCACCTTCTGGAAGGAACTGTAATACGCCAGATACTCGCCGGAAACAATCTCCTCCGGCATCACGCTCTCTGCGGTCATATACGCGGTATCCGGTACATCAAAAGAAGCCGGCAGCGTTGTTCTTGCCTGCTCTCCTTCTGCACTGCTTACCAAAAACATCTCATCAAAAGGCTTTGCCGGCGGTTCTTCCATAGGAATAAAAAACACTCTGGCCAAACATGCAACCATATAAAACAGCATAAACATGACCACGATGAAAAACAGATATTCCATAAATGATGCCATGAGTTTTTTGAAAACGTTCATACCGACTCCCCCGCGTATCACTGATTAAAAAAATTATACTAAAACATCCGCTACTTTACAAAGGTCTTTACATCATTTAAAGTAAATATGTATGCGTATGGAATGAAGTATATGCGGGTATTGCATTCCGCAATATCAAACACATAGAGAAATGGAGAAAGTACCATGACAATATTGCAGTTCTTTTCTATGCTCGGTGGTGTCGGCCTGTTCTTATATGGTATGACAATCATGTCTTCCGGTCTGCAGAATGCAGCCGGTGATAAGATTCGTGTCATCTTAGAGCACGTCACCTCCAACAAAATCATCGGTGTCCTTTTGGGTATCGGCGTAACCGTATTGATTCAATCATCTTCCGCTACGGATATGATGGTCATCGGATTCGTAAACTCCGGATTGATGACATTGGCTCAGGCCATTCTCGTCATTATGGGTGCGAACATCGGAACCACCATCACCGCCCAGATTACTGCCTTTGATTTGGCCAGCTTTGCTCCGATTCTATTATTCATCGGATGCATCATGTATTTGTTCATCAAGAAGCCATACATCAAACACATCGGTTCCATCATCTTAGGATTCGGTATGTTGTTCGTTGGAATCAGCTTAATTAAGGATGCGATTCGGCCACTGTCTCAGTCGGAGCCATTCATCAACTTCCTATCCCGCTTATCCAACCCATTGTTGGCTGTATTATTCGGTTTGGCATTTACGGCATTGTTGCAGAGTTCCTCTTCATCTACCGTTATCTTCCAGGCCTTTGCCATCCAGGGATTGTTGGAATACCACACCGCAGTGTACTTAATCATCGGTGCTGCCATCGGTTCTGTATTCCCGAACATCCTTGCAAGCTTAACCACCAATCGCAACGGTAAGCGTACCGCACTGTTGAACTTAACCTTCAACTTATTCCGTGCCGGAATCCTCTGCTTCTTATTAGCATTGTTCCCGGGCATCCTGGATTTGATTCAACGCTTATCTCCGAATGACATCGGACGACAGATTGCGAATACACATACACTCTTCGCAATCTTTGCAGTATTGATTATGTTACCGTTCTCCGGACAGATTGCTCACTTAACAGAGAAGTTAATTCCAATTCTTCCGGAAGAAACCAGAATGCTCGAAGGCAAAAAGCTTCAGTATATGGTAAGCGCCAAGAATACCCTGCCATCCATTGTGATTCGTCAGGCGATTTTGGAAATCAAGCGTTTGGGTCAGATGTCCCGTGACAACTTAGAAGCTGCTATGGAATGTTTCTTCTCCCCAACCGATGAGTTAGTCACCCAGGTGGAAGATACGGAGAGCATCGTCGATTACCTTACCAATGAAATTACCGATCGATTGATCGAATTAAGAAATCAGGATATCTCCGAATCCGATAACTTCCGTGCAACGAAGTTGACCCTGATTTGTTCCAACTTCGAGCGAATCAGTGACCATGCGGAGAACATCATTGAGTACAAGCAGAAAATCACCACCGCCAAGGAAGACTTCAGTAAGTCGGCCCGCAAGGAATTGCAGCATTTGGCAGAAGCCGCATTGAAGACCATCGATTCCAGTATCGAAATCTTCTCCACGGAGAACTTCGATTTATTACCGGAATGTGAAGCTTACGAGGAAGCCGTAGATGAATTGCAGCGTCAGATGAGTGAGAAGCACATCAACCGCCTGATGAAAGGCAAGTGTGAACCGGCCGCCGGTGTCATCTTCACCGATATGACCACCGACTTGGAGCGTTGTTCCGATCACGCCATCAACATTGCAACTGCATTGAAAACAAAATAAACATCAAGTAAGCCCGATGCGTTCCAAGCATCGGGCTTATTTTATCCGGCATAGAAAATACCATCGAAGACGCTTTCTGCGTCCATTCCATTCACTTTTTGTGGCCAACTCAAATCACAGGGGATGGTAATCTCTGTCCCATCGGATAACTCCCCTTGCACATAGGTGGCATCATCCGTATAGCGTATGGTCACCGCTTCTCCCACCGGAAGCATTCGCTTACTTCCATCCGCTACCACTTCTACTTCTAATTCCACCAGCGTCGTAAGAACAAACGGGGTCGTCACTTCGTAGGCATCCTGTAGCGGCTTTGGACTTCCGTCCCGTGCCACAGCAAAGGCTCTGCGTCCCATCGTCGTCGATAATGGATCAATACGCTCATCCAGATAGAAACAGTCCGGATTTAAGAAGGCTCTGCGACAGATTCCGCTACAGATGGTACCTTCTGCAATGCCATCCAAGGACGCCGCTTCATCGCTTAAATCATCTCCGGAGAAGACTCCCATATAATCCGTCACTTCACGAAGTCCCAGACTGTCCTTGGTGCAAACCACCATCATATTTTCTGCCATCATGCCCTCAGAGACCACATAGACATAGAAGTGATTTTCCTTGTCCCAAACATAATATGGAGTTAAATCGGTCCCCGGCAATGCCACCGATAGCCGTTCCTCGCCGACTTGAATTTGCACGCCATCGAAGTAATCTCCGGTACTCTCATCCCCATATTCCTTGGAAATGGAGACCGCATCCTTCTGGCCATCCCCATCCACGTCAAATTCCATGCAACACTTCCCGGGGACACCGGTAATCACATGACTTCCTTCTGTCTCGCGAAAATAGGATGCATCCAATAACTCCGGGTATTCATCAAGGGATAGACTCACCGAGAAATCTCCCGCAGCATACGCCGCCAATTGGTAGGGACCAAAATAGAAATTTATATTGTCCCAGCCTAAATACCAAACGCTTTCCCCGGTATGGTATAAGCTTTCGGCAATGGCATCTTCCAAATCCACGGAAAACTCCACCTCCGGATAGTTGGTGCGCAGCTGATTGGCAATCACTGAGGCCACCGCATCCGCTTCTCCCGTAACCACATCCGTAAGTGCCAAGGCCTTTCCGCTTTCCACCTGATACGTCCGAGCCTGCATGCCATACATGCCATGGGCCGCACCCACCAGATAATTGCTGACGTCCGTAAGAATAGAAATCACCTGGGTATCACAGCGATACACCCGAAGTGTGGCATGCTCCGATCCTTGGATTGTACCAAGTGACATTCCTGCCGTTTCGTATTCCAAGGCCGCATCCACATTGTCATTGTATGCAGCCACCATGGAGGCTGTGGTCTCATTGGAAAAATCCTCCAGGGACGCCTGCAGGTTCGGATACTGCTTGCTGCTTTCTTCACTCAAACCGATGGTATCAAAACTTCCGCTTACCGCCGTCATATTCTCCTGTTGATATGGCGTATATAAGATGTGATGGGTCAGAAGTACCTCCGGTGCCACTGCCTCCGCCACTTCGGTTTCTTCCGTTTCTACAACCGTCTCCTCTGCTTGTTCCGTCGGCTTGGAAGCTTCGGGAACTTCCCCTTCCGACGCCTTACATCCTGCCATCGCCACCAGAGACAATAGCAACACCCCCGCGATGCATCTTCTTCTCATAGCTTCTCCTATTATTCTTCTTTCCGATGTTCCAATACAAATAAACGAACCACCAATGCAAGTAATAATACGATGATCAATGAAATCGCCGCCAACAAAAGTACCGGCAACCAGATGGATGCCTGAGACTTACTTCCCGTATGGGACTGGGTGGTTTGGTCATCCTCCGTCGGTGTCTCTACGCTCTCCTCTTCACTCCAAACACCTTCGTTGATTCCGTAATTGTCGGTGTAGTCATAACTGTCCGCCACTTCTGTCGTAGTACTTACCTCCGGTGCAATAGGCGTGACGGCCTTCCCCTGTTGAAATTCCGTTGCCAACACCCGGGTATTCAAATCCAGCACATTGCTGGCAGTGGAATAATCAAACATGTTGTAATTACGTAAGATAAACTGGGCTGCCGACCCCTGTGGCAACTGAAAACTGATGACGAAGTCCTCATCATTGGTATTGGTCAGTGGATTCGCGTTGGGCCACTGATACAGAGGGGTAAAACTATTGCCCCCATCTAAACTGTAATCGTAATAGAGGATTGCCGCATTGGTATCAAATCCATGTACTGCAATACTAATATCTCCGGTGGAAGGTTTGTTGTTCCAGAGGCTCACCTCACACTCTTCCGGTCCCAACTGATTACTGATGGTCACCGGTACCGGCTTAGAGGCATCCACCTCCACATACTCCGTCTTACTATAATCCACACCCAGAGCACTGCTCTTCAGTCCGAAATACTCGGCCACGGATTTTGCATCCAATTGACCGAACTTCTTTAAATCCTCATCGCTATCCGCATAAGCCTTGTCGCTATCAAAATCCAGATAACAATGCTCAATAATCACCGACGGAATGCCACGCTTGGAAGATTCCCGCAACAGACCGTAATAATCTCCTTCGTTACCGGCCCGTGCCTTAATGCCGCGGTTATAAAGCCCCAAAGACGTTAAGTTCTTCAGGCAAACCGTACCAAATTGA
Source organism: Lachnospiraceae bacterium (assembly GCA_024690885.1). GTDB lineage: Bacteria > Bacillota > Clostridia > Lachnospirales > Lachnospiraceae > XBD2001. The sequence goes on from JAILOI010000100.1 coordinate 28,454, forward strand.
AATCCATATGCATTATAGGGAGCTTGGGTAGAAACCAATACCTCCGAGCCAAACTGACGATGACTGTCGGACGCATTGTAATGAACGCTAAACAGAAAGTCTGCCTGCACATCTTTCGCAAACTGTGCCCGTTGTTCCAGACTTAAATCCGTATCGGCCGTACGGGTCATATA
>JAILOI010000119.1 GCA_024690885.1 Lachnospiraceae bacterium
ATAAAAAAACACCAGTATGACGGTACTGGTGTTTTCATATTCATGAATATTATTTATTACTTACGCAATCTTAGCTACAGCCTTAGCAAGACGGGAAATCTTACGAGCAGCGTTGTTCTTGTGATAAACACCCTTGGTTGCTGCCATCTCGATCTTCTTGGTAGCAAGAACTAATGCTTCCTCAGCAGCTGTCTTATCGTTATTAGCAACAGCAGCTTCTACCTTCTTGATGCAAGTCTTAACTTCAGATTTGATTGCTTTGTTACGCTCAGTCTTAGTAGCGGTAACAAGGATTCTCTTCTTTGCAGATTTGATATTAGCCAACTTCGTACACCTCCAATGTAATGATTTAACTATATATAGCGATTACATTGTAGCCGGACACGGACAGTTCAATGTAAACATACCTTGATATAATAATCGAATAATTCCGTACTGTCAATGGGTTTTCTTGATTTTTCCTGAGAAATCGGGAAATCCTCTTGTGGAAGGTCTATTTCCTATGATAAGATAGGGTGCGTGAAATTTGGAGGTAATTATGGCAATTGACCAGAGCAAAGTTCGTAACTTTTGTATTATAGCACATATCGATCATGGTAAATCTACTTTGGCCGATCGTCTGATTGAGAAAACCGGTCTTTTGACGGAACGTGAGATGCAGGCCCAGGTCTTGGATAACATGGAATTGGAGCGAGAACGCGGCATAACCATTAAGTCTCAGGCGGTTCGTCTGATTTATCATAGTGAAGACGGAGAAGAATATATTCTGAATTTAATTGATACCCCGGGTCATGTGGATTTCAATTATGAGGTATCCCGCAGTTTGGCTGCTTGTGATGGCGCGATTCTGGTTGTTGATGCGGCCCAGGGAATCGAAGCACAGACATTAGCCAACGTATACCTTGCCCTTGACCATGATTTAGAGGTGCTCCCGGTAATTAATAAAGTAGACTTGCCGAGTGCAGATCCGGAGCGTGTCATTAACGAGATCGAGGATGTGATTGGCTTAGAAGCCCAGGACGCACCGCAGATATCCGCGAAAACCGGATTGAACGTGGAGCAGGTCCTTGCTCAGGTGATTGAGAAGTTGCCGGCACCAACCGGTGATCCGTCAGCACCGCTGCAGGCCTTGATTTTTGACTCTCTCTACGATTCTTATCGTGGTGTGATTGTTTTCTGCCGTGTGAAGGAAGGTACCTTAAAAGCCGGAGATACGGTACGTATGATGGCAACGGGGGCATCCTTTGATGTGGTAGAGGTTGGATATTTTGGCGCCGGTCAGTTTATTGCTTGCGATGAACTTTCTGCCGGTATGGTTGGCTATATGACTGCCAGCATCAAGAACGTGAAGGATACCCGTGTGGGTGATACCATTACCCATGCCAATCGCCCATGTGCCGAAGCCCTTCCGGGTTACAAGAAGGTAAACCCGATGGTTTACTGTGGATTGTATCCGGCGGATGGAGCCAAGTATCCGGACTTGCGTGATGCCTTAGAGAAGCTGCAGTTGAATGATGCAGCATTGCAGTATGAACCGGAGACATCCATTGCTTTGGGCTTTGGATTCCGTTGTGGCTTCCTGGGATTGTTGCATTTGGATGTCATCCAGGAGCGTTTGGAACGTGAGTATAACCTGGATTTGGTAACGACTGCGCCGGGCGTTGTGTATCGTGTCCATAAGACGGACGGAACCATGATTGAATTGACCAATCCGTCCAACTTGCCGGATCCGTCCGAGATTGAATACATGGAAGAACCGGTGGTGGATGCCGAGATTATGGTCACCAGCGAGTACATCGGTGCCATTATGGATTTGTGCCAGGAGCGCCGTGGTGTGTATGTCAGCATGGAATATATGGAAGAAACCCGTGCATTGATTAAGTATGTATTACCATTGAATGAAATCATTTACGATTTCTTCGATGCTTTAAAATCCCGTTCCCGTGGATATGCGTCCTTTGATTATGAATTCAAGGGATACGTTCAGTCGGAACTGGTGAAGTTGGATATTCTAATCAACCGTGAAACCGTGGATGCCTTGTCCTTCATTGTGTTTAAGGATACGGCGTATGAACGCGGTCGGAAGATGTGTGAGAAGCTGAAGGAAGAGATTCCGCGTCACTTGTTTGAGATACCGATTCAGGCTGCCGTCGGCAGCAAGATCATCGCCCGTGAGACGGTGAAGGCAATGCGTAAGGACGTACTTGCAAAGTGTTACGGTGGTGATATCAGCCGTAAGCGGAAGCTGCTAGAGAAGCAGAAGGAAGGCAAGAAGCGCATGCGTCAGGTTGGTAACGTGGAAATCCCGCAGGAAGCATTTATGAGCGTCCTGAAATTAGACGAAGATTAAGGGGACCGCGTAACCAGAAGAAGTGAAGAAACCATTATAAGGAGGGATATGAAAGATGGAGTTGTATAAAGATATTTTAGAACTCTATATTCATATCCCTTTTTGTGTCAAAAAGTGCGATTACTGTGACTTCTTATCCGGCTGCTACGACGAGGATATCCGAAGAAGCTATACGGATGCATTGTGCCGGGAAATTAAGTGGCGCGGCATTCGCCTCGGCTCTAAGAAAATTACCTCCATCTATATCGGTGGAGGAACGCCTTCCTGGCTGGAAGTGGACTATATGGCACGGATTATGGATACGGTGCATCAGTATTTCCACGTAGATCCCTTGGCGGAAGTGACCATCGAGTGTAATCCAGGTACGGTTAGTGCCGAGAATTTCAATGTATACCGGTCGGTGGGCATCAATCGTATCAGCATCGGATTGCAGTCCGCCAATGCGGATGAGCTGAAGCTGTTGGGACGGATTCATACGTTTGATCGCTTTTTGCATACCTTTGAATTCGCCAGAGTTGCCGGTTTTTCCGATATCAGCGTGGATATTATGACGGGCTTGCCCGGACAGACCCCGGCGAAGTTGTTGCAGACCATCCATCAGGTGTGTCGCCTGCAACCGGAGCATATTTCTGCGTATTCTCTTATTATTGAGAAGGGAACCCCGTTTTACGATCGGTATAAGTTCGATGCCGTGAAGCAGCATGCGGGGATGGCAACGGAAGTATTGCCGGATGAGAACCAGGAATATGAGCTTTATAAGACGGCACAGATGCAGCTTGTGGCCCATGGATACGAGCAGTACGAGATTTCCAATTATGCCAAGAAGGGGCATGTGTGCCAGCACAACATCGGATATTGGAAGCGGGTGCCGTATCTGGGATTGGGACTTGGCGCGGCATCGCTTATGGATGAAGTACGCTTTTCCAATGAGCGCAATATTCACGACTACATTGCCCACGCCGACGATTTGGTGATGGAAAACTTCAATCAGGAATCCCCTATGATGGAGGAATCCGAGAAGCTTAGCCGTCAGGCTGCGATGGAAGAATTCATGTTTTTGGGATTGCGTATGAATGCCGGAGTTTCCCGGACAGAATTTCGTCAGGCCTTCGGTTTGGAAATCGATGGGGTCTATGGTCAAACCATCCAGCGACTGCGTGACGAAGGCCTGTTAGAAGCGGCAGAGGGCCGCATATTTTTGAATGAGCGTGGTATGGACTTATCCAATTACGCTATGGCGTTGTTTCTACAATAGTATCAATCAGTTCCATCCATTGACGAAGAATCGTTGATGGGTGGAATTTTTGCATATGGGCACCGGCCTGTGTCTGATAGCGTCGATACAATGCCTCATCGGTCAAAAGAGGATAGAGGGCATCCGCCATGGCCCGGGTGTTTTCCTCCTCATCCTCGGTTTTGGGAATGAGAATACCATCCACGTGTTGCGTGATGATATCGGATGGACCGGTTTTGATATCAAAGCTTACACAAGGCAGATGATAGGCCATAGCCTCTAAGAGCACCATCGGCAGTCCTTCACAGTCAGAAAGCAGTACGTAGGCAAGGGACTGTTCATATAAGTTATCCATCCGGCTGGTATAGCCAACCAGGCGAATATAGTCACGAAGTCCCGCTGCATCGATTTGCTGTTTTAATTCTTCGTAGCATTCTCCCTGACCGGCAATGAGCCACTGGAAGGAGAGGGTGGGATCCTTGTCCAGAAGGGCCTTCACAATAGGAACAATCCGATGAAATCCCTTAATTGGGATGAGATGACCGGCGGATAACAGGCACTTCTGTTCGAAGTGTACTTCTTTGATACCATCCCTTGGCACACAAGGGTTTGGAATGCAGTGTACCTTGGTAAGGTGGGGATAATTGGCGATGTAGTCCGCGTAGTTGGCCGTGGTCAAGGTGACGATGGCATCTGCATGGCGGACGGTTTGCTTGCGAATCCAGGGACGGTAGAAGGCCTGCTTCTCGTAATCATAGTTAAAGTGATCCCAGGAGATGATGGGGATGTGGTACTTTTTCTTCATGGGAATGCTGAGCACATCCAGAACTCCGTCAATATCGATGATGACATCCACCGGATGTGTGGATAAAAAGCGACGCATCTGCATCAGGACCCACAAATATCCCGGACCGGCCGATACCCAATGATTGGAAAGCGTATAGGTTTCAATGGAAGAATCCAGCGGAAATGCCGGAGGCTGATGCTCCATGGAAATATTCAGTATCGAAATCTGATAGCAATGGCACGTGGCCAATTGATTGGCCAACATGGTGGCTACCCGTTCGGTACCTCCATCCCGGGTGATGTCGCCGGAGAAAAAAAGCAGATGCTTGCACTTGTTGGTTGTCATAGAATCCTCCCCAAAATCTCTTCTTTCTATAGTATAGAGGATTCCCGCAAAAGCGCCAATCCACATTTCTAAAATAAATATAAATTTTTGCCCAACTTGTTGACAAAGAAAGGGTAGGGTGCTAAATTACTAATTAGATATTAGCACTCCAAATTGATGAGTGCTAACAACCCCAAAACACTTCATTCATAAAGAACGAGGATTGTGTATGGATGCCTTAGATGAGAGAAAAGAGAAAATCTTATATGCGATTATCCAGAACTACTTGGAAACCGGTGAACCGGTGGGCAGCCGTACGATTTCCAAGAGTGCGGGCTTAAATCTTAGCTCGGCAACCATTCGGAATGAGATGTCGGATTTAGAGGAACTTGGCTATATTGTACAGCCACATACCTCGGCCGGACGAATTCCTTCCGACAAGGGATATCGATTCTATGTGGATCGGTTGATGGCTGAGAAGGATCAGGAAGTCAGTAACATAACGGAACTGATGATTGAGAAAACCGAGAAGATGGAGAAGCTTTTGAAACAGGTGGTGAAGGTACTTGCCAACAACACCCAGTACGCGACCATGATTTCCGCTCCGGCCGTAACCGGTGCCAGCGTGAAGTTCGTACAGCTCTCCGCAGTGGATGAACATCACATCCTATCAGTGGTGGTGATGAATGGAAATCTTGTGAAGAACAAGATGATTGAAGTGGATAAGCCACTCGACAACGAGAATCTGTTGAAGCTGAATATGCTACTGAATACTAACCTCAACGGATTGACGGTCTCCCAGATTAACTTGGGTATGATTACCATGTTGAAGGAACAGGCCGGTATCCACGAAGACATCATCGCACAGGTATTGAATACGGTGGCAGAGACCATCAAGGACAGCGACGAGGGCTTGGAGATTTACACCAGCGGTGCAACCAATATCTTCAAGTATCCGGAATTGGCTGATTCTCAGAAAGCAAGCGAATTTATTTCCACCTTCGAGGAGAAGGAAGAACTTGCTTCTCTGATTTCAGATATCGAAGAGCAAGAGGGCGGAACCGGTATTCAGGTTTATATCGGCGACGAATCACCAATCCAGACCATGAAGGACTGCAGCGTGGTGACGGCGACCTACGATTTGGGTGAGGGCGTCAAGGGAACCATCGGTATCATCGGTCCAAAGCGTATGGATTACAAGAAGGTGATGGATAACTTAAGTCAGCTCAAGGATCAATTGGGATCCATCATGAAGAAAGAATAGAAAGGTGGTAGGAACGTGGCAGAAGAAAAAGAAAACTTCTCCGTAGAGCAGGAAGAAGCTGCGAATACGGAAGAAGTAACAGAAGAAACCACAACCGAGGAAGTACCTACAGAAGAAGCTGTTACCAAAGCGGATGCAACCGAGCCGAAGGAAGAGGCGAAGGAGAAGAAGCATCACAAGAAAGAGAAGAAGGACAAGCGGGACGAACAGATCGCTGATTTAACGGATCGGGTAAAACGCCAGTTGGCGGAGTTTGAAAACTTCCGTACCCGTAGCGAGAAAGAGAAATCCCAGATGTTTGATATGGGTGCGAAGACCATCGTTGAGAAGATTCTTCCGGTGGTAGATAACTTCGAACGTGGCCTGGTAAATGCACCGGAAGGCGATGCCTTTGCAGATGGCATGAAGATGATTTACAAGCAGATGATGACTTCTTTGGAAGAGGCCGGAGTCAAAGCAATTGATGCTTGTGGTCAGGAATTCAATCCGGATTTTCACAATGCGGTGATGCACATTGATGACGAGCAGTACGGAGAGAACGAAGTTGTAGAGGAATTACAGAAGGGATATACCTATCACGATCAGGTGGTTCGCCACAGTATGGTGAAGGTAGCCAACTAGTCGACCAATGGATAATGAAGCTTGCTTCATAACTGTTAGATAAAAGAAAGTTAGGAAATTAGGAGGAATAATCATGGGAAAGATTATCGGAATCGATTTAGGAACAACCAACAGCTGTGTTGCTGTAATGGAAGGTGGTAAGCCTACCGTTATCGCAAACCAGGAAGGAGCACGTACAACTCCGTCTATCGTAGCATTCACCAAGACCGGTGAGCGTTTGGTAGGTGAGCCTGCAAAGCGTCAGGCAGTTACCAACGCTGAGAAGACCATCGCATCCATTAAGAGAGATATGGGTACCGATCGTGGTCGTACCATCGACGACAAGAAGTACTCTCCACAGCAGATTTCTGCAATGATTCTTCAGAAATTGAAGGCAGATGCTGAGAACTACTTGGGCGAGTCTGTATCTGAGGCAGTTATTACGGTTCCTGCATACTTCAACGATGCACAGCGTCAGGCAACCAAGGATGCCGGTAAGATTGCAGGTCTTGATGTAAAGCGTATCATCAACGAGCCGACCGCAGCAGCTTTGGCTTATGGTTTGGACAATGAAAAAGAGCAGAAGATCATGGTATACGATTTAGGTGGTGGTACATTCGATGTTTCCATCATTGAAATCGGTGATGGCGTTATCGAAGTTCTTTCTACCAGTGGTGATAACCGTCTTGGTGGTGATGACTTCGACCAGAAGATTACCGATTGGATGCTTGCTGAGTTTAAGGCAGCAGAGGGTGTAGACCTTTCTACTGATAAGATGGCACTTCAGAGATTGAAGGAAGCTGCAGAGAAGGCCAAGAAGGAATTATCCGCTGCAACAACTACCAACATCAACCTTCCATTCATTACTGCAACTGCAGAGGGACCAAAGCATTTCGATATGAACTTGACCCGTGCGAAGTTTGATGAGTTAACACATGATTTGGTAGAGCGTACTGCAATTCCGGTACAGAACGCATTGAAGGATGCCGGATTAAACGCATCTGAATTATCCAAGGTATTGTTGGTTGGTGGTTCTACCCGTATTCCTGCAGTTCAGGACAAAGTAAAGGCATTGACCGGACATGAGCCAAGCAAGACCTTAAACCCGGATGAGTGTGTAGCAATTGGTGCTTCCATTCAGGGTGGTAAGCTTGCAGGTGATGCAGGTGCAGGTGAAATCCTTCTCTTAGACGTTACTCCATTGTCTCTGTCTATCGAGACCATGGGTGGTATCGCTACCAGATTGATTGAGCGTAATACAACCATTCCTACCAAGAAGTCTCAGGTATTCTCCACTGCAGAGGATAACCAGACCGCAGTAGATATCAACGTTGTACAGGGTGAGCGTCAGTTCGCTCGTGATAACAAGTCCCTCGGACAGTTCCGTTTGGATGGTATCCCACCAGCACGTCGTGGTATGCCACAGATCGAAGTTACCTTCGATATCGATGCCAACGGTATTGTAAATGTATCCGCTAAGGATCTTGGAACCGGTAAGGAGCAGCACATCACCATTACCGCAGGTTCTAACATGTCCGATGACGAAATCGATAAGGCTGTTAAGGAAGCTGCAGAGTACGAAGCAGCAGATAAGAAGCGTAAGGAAGCAATTGATACCAGAAACAACGCAGATTCCTTCGTATTCCAGACTCAGAAGGCTTTGGATGATGTAGGAGATAAGTTAGATCCTGCAGACAAGTCTGAAGTAGAGGCTGATTTGAAGGCATTGAAGGATATGGTTGATGCACATCAGCAGGCAGACGAGATGTCTGAAAGCGATGTGGCTGCAATGAAGTCTGCTCAGGAGAAGTTAGAGCAGTCTGCACAGAAGGTATTTGCTAAGTTATATGAGCAGGCACAGGCTGCTCAGGCTGCAGGTGCAGGCCCGGATATGGGTGCAGGTGCAGGTCCTGACATGAATGCCGGTGCAAGTGCAGGTAACGACGATGTCGTAGACGCAGATTTTAAGGAAGTATAATAAACAATGGCAGAGCAGAAGAGAGACTATTATGAAGTCTTAGGCGTTGATCGCAATGCCGATGACGCAACACTCAAAAAAGCATATCGTCAGTTAGCGAAGAAATACCATCCGGATATGCATCCGGGGGATAAGGAAGCTGAGGCGAAGTTCAAGGAAGCCAGTGAGGCATATGCCGTATTATCCGATGCGGATAAGCGGAGACAGTATGACCAGTTCGGTCATGCTGCCTTCGAAGGCGGAGCCGGTGGTGGAGCCGGTGGATTTGATTTCTCCGGTATGGATTTCTCTGATATTTTCGGTGATATCTTCGGTGATTTCTTTGGCGGCGGCGGACGTCGTAGCAGCAATGGTCCAAGTCGTGGTAACAACATCCGTGAATCCGTTCGAATCAAGTTCGAGGAAGCGGTGTTTGGCTGTGAGAAGGAAATCGAAGTGCTACTGAAGGAAGAGTGCCAGACCTGTAAGGGTAGTGGTGCAAAGCCGGGAACCTCTAAGAAGACCTGTCCGAAGTGCGGTGGCAAGGGTAAGATTGTGATGACGACCCAGTCCCTCTTTGGTATGATGCAAAACGTAACCACATGTCCGGAATGTCATGGAACCGGCCAGGTGGTAGAGGAGAAGTGTCCGGATTGTCACGGCACCGGTTATATTGCGAAGAAGAAGCGGATTCAGGTTAGCATTCCGGCCGGCATTGACAACGGACAGTGCATCCGTATTCGTGACAAGGGTGAGCCGGGATTGAACGGCGGCCCGAGAGGTGATTTGTTGGTAGAGGTCATTGTGGCTCCAAGCAAGACCTTTGAACGTAACGGATACGACGTATATTCCATTGCTCCGATTTCTTTTGCACAGGCTGCATTGGGCGGGGAAGTCATTATTAAGACCATGGATGGCCACGTATCTTATGAAGTGGCACCGGGTACACAGACCAACACCCGTATTCGCTTGAAGGGCAAGGGCGTTCCGTCCTTACGAAATGCTAACGCCAGAGGTGATCACTATGTAACCCTGGTGGTACAGGTTCCGACCTCTTTGAATGCCCAGGCGAAGGAAGCACTACGTACCTTTGATGAGAACTGTGGAAACACCTTACAGGAAGGTGGAACCCAGGTGAAGCAGGAGAAGAAGAAAAAGGGCTTCCGTGATAAGTTCAAGGATATATAATGGATGTTTTTTTAGAGCTTCCCGGAGGGTATCCGGGAGGCTCTTTTATTTGCATGGGACGGGCTTTTGTGATAGTATATGGTGGCTTTCATATGAGCTGTTACATGGGGATTCCATAGGAGGTCGGTATATGAAATGGACGAAATTTACCATCTTAACAAGAGTTGAAGCAGAAGACATTGTAAGTATGGTGTTAGATGAATTTGGCATTACAGCGATTGAAATCGAAGATAATGTGCCGGTGGATGACGAATTACAGGGTGGTAATTTCGAAGAACTTCAGCCGGACTTGCCGGAAGATGTGGGCGAGAGTCGCATCTCCTTCTATACGGAGGAGGGTGCGGATGATGCATCCTTGTTAGAAGCGATTTCCTTGGAACTTGAGAAACATCGGGCGTACTGTGATATGGGTAGTCTGAAGATTACCATAGGTGAAACCGATGAAGCAGATTGGCGGGATAACTGGAAGGAGTTTTTTCATTCCTTTACCATAGATGACATCTTGATCAAACCAACCTGGGAAGAGGTGGCAGAAGAAGATGCCGGAAAGCTTTTGATTGAAATTGATCCCGGCGTATCCTTTGGTACCGGTAAACATGAGACCACACAGCTTTGTATTCGCCAGTTGAAGAAGTATTTAACACCGGGAGACCGGGTGTTGGATTTGGGGTGCGGCAGTGGTATTTTGTCCATTGCAGCTCTAAAGCTTGGTGCACTGGAAACCTCCGGAACGGACATTGATCCGGACTGCATCCAATCCACCTATGACAATATGAAATTAAATCATGTCTCTGCCGGAGACGGTGCCTTCTATGTGGGCAATCTGGTGGAGGATACGGATTTACAGAACCGTTTGGGACGGGAGTGTTATGACGTGGTGGTAGCCAATATTCTTGCGGATATTATTATCGCTATGATGCCGGCAATTCCGGATCGAATCAAACCGGGTGGACTTCTGATTACCTCCGGTATTATTGATTTTAAAGAAGATGCAATTGTAGAAACATTGAAGAAGGCTGGACTTGAGATTGTGGAAATCAATCATCAGGGTGAGTGGGTGAATGTCACCGCCAGAAAGCCGATGGAGTAAGTGATGGAAGTATATTTTGATAACTCAGCAACCACCCGGTGCTCGAAAGCTGGTGCAGAGCTGATGCAGAAACTTTTGTTGGAGGATTATGGGAATCCTTCTTCTTTACATAACAAGGGCATGGAGGCGGAGAATTATATGAAATCCGCCAAGAAAACCATTGCCAAAAGCCTGAAGGTTTCCGAGAAACAGATTTATTTTATTTCCGGTGGTACGGAAGGCAACAATCTAGCAATTTTTGGCTCTGTATTTGGGAATCCCAGAGTGGGCAAGCATGTAATTACCACCGCCATTGAACATCCGGCTGTGGCCAATCCCATGAAGCATCTGGAGGAACTGGGATATGAGGTGAGTTACTTATCCGTAGATGCTCAGGGGCATATTTCCCTCGAAGAGTTACAGCAGCTCTTACGCGAGGATACGGTGCTGGTATCCATCATGCATGTGAATAACGAAATCGGAACCATTGAGCCGGTGGAAGAAGCGGCAGCGTTGATTCATTCCATGGCGCCCAAGGCAATTTTCCATGTGGATGCTATTCAGTCCTATGGTAAGGTACCACTTTATCCGGAGAAGATGGGCATCGATATTGTCACCGTCAGTGGTCATAAAATTCATGGACCCAAGGGCAGTGGATTTATTTATATCAATCCCAAGATTAAGGTACAACCTCAGATTTTAGGCGGCGGACAGGAAGAAGGCTTCCGTTCCGGAACCCAGAACGTTCCGGCCATTGCAGCCTTAGGTGTTGCAGTAGAAGAAATCTTTGCGGATTTTGAAGGCAATCGTACGCGTATGTATGAGTTGCGCCATACATTGATGGAGGGACTGAAAGATATTCCGGGGGTATCCTTCAATGGAGACCTGGAGACCGGTGCACCTCATATCTTAAGCGTCAGTGTAGCAGACGTTCGTGCAGAGGTGTTACTACATGCCTTGGAAGATCGGGGCATCTATGTATCGGCCGGCAGTGCTTGTTCATCCAACAAGCCCTCCATCAGTAAGACCTTGCAGGCCATTGGACTGGATGAGAAGTTATTAGGTTCCACGGTGCGTTTGAGCTTTAGTATTCATTCCACCGAAGAGGACGTGGTATATTGCATCGATACAATGAAAGAAATCATTCCGATGTTACAGAAGTATATGAGAAGATAGGAGCAGTATGAATAGCGCTTTTTTATTAAAGTATGCGGAAATCGCATTAAAAGGAAAAAACAGACATATCTTTGAAGAAACCCTGGTGAAGCAGATTGAGTACGCGCTTGAGCCGGTGGATGGAGAATTTGTGGTAACCCGCCCGCAGGGTCGTATTTTCGTAGAACCGACGGGAGATTGCGATGAAGAGGAAGTCATCGAGGCATTGTCCCATGTATTCGGTATAACCGCAATTTGCCCGGTATGCCTGACCAAAGATGAGGGATTTGATGCCTTGGCAGAAGAAATCATAGCCTATGTGGATCGGGAGTATCCGGATAAGCATTTTACCTTCAAGGTAGAATCCCGTCGTGCCCGCAAGAACTATCCAATCGAGTCCATGCAGTTGTCTGCCATGCTTGGAGAGCGCTTGTTGGCTGCTTTCCCGGAGATGAAGGTGGATGTTCATCATCCGGAAGTACTGTTGCGTGTGGAGATTCGTGACCGCATCAATTATTATTCCAGAGAGATTCCGGGACCGGGTGGTATGCCGGTTGGAACCAACGGACGCGCTATGTTGCTGTTGTCCGGAGGAATTGATAGTCCGGTCGCCGGTTATATGATTGCAAAACGTGGTGTTACCATCGATGCGACGTATTTTCATGCACCGCCTTATACTTCAGAACGTGCAAAGCAGAAGGTGGTGGATTTGGCGAAGATTGTATCCAAGTATGCCGGCCCGATTCGGTTGCATGTGGTGAACTTTACGGACATTCAGCTGGCTATCTACGAGCTGTGCCCACACGATGAGCTGACCATTATTATGCGTCGTTACATGATGCGCATTGCAGAACATTTTGCAAAAGAGGATGGAGATCTTGGATTAATCACCGGTGAGAGTATCGGACAGGTAGCCAGTCAGACCATGCAGTCTTTGGCTTGTACCAACGATGTGTGCACCCTTCCGGTTTACCGTCCGTGTATTGGTATGGATAAGCAGGAGATTGTAACGATTTCTGAGAAGATTGATACCTACGAGACCTCCATTCTTCCGTATGAGGATTGTTGTACCATCTTCGTGGCGAAGCATCCGGTAACCAAACCGCGCGTGGATATCATTCGCAAGAGTGAAGAAAAGTTGGCAGACAAGATTGATGCGTTAATGGAAGAGGCATTGCGCAGCACCGAGACCATCATCTGTAAGCCGGAATAAAAGAGATATCCTGAGTTCGCACAAAAAAAGCCACAGGATTGCTCCTGTGGCTTGAAACTCTTATATGATTATACGATATAAGGCTTTAATGCTTCTACGATAGCGGTATCTTCTTCCGCATGAATGGTCAAATCAATTGGCTGAGATAAATCTAAAGAGAAGATTCCCATGATAGACTTTGCGTCAATCACGTATCTTCCGGAAATTAAATCAAAGTCACTGTCAAACTGACTGATAACATTTACAAAAGACTTTACCTTATCGATAGAGTTAAGTGAAATTTTAACAGTTTTCATTAGGCACCTCCTAAGGTTTTTATTATATGTTCATCCTAATGTAAAAAGCCCCAAAAGTCAACGAGGAAAGCCTGATTGAGAAAGGAATTTTTATGAAAAGAGCAGCCCTACATAATCTTGGCTGTAAAGTGAATGCATACGAAACAGATGCAATGGAGGAAATGTTAGTGGAGGATGGTTATACCATCGTTCCCTTTAATGAAGAAGCAGATGTTTACGTGATTAACACCTGCTCCGTTACCAATATGGCCGATAAGAAGTCCCGTCAGATGATTCATCGTGCCAAACGTCAAAATCCCAATGCGGTCATAATTGCGGCAGGTTGCTATGTGCAGACCGGCCTGCAGAATGCATCCTTGGATGAACATATTGCAGATATTATAATCGGCAACAATCGGAAGCATGAATTGATTCCGGAGTTGCATCGCTTTTTGCGCGAGCATCGACATCATACCAATGTAGCAGATATCAATCATCTGCCCCAGAACTATGAGGAGTTGTATTTATCTCGCTCGACGGAGCATACCAGAGCGTTTATTAAGGTGCAGGACGGATGCAATCAGTTTTGTACCTATTGCATCATTCCTTATGCCAGAGGTCGTGTGCGCTCCCGGAAACCGGAGAATGTGCTGGAAGAAGTGGAACGATTGGCCAAGAACGGCTTTCAGGAAATTGTTCTGGCCGGCATTCACTTAAGCAGTTATGGGGTTCCGGGAGAGTATGACTTAATTGACTTGATTGAACTGCTCCATGGAGTTCCGGGAATCAAGCGCATCCGGTTAAGTTCCTTGGAACCACAGGTGGTGACGGAGCATTTTGCCAGTACTTTGGCGTCCTTGCCGAAGGTTTGTCCTCATTTCCATCTGTCTTTACAAAGTGGCTGTGATGCGACCTTGAAGCGTATGAATCGCAAGTACAGTGCAGAAGAATATAAGCACGGTGTAGAGATGCTTCGGAAGCATTTTGATGCGCCGGCAATCACCACGGATGTGATTGTAGGATTCCCGGGAGAGAATGAGGCCGAATTTGAGGCGTCCAGACAGTTTTTGGATGAGGTGCATTTCTACGAGATGCATGTATTTAAGTATTCCAAGCGGGAAGGCACCAAGGCCGCAGTCATGGATCATCAGGTGCCGGAGGAAGTAAAGAACATCCGTAGCGATGTGCTCATTGATATGGCAGATCGCATGTCCCTCGAATATCGAAAGTCATACTTAAACCGTACCGTAGAGGTATTGTTTGAGGAACAGGAGACCATCGATGGAAGAACCTACTGGGTGGGCTTTACCAAGGAGTACATCCGCGTGGCTATGGAAAGCGACGAAAACCTCACCAATGTTCTGGTAACCGGACGACTGGTTTCCATGCTTTCCGATGTGGTGATGTTGTTTCAAAAAGACTAGAAAACCCGCGATTTCTTTACTTTTTTGGCCGCTTATATTATGATGAATACAGGTTTATAAACATTTTGATGAAAGGGATGTGACAATATGCAGGACTTAGGAAATACCCAATTTTTCAAAGTAGAGAAGGATACACAGCTTGGAGTGAAGCAGATTCTGGCGGATGTGTATCAGGCACTGAGCGAGAAAGGTTACAATCCGGTAAATCAAATTGTAGGTTATGTTATGTCCGGAGATCCTACGTTCATCACCAGTCATAAGAATGCCAGAAGCTTGATTATGAAGGTGGAGCGGGACGAAATCGTAGAGGAGCTTTTGCGGGAATACATTAAGGCAGAGGCTTGGAAGAATTAATGGAACAGAAGAGAATTATGGGATTAGACTACGGTTCGAAGACCGTAGGTGTTGCAGTCAGCGATCCTCTTGGAATTACGGCCCAGGGAATCGAAATTATCCGTCGGGAGAAGCCGACGAAGCTTCGGAAGACCATCGCTCGCATAGAAGCGCTGGTACAAGAGAAGGACGTATCCACCATTGTGCTGGGTTATCCGAAACATTTGAATAATACGGAAGGTGATCGTTGTGCGAAAACCGTGGAATTCCAGGAGATGCTGGAGAAGCGTTTAGAGATTCCGGTGATTTTGTGGGATGAGCGCTTGACCACTGTGGTAGCAGATCGCACCATGGATGAATTGGGTGTAGACAACCACAAGGAATACGTGGATGAGATAGCAGCGATGTTGATTTTACAGAATTATCTTGATTCTTTGGAGAAATCTTGATAATCTATAACGAGTGTGATTATGGAAAAAATTGTTTTTGAAGATATGGAAAGTGGAGAGTCTGTGGAGTTTTTTGTACTGGAGCAGACCACGCTGAATGAGAAAAATTATTTACTGGTAACCGATGAGGATCCGGACAGTGAGGATGCCAACGCTTATATTTTCGAGCGTATCGGTGAGAGCGAAGAAGCGTACACCTATGAGGGTGTGGAGGATGAGGACATCTTGAATGCGCTGCTTCCTGTGTTTGAAGAATTATTAGAGGATACTGATATCCAATAATTTTTTTTAATATTGTTAGCAAATCCAAAACGGGGAGAGGAACAAGAACCTCTGGTTGGCAGGGACGTCGGTGTAGATTCCGAGTCTTTGGTCAGTGAAACAGCGGGGTTGTTCCTTCTTTGTGTGGATTTCTCGTTGCATGTTGCAATGCATATAAAAGGGCGGAAAATCTAATCATTTAGGAGGTTTAGTTTGAATAAAAAATTGAATAAGAAGTTACGAATCATTCCGTTGGGTGGACTAGAACAAATCGGAATGAACATGACTGCCTTCGAATACGATGACAGTATTATTGTTGTGGATTGCGGTTTGGCTTTCCCAACCGATGATATGTTAGGCGTAGACTTGGTCATCCCGGATATTTCTTATCTGTTGGAGAACGAGGATCGTGTGAAGGGAATCTTCATTACCCATGGTCACGAGGACCACATTGGGGCGCTTCCTTATGTCTTGAAGGAGTTAAACGTACCGATTTATGCAACCAAGTTAACCATCGGTATCATTGAACACAAGTTGGCAGAACATAATATGTCCTCTCGTGTTCGCCGTAAAGTTGTAAAATACGGACAGTCCATTAACTTAGGATGTTTCCGTGTGGAATTTATTAAGACCAACCATAGTATTCAGGATGCAGCTGCATTCGCAATTTATACACCGGTCGGAATTGTAGTACATACCGGAGACTTTAAGGTAGATTACACACCGGTATTTGGTGATGCCATTGATTTACAGCATTTCAGTGAAATCGGCAAGAAGGGTGTATTGGCCCTGATGTGCGATTCTACGAATGCAGAGAAGCCCGGCTTTACTCAGTCGGAGCGTACCGTAGGTCATACCATCGACAATATTTTTGCCGAGAATACCAGTACGCGAATCATTATCGCAACCTTTGCATCCAATGTGGATCGTGTACAGCAGATTATTAACTCTGCCAATAAGTACGGCCGTAAGGTTGTTGTGGAAGGCCGTAGTATGGTGAACATCATCAACACGGCATCGGAATTGGGTTATTTGGATATTCCGGAGAATACCCTGATTGGAATCGATGAATTGAAGAACTATCCGGATGAGCAGACCTGTCTGATTACCACCGGTTCTCAGGGAGAGTCCATGGCTGCTCTTTCTCGTATGGCCAATGGAGTGCATCGGAAGATTTCCATTCAGCCCAATGATACCATTATTTTCTCTTCTCATCCGATTCCGGGTAATGAGAAGGCAGTATCTCGCGTTATGAACGAGTTGTACCGCAAGGGTGCCAAGGTCATCATGCAGGATGTCCATGTTTCCGGACATGCTTGCCAGGAAGAAATCAAATTGATTTACTCTCTGGTGAAGCCGAAGTACGCCATTCCGGTACATGGTGAATATAAGCATTTGAAGGCACAGGCCGGTTTAGCAAAGGATTTGGGATATGACAGTGAGCACATCTTTATTCTTTCTTCCGGAGATGTCTTAGAATTAGATGAAGAAACCGCCAAGGTCAACGGACATGTACATACCGGAGCCGTGATGGTTGATGGTTTGGGTGTCGGTGATGTTGGTAATATCGTGTTGCGTGATCGTCAGCATCTGGCACAGGACGGTATCATTATTGTGGTTATGACCATCGATGGAGACAACGGGCATGTGGTTGCCGGTCCGGATATTGTAACCCGTGGATTTGTATATGTACGGGATTCCGGAGATTTGATGAGTGAAGCTCAGGCGATTGTATCCGATACGATGGAACAATTGGCCGATGAAGGAGTAACCGATTGGGGTCGCATCAAGAACGAAGTGAAGTCTTCCTTGTCTGATTTCGTTTGGAAGCAGACACAGCGTAGCCCTATGATTATTCCGATTATTATGGAAATCTAGTGAAGCTTTGATTGGTCAGGTGGTTACACCTGACCAGTCTTTTTTGAGAGGTTGTTATTCTATGGACCAACAACGTTTGGAAACCTATCTGGCATCCATCGCTCCGGCGCTGCCACCGGTGTTGGCGGAGATTGAGGCTGAGGCATTGGAGCAATACGTGCCCATCATCCGCAAAAGTGCACAGCGGTATTTGCAGTGGCTGATTGCGGTGCAAAAGCCCAAGCGGATTTTGGAGATTGGTACCGCCGTGGGATTCTCCGGAAGCCTGATGGCCTATGCGGCTGGTAAGGATTGCAAGATTACCACCATTGAGAATTACGAGAAGCGTTTTGAGAAAGCGGAAGCAAACTTCAAGAAAGCCGGCGTTTGGGACCAAATCCGGTTCCTAAAAGGGGATGCAGCCGAGATTCTTCCAACCCTAGACGGATCTTATGACTTTGTGTTTATGGATGCGTCCAAGGGGCAATACATCTATTTCTGGGAGGATGTGAAGCGGTTGATGCATTCCGGAAGTGTACTGGTGACGGACAACGTATTGCAGGAGGGCAATATTTTGGATTCCCACTATGCCGTATGCCGGAGAGATCGCACGATCCACAAGCGGATGCGGGAGTTTCTGGCCATGCAGATGCAGGATGAAGCGTTTGCCTGTGATATTTTGCCGATGGGAGATGGCTTATCGGTTTGTTTGAAAAAGTAGGAGTGGAAGATGAGTTTGAAACAAAAGCGCAAGGGTCCGGAGTTGTTATGTCCGGCAAGTAGTTTGGAAGTATTCAAGGTTGCGGTTATTTTCGGCGCCGATGCGGTTTATATTGGTGGCGAAGCCTTTGGACTTCGTGCCAAGGCCAAAAACTTCACCTTGGACGAGATGAAGGAAGCGGTTTCTTTTGCCCACGAACGTGATGTCAAGGTGTATGTCACCGCCAATATTTTGGCACATAATGACGACCTTCCGGAGGCAAAGAAGTACTTCGAGGAATTGAATGAGGTGCATCCGGATGCGGTCTTAATTGCAGATCCGGGCATGTTTATGATTGCCAAGGAAACCCTGGATTCGGACATTGAACTGCATATCAGTACCCAGGCCAATAACACCAATTACGGAACCTTCAAGTTCTGGGGGGATATGGGCGCATCCCGTGTGGTAACTGCCCGTGAATTATCTCTGGCCGAAATCAAGGAAATCCGCAAGGAAATTCCGGAAGAGATGGAGATTGAATCCTTTATCCATGGTGCCATGTGTATTTCCTACTCCGGACGATGCCTTTTAAGTAACTACTTCGTCGGCCGCGATGCCAATCGGGGAGAATGCACCCATCCTTGCCGCTGGAAATATGCGGTGGTGGAAGAGAAGCGCCCGGGTGAGTATCTGCCGGTGTATGAGAACGAACGGGGTTCCTATATTTTTAACTCCAAGGATTTGTGTATGATTGAGCACTTGCCGGAGATGATCGATGCCGGTATCGACAGCTTGAAAATCGAGGGTCGTATGAAGACGGCGCTTTATGTTGCAACCGTTGCGCGTACCTACCGGAAGGCCATCGATGATTACATGGAATCGGAGGAGAAGTATCGGGCCAATATGCCGTGGTATTTGGATCAGATTTCCGATTGTACCTATCGCCAGTTTACCACCGGATTTTTCTTCGGAAAGCCAAGTGAGGAAACCCAGATTTATGACAATAATACCTACATCAAGGGATATACGTATTTAGGTACGGTGGGCAAGGCAAATTCCGATGGATTATATTTCATTGAGCAAAAAAATAAATTTTCTGTTGGCGAAACTATTGAAGTTATGAAGCCAAACGGAGATAATATACATGTAACCGTAAAGCAAATTCGCGATGAAGAGGGTAATGCGATGGAGAGTTGTCCTCATTCGAAACAGCATTTATGGATTGACTTAGGTATTGCTCTGGATGAGTATGATATTTTACGTCGCGAAGAGCCTCAAGGCTAACCGGGAGGAGGGACTACGATGAGCGAGAAGGAACGTTACGTAGCATATGTGGGAACCTATACCCACGAGAAAAGTATTGGTATTTACGTTTACGACGTTGATGTAGAACATGGGGTGCTGACTCAGCGCAGCGTTGCACCAATCAACAACCCGTCATATTTGTGTGTATCACATGATGGTGAGCGGTTGTATTCCATCGAGGATGAGGGCGTTGCAGCGTTTAGCATCGATGAGAACGGAGATTTGACCAAGTTAAACTCCAAGTGGATTGGTGGTATGAGAGGCTGCTATGTGGAAGTGGATTCCAAGCGCCGTTTCTTATTTGTCGGTGGCTATCACGATGGCCGTGTGACGGTGATGCGCCTGAACAAGGATGGCAGTGTGGGCGATATTGCCGATGGTATTTTCCATCAGGGTATGGCCTTAAGTGCGACGGAGCGTCGTATTGACCACCCGAAGGTAAGCTGTGTGAAGCTGACACCGGATGAGAAGTTTTTGTTGGCTGCTGATTATGGATTGAACCAGATTAAGGTATATCGCATCAATTACAATACCGGTAAGTTGACCTTAGAAGACATCATTCGTCCGGAGTTGGATGCGTCACCGCGTACCATTCGATTTTCCAAGGATGCCAAGTTCTGCTATATCTTAATGGAGCTTAGCAACGAAATCGAAGTATACAGTTATGATATTGATGAAGACGGAGAGCCGGTATTTGACAAGGTTCAGGTGATTCAGACCTTACCGGAATTGAATCACATGTGTGCATCTACCAATTTGGGCTTGTCTCGTGATGATAAATACATGTTCGTTTCTGTGGACGGAGAGAATACCGTATCCTGCTTTAGCAGAGATGCTAAGACCGGGAAGTTGACCTATCGGAGTGAGACACCGGGCAGCGGTTATTTCCCGAAGTCTATTTCCGTATTACCGGGAGACGAGTTTTATGTTGTATTAAATCATGATTCCAATGAGATGCGGGCATTTAAGATTTTCCACAAGGAGAAATATGCGCTGATGAAATCTCGTCCAATCGAGATTAATAAGCCAAATTGCATTCGTATTCACAAGTTGGCCTAACAAGAGTTGGAAGTATCCCCGCCAGCAAGTTCTGGCGGGGTTTTATTGTATAAGGAAAAGGAAGAAAGAAAACATGGCTGGATCAACAATCGGAAACTCATTTCGTATTACAACCTGGGGAGAATCCCACGGCAAAGCACTGGGCGCTGTTATTGATGGCTGTCCGGCAGGCTTGCAGCTGTCAGAGGAAGATATTCAGGTCTTTTTAAACCGTAGAAAACCGGGACAGTCGAAATTCACCACAGCCCGGGGAGAGGGAGATGAAGTGGAAATCCTCTCCGGCGTTTTTGAAGGAGTGACCACCGGAACCCCGATTTCGGTGATGGTACGCAATGCAGATCAGCATTCTAAGGATTATTCCGACATCGCCAGGGTATATCGCCCGGGACATGCGGACTATACCTTCATGGAGAAATATGGGATTCGTGATTATCGTGGCGGCGGACGTTCTTCCGGACGGGAGACCATCGGACGTGTCGCCGGTGGTGCAGTTGCCAGCAAAATCCTAGAGACGCTGGGCATTACGGTTTGTGCCTACACCAAATCCATCGGTGAAATTGGAATCTCCCATGTGAATCTGGAGGAGATGGAATCCAATCAGCTGTATATGCCGGATACGGAAGCAGCGACTCGAGCTGCGGCGTATTTGGAGGAGTGCATCAAGCGTCAGGATTCTGCCGGTGGTGTCATTGAGTGTGTGATTTCCGGTATGCCGGTGGGCATTGGCGAGCCGGTGTTTGATAAGTTGGATGCCAATCTGGCCAAGGCGATGCTCTCCATCGGTGCAGTCAAAGGCTTTGAAATCGGTGACGGTTTTGCTGCTGCGCGGGCCAATGGTTCCACCAACAACGATGCATTTGTTGGTGATGGAGAAGCGGTTTATAAGGCAACCAATCACGCCGGTGGTGTGCTTGGCGGTATGAGTGATGGAAGCGATGTAATCTTCCGTGTGGCAATCAAGCCTACACCGTCGATTTCCCAGCCACAGCAAACCGTCAATGAAGATGGAGAGCAGGTAGAGATATCGATTCATGGACGGCATGATCCCATCATCGTGCCTCGTGCAGTGGTGGTTGTGGAATGTATGGCTGCCATGACGGTATTGGATTTGCTGTATGCAAACCAGTCGGCTCGTTTGGAGTTTTTACAAGATTTCTATAATAAACAGGAGTAATTTGGATGTACGAATTAATCAAAAAAGAAGGAATGGCAAAACGAGGACGTCTAACCACCGTACATGGTACGGTAGAGACCCCGTTGTTCATGAACGTAGGAACCTGTGCGGCAATCAAGGGTGCGGTTGCGACCAGCGATCTGTATGAAATCGGAACGCAGGTGGAACTATCCAACACCTATCATCTGCATGTACGCCCGGGAGATCGTCTGATTCACGATCTGGGTGGGTTGCATAAGTTTATGAATTGGGACAAGCCGATTTTGACGGATTCCGGTGGATTCCAGGTCTTTTCTCTGGCCGGCCTTCGAAAGATTAAGGAGGAAGGCGTTACCTTCCAGTCTCACGTGGATGGTCGTAAGATTTTCATGGGACCGGAGGAGAGTATGCAAATCCAGTCCAATTTAGGCTCCACCATTGCCATGGCCTTTGATGAGTGCCCCTCTGCCAGAGCAGAGCGTAAGTATGTGGAGGATTCCGTGGCTCGTACCACCCGTTGGTTGGAACGCTGCCAGAAGGAGATGGCACGACTGAATTCCTTGGAGGATACGGTGAATCCTCATCAGATGCTCTTTGGTATCAACCAGGGTGCGGTATTTGATGATATTCGTATTGAACATGCCAAGCGCATTCGTGAGATGGATTTGGACGGCTATGCCATCGGTGGTTTGGCGGTAGGAGAAACCCATGAAGAGATGTATCACGTTATCGAGCAGACGGCACCGTACTTACCGGAGGATAAGCCAACTTACCTGATGGGTGTGGGTACACCGGCCAATATCTTAGAGGCTGTCGATCGTGGTGTGGATTTCTTTGATTGCGTCTACCCAAGTCGGAATGGTCGCCATGGCCACGTCTATACCGGCAAGGGCAAAATCAATCTATTCAACCAGAAGTATGAGCGTGACATGCGTCCAATTGAAGAGGGCTGTAATTGTCCGGCTTGTCGTATGTATTCGAGAGCGTATATTCGTCATCTTTTGAAGGCCAAGGAGATGCTTGGCATGCGTTTGTGTGTACTTCATAATCTCTATTTCTATAACCATTTGATGGAAGAAATTCGGGATGCGTTGGATGCGGGCAACTTCAAGAATTATAAGAAGGATAAGCTCTATGCCATGGAAGAATACGATCGCGAGAAGAATTCTTAAATCTTTATAAAACGCCCCATTTTCCTTGCTATTGGTGTGGGGCTTGTGTAAAATAATACAAGATGATTTTTTTCAGGAGGAAATAAAATGGGTGCTGAAAGTGTTAGTTTGATTGTATGGATCGTCGTATTGGTTGCATTTATGTACTTTATGATGATTCGTCCACAGCAGAAGGAAACAAAGCAGAAGAACGCGATGATGGCTTCTTTGGCAGTTGGAGATACCGTACTGACCACCAGCGGTTTCTATGGTGTGATTATGGACATCCAGGAAGATACCGTAATTGTTGAGTTCGGAAGCAACAAGAACTGCCGTATCCCGATGCAGAAGGCTGCAATCTCTGCAGTTGAGAAGCCGGAAGATGCCGTAGCTTCTAAGGACGAGAAATAAGTCAAAATCATAAGAAAGCTGTAACCCGATGGGTTACAGCTTTTTTTATTCTTTCCGCTTGAGGTCGCCGCAGTAGCAATGACCGTTGCGCCCGTGTTCTTTTACATAATAGAGGGCGGCATCCGCAGATTTGTATAGATCACGGTAGGACAATCCATCTGCCGGGAAGATGGCAATTCCGATGCTGACCGTGGTCTGGATGGTACCGTGTTCGTCATCACAGATATAGTCGCAGAGGTTTTTGTTTAATTCTATCGCCTTGCGCTCGATGGCTTCCCGTTCCGTCATGGTTGGAGAGAAGACCATAAATTCGTCTCCTCCGAGTCGGCCAATGATATCGCCACCACGGAAAGACTTGGTGAGGGCATGGGCGAATCGAATCAGAAGTTCATCCCCTTGGGTGTGTCCGAAGGTGTCATTGATTTGTTTAAAGTGATCAATGTCTAGGATAAACAAAGTGGCACCTATGCCATAATTGGCCTCGTCTTCTACGAAGGCAGAGATGTTATGCTCTAAGCCATCTACGTTGGATACCTTGGTAAGATAGTCCGTGCGTACCTTTCGACGCAACTCGGATTTCTCGTTTTGGAAATAGGTATGGTTGACAACGGTGATGATGATGGCGAATATAAACACGTAGAGAATATTTAGCACCAGAATCGGCATAAACAGCCGGGATAATACATGCTGACTGTTTTCCACCACCAGATACATGCCAAGCAATGGAATATATTGTCGAATGGTGTAGGTTCCGTTATGATATTCACTGCTTCGGTCCACGTATTCGTTCTGATAGGAACGGGCCAGGTAGGACGTGGTAATGGTGGCTCCCGTCTTGTCGAGGGTCACGTTCCCATCCACATCGGTAAAGTAGACATTGACGTCGTACTCCTTGGAATAGCGGGTCAGAAGATCGCTGACATCCGTCAGATAGATGGCGCAGCCGGTTAATCCAAGAAGCTTGCCGTCGACTTCCAGGCGGCGGTCAATGTAGATGCTTGGAATATTGTTGTGTTGTTGGTCATAGGACATATCGGCGCCATATTCCATACCGGTATTTAAGAAGTTTTGATACCATAAATCATACGGATCCTTGGTTTCATCCAAGGTTTTTACCATCCCCTCCGACGTATAGTAATGCAAGGTTTTTGCGGAAACCACATAGGCTGTTTCCCATTGATGGGCGGCTTGTAGATTTCCCAAATAGGTTGCGATTTCCCGCTCGAACACCTTCGGATCCATGGAGTCTTCCGCCTGCATCATTTTTTGCAAAAAGCTATCATTGCTCATGGTCTTTGTAACTTGTGCAGGGGCTTCTAGTGCGTTGTGTATGGAGGTATAGAGGGTCTGGAAAACCAGGGAGGTGTTTTGCTCCCGGTCTTTCATGGTGACATAGTGTAAACTGAAAAAGGATATAAGAATAGAAAAGCACAGAGCAACGACGACCATAATGAAGTTTAATCGGACCAATCGGTTGTCACGTATGAGAGCTAACAGTCGTTTCATGGGTGTGCTCCTCTCTGCAGAGCAGACAGACTCTGCGATTCTTATGCTTTATTATACCGCTATTGTGAGAATAATTAAATATAATCAATGAATATTTTGAATATTTAGATATTGTATAAAAAGACCATAGGCAAGGGGATTTTCGGAATATAAGTATGGTAAAATAGAGAGGGTATTTTATTTGATGTATCTTAAGGATGCGACATTCCTAGAAGATGCAATCGATTGCATATGGGGCAAGGAGGAAATGACATGCACATAAAAACAGCAATTCCGGGAACCGATGGTAATCGGTATGTACCGTATGAAGAACGGGACGGGGAAGAAGCGGTGGTATTTTTTACCAGAGACTTATCTCCCACAGGACTAAAAAAGATTTACAATCGTGTTGCAGAGGGGATAAACGGTAAGGTGGCAGTGAAGTTGCATACGGGAGAACCGGAGGGACCCAATATTATTCCAAGACCTTGGGTCAAGGAACTGTATCAGGAGAAACTATCCAATGCAACAATCGTGGAAACGAACACCTTTTACCAGGGAGCACGTTATACCACGGAGGATCATCGCAAGACCATCGAAACCAACGGATGGACCTTCTGTCCGGTGGATATCATGGATGAAGATGGTACGGTACTACTTCCGGTGCAGGGGGGAAAGTGGTTTGATCAGATGAGCCACGGTTCCCATATGACCAACTATGATTCCATGCTGGTACTGACTCATTTCAAGGGGCATACCATGGGTGGTTTCGGTGGTTCGAATAAGAACATTGGAATCGGCTGTGCGGACGGCCGTGAGGGCAAGGCATGGATTCATGCCAAGGATGGCAACGATTGGGGTGTCAATACCGAAGAATTGATGGAGAAGATTACGGAATCTACCAAGGCAACCATCGACTATTTTGCCGGCCATATTTCCTATATTAACGTGATGCGCAATATGTCGGTATCCTGTGACTGCGAAGGCTGTCAGGCGGAGCCGGTGGTTACGCCGGATGTGGGTATTTTAGCCTCCTATGATATCCTGGCGTGTGACAATGCGTGCATGGACTTGATTTATCAGTTACCGGGTGGCGGTGGCAAGGCGTTCATCGAGCGTGTAGAAAGCCGACATGGATTGCGCCAGCTCTCCTATATGAAGGAGCTTGGTATGGGATGCGATCGTTATCAGTTGATTGATATTGATCACGAGGATCGTCGAATTACGGCGCAGGAAGCAGTGAAGGACGTGGATCCGAAGTGGATTCCGGATGCATATAATACCTTCCCCGGCAGAAACATATTATAAACGTTAGAGACACCGAAGGAGTTGTTTGATTCCTTCGGTGTTTTTCGAGGGGGATTTGAAATGAATGGAAATAAATGTTTACTGGCAATTATGCAATTTCTTGCAACCTTTGGAAGGGTTCGTGGAGTACGTCGGAAGCAAAACCACCGGATTCGGTTGGAGCGGATTGCTGGGCATATGACCTATGGATACGTGGAGGATCAGAAGCGTTGGACGAATGTTCCCTTTGGACGATTTACCATGGCCTTTAGCGGATGCGAAATTTTTGCCGTTTATAATGCATTGCATTATTGGAATCGTCAGTTCGGTTATCGGGAGCTGGCGGAGTTGATTTATGCATTCGAAGGCAAGGGGGCTATGCTTTGGGGCGGATTTGGTACCTCTCCTTATGCACTCCGGGATTATTTCCTCCAGCGGGACTATGTTGTAAAAACAACCACATCGGATCAACCGAAGGAGATTCAAAAATTAGAGCAAGAAAATGCAGTTTATATCTTGACGGCATTCAACGAAGGGCATAATATTTTTAAACAGATTCATACGGTTTGTATCACTTTGGAAAAAGACGGTTGGTATCTGCACAACAATGGGAACAAGAATACCCATGGCAGATATGTGGCAACCAAGTATCCGTCGCTGGTGCAGGCAGTACGTTGTATGAGAAGCAATAGCCGTCTGATTTATTTGATGGCCATTGCGCAAAAGTAGTATATGGTATAGGAGTTTTAAGGAAATGACAAAGTTGTATTTTGCGTCCGACTATCAGGAAGGTGCGCATCCGGAAATTATGAAGCGCTTGATGGAAACCAATTTGGAGCATACGGAAGGATATGGTACGGATGCCTATAGCAATCAGGCCAGAGCAGCCATTCGATCCGCCTGCAAGGCCAAGGATGCCATGGTTTACTTCCTGGGCGGCGGAACCCAGACCAATGCTACGGTAATTGCATCCATGCTGGCATCCTATGAGGGGGCCATTGCTGCAGACACCGGACATATCAATGTGCATGAGGCCGGTGCGGTAGAATATACCGGACACCGGGTTTTGGCCCTTCCATCCAAGGAAGGCAAGCTTGCGGCTACAACCATTGATACCTTTGTGGCCGGCTTTCTGAAGGACGATAGCTGGGATCATATGGTGTATCCGGGGATGGTATATCTGTCACAGCCGACGGAATATGGCACCATTTATTCCAAAGCGGAATTGGAGCAGATTCGGGAAGTTTGTTTGAAATACAACATGAAGCTGTACATCGATGGTGCCAGACTGGCCTATGCGTTGGAAGCGGATGGCAACGATGTAACCTTGGAAGATTTGGCAAAGCTGTGTGATGCGTTCTACATTGGCGGCACCAAATGCGGGGCATTGTTTGGTGAAGCAGTGGTGGTTCCGGATCCGAAGGCCATTCCACACTTTTTTACCATGATTAAGCAGCACGGTGCATTGACCGCCAAGGGACGTATTTTAGGGATTCAGTTTGGATGCTTGTTTACGGACGGACTCTATGAGCGTGTGGGAGCCAATGGCGTTGCCATGGCCAACCGCCTGCGTCAAATCCTGCAGGACAAGGGCTATGAGCTTTACATGCCGAATCCAACGAACCAGGTATTTGTTGTGATGGACAATGACCGGTTGGCTCGCTTACAAGAGCGTGTGGTATGCAGTGTATGGGAAGCATTGGATGATTCCCATACGGTGATTCGCCTGGCAACGAGCTGGGCAACCACCGAAGCGGATATTCAAGCGTTGGCAGAATGTCTGTAGGAATTTTGGGACTTGGGATTGAAAAATTTTATACAATGCATTAAGATAAATGCAATTGATTTTATAGAGGCAAAGGCGCCATTGGAAATTTCCAAGGGCGCTTTTTCGATTTTTTTAAGCAAAGAAGGAAGAGGATTATGTATCAAATCAATGAGAACTATAACAAATTACCGGGCAATTATCTGTTTTCTACGGTAGCCAAGAAGGTCGATGCCTTTAAGGCTGCAAACCCGGATGCATCCATTATTCGACTGGGAATTGGCGATGTGACACAGCCACTGATTCCGGCAGTTATTGAAGCCTTGCACAAGAGTGTGGATGAGATGGCGTCTGCCGAAACCTTCCGTGGCTATGCCCCGGATTTGGGATATGACTTTCTACGGAATGCCATTGCAAAAAATGATTATGCGGCACGTGGTTGCGACATTGCAGCCGATGAGATTTTTGTATCCGATGGTGCCAAGAGTGACTCCGGTGCTATTCAGGAGATTTTCTCCGCAGATGCCAGAATTGCTGTCTGCGATCCGGTATATCCGGTGTATGTAGACTCCAACGTGATGGCCGGACGTTGTGGGGATTACGATGCCGCCACCGGTAAGTGGAGCCGAGTGATCTACATGCCAACCACAGCTGAGAATGCGTTCATTCCGGATTATCCCATGGAAACTCCGGACTTGATTTATCTGTGTTTCCCGAACAATCCAACGGGAACTACATTAAACAAAGACCAGTTACAGGGCTGGGTGGATTACGCCAACCGCGTGGGTGCCGTCATCCTATTCGATGCAGCGTATGAAGCTTATATTACGGAAGCAGATGTTCCACACTCCATCTATGAATGCAAGGGTGCCAGAAGCTGTGCCATCGAACTGCGCAGTTTCTCTAAGAATGCGGGATTTACCGGTTTACGTTTAGGATTTACGGTGGTACCAAAGGATTTGGTATGTAAGGGAACTGCTCTTCATAGCTTATGGGCACGCCGCCACGGAACAAGATTTAACGGTGCTCCTTATATCGTACAGCGAGCCGGTGAAGCCGTGTACTCCGCAGAAGGAAAAGCGCAGATTCGGGAGCAGATTGCAAACTATCAGAAGAATGCAGCCTTCATTCGCCAGGGCTTACTGGATGCAGGTTATGAAGTGTTCGGTGGCATTAATTCCCCGTACTTGTGGCTGAAGACACCGAAGGGAATGTCCTCCTGGGAATTCTTCGATTACCTGTTGGAGAATGCCAACGTGGTCGGTACACCGGGCGCCGGATTTGGACCGAGCGGAGAGGGCTATTTCCGACTGACGGCCTTCGGAAGTTTTGCAAATTCCAAGGAGGCAATTGCGCGTATTCAGAAGCTGTAATTTTTTCTTTACAGGCGTGTATTTTTGTAGTAAATTAATTCCATATTAATATTTTTAGAACAATGGCGTTCGGTAGTTTGAGGAAGGGACCTTAGTTTTGTGCCCCCTAAATTACCGGACGTCTTTTTTATGTTTACGAAGAAAGGAATCAAATCATGGCTGGATACACCAAAGAAGAAGCATTGGAATATGTGCGGGAGAATGATGTGAAGTTTATTCGCCTGGCATTCTGCGACATTTTCGGAAGACACAAGAATGTCTCCATACTTCCCGATGAGTTAGAGCGGGCGTTTGAAGTGGGAATCGGATTTGATTCCTTTCGCATTGATGGATTTGAGGATCCCATCTATCAGGACTTGTTTCTGATTCCGGATCCACAAACCTTGAATACGCTACCGTGGCGTCCACAGCAGGGCGGCGTTATTCGTTTCTATTGCGATGTGGTTTCTTCCGATGGAACCCCATTCCCTTACGATGCCAGAAAGTTTTTGCGGGATACCTTGAAAGCCTGCAAGAAGATGGGCTTTTGTGTGCGGGTTGCATTGCGCAGCGAGTTTTATTTGTTCAAAACCGATGAGGATGGAAATCCAACCAACATTCCGTGGGACAACGGTGGATACTATGACATTGCACCTCTTGATCGCGGGGAGAACATCCGTCGTGAAATCTGTTTGAATCTGGAAGAGATGGGATTGCATCCGGAAACCTCCCACCATGAAGCAGGTCCTGGACAAAACGAAATTGATTTCAAAGGCGCGGATGCCATGCGCTCCGCGGAGAATTTTATTACCTACAAGAACGTGGTCACTTCCATTGCAGCACGCAACGGCGTCTATGCGTCTTTTGCACCGAAGCCAATCGAGGGCAAAAGCGGTAACGGCTTGCATCTGAAAATTGATTTGACAGAGGCCGGTGTTAGCCTGGATGAAACCAACCCTACCATGGTGGATTGGTTTATGGCCGGTGTGTTGAATCGCATGCGGGACATTACCATCTTTTTGAATACCACCAAGGAGTCCTACCTGCGGTTTGGTGAGAACGAAGCTCCGAAGTATATTACCTGGTCCACCCAGAATCGCTCCCGTCTGTTGCGGGTTCCGATTATTCGCGGCAAAAAGGAGGGCTTTGTGTTACGTTCTCCGGATTCCGAAATCAATCCGTACTTGGCTTATGCCATGATTATTCAGGCGGGTATGGAAGGCATTAAGCGCCAGGAAGAATTGCCAAAGCCACAGGAGAAATCCAGTCGTTTGGTGAAGGATGAGGATTTCAGTGAGTTCCAGAAGTTGCCAACTTCTTTGACCGAGGCAATGGAATGGGCCAAGAACAGTAGCTTTTTACAGGATACGGCCAGAATTGATATTGCAACACGTTTCTTAGAAGAGATGGAACGAAGAGAAAGTTCCAGTGAAGAATAGGAGCAAAGCATGGAACAAGCATTGATTATTTGCGATGCTCCAAAGGGACGAGAATTCTACGAAGAGATTCTGACCAAGAACGGCTTTGAACATATTG
Organism: Lachnospiraceae bacterium; assembly: GCA_024690885.1. Classification (GTDB taxonomy): domain Bacteria; phylum Bacillota; class Clostridia; order Lachnospirales; family Lachnospiraceae; genus XBD2001. Next base: position 30,945 of record JAILOI010000119.1, read on the forward strand.
TGGTAGCCAATGACGGAGAGGAAGGCCGCCGGGCATTGATCGAGGGGGACTTTGAAGTCTGTATCATCAATGCTCCGCTGAAGAATACCAACCCCATCCCCTTGGCCAAGGATATTGCCATGAAAAATTCCTGCCAGGTGCTCCTGGTGGTACGGGAAGAAATCTTCGAATCTACGGCGGAAGCGGTGGAGGATTTCGGTGTGATGACCCTATCCAAGCCCATTCATCGCCAGGCGTTTTGGAGCGCATTAAAATTAACAAAAGCATCCGCTGCTAGGATGGCAATTGCCAATAGTGAAATCAAGCGATTGCAGAAAGCACTGGATGAACAGAAGGCCATTGCCCGGGCCAAATGTTTATTAATTGAACACAAGCATCTGTCGGAACAGGAGGCCCATCGATTCTTGGAAAAGCAAGCCATGGACCGGCGTGTGTCCCGCCAGTTGATTGCAGAAGATGTCATAAGTTTTTACAGTGAAGAGTAGGAGGATAATATTTTGTCGAAGTTTGTATTTGTTACCGGTGGTGTTGTTTCCGGATTGGGAAAAGGAATTACGGCTGCGTCCTTAGGCCGCTTATTAAAGTTACGTGGATTTCGTGTGGCTTCCCAGAAGTTAGATCCGTATATGAATGTGGATCCGGGAACCATGAGCCCTTATCAGCATGGAGAGGTGTTCGTTACCGACGATGGTGCAGAGACAGACTTGGACTTGGGCCACTACGAGCGATTCATCGATGAGAACTTGAATAAGTATTCCAATTTGACCAGTGGTAAGGTGTATTGGAATGTATTGAATCGTGAGCGCAAGGGCGAGTATTTGGGCCAGACCGTACAGGTCATTCCTCACATTACAGATGAAATTAAGCATTTTATTTATATGGGTGCCAAGGAAACCGATGCGGACGTTATGATTACAGAAATCGGTGGAACCATCGGAGATATCGAAGGACAGCCGTTTATAGAAGCAATCCGTCAGGTATCTTTGGAAGTTGGACGGGAGAACTGCTTGTTTATTCATGTGACCTTGGTTCCGTACTTAAGCGGATCCAACGAGCACAAGTCCAAGCCAACCCAGCACTCCGTCAAGGAATTGCAGGCACTTGGTATTCATCCGGATATCATCGTCACCCGTGTGGATGAGCCGCTGGAGGAGTCCATCAAGGAGAAGATTGCGCTTTTTTGTAATGTGCGCAAGGACTGCGTTATTGAGAACAACACGATGGATTGCTTGTATGAAGCACCGATGATGTTGCACAATCATGGCCTGGATACCGTGGTATGTCGTGAACTTGGATTGGAAGCCAAGATGGTGGACTTATCCTCCTGGGAGGATTTGGTGGACCGCATCCATCATCTTTCCAAGAAAACCAAGGTGGCCATCGTTGGAAAATATGTGGCATTGCATGATGCATATTTGTCTGTACGAGAAGCCCTCTATCACGGCGGATATGCCAACAATGCAGAAGTGGAAGTAGAATGGATTGATTCCGAAGGCATCACCAAAGACAATGTAGACGAAGTTCTCGCTGGATTGGATGGTATTCTTGTTCCGGGCGGTTTTGGTGATCGTGGAATCGAGGGTAAGATTTTGGCTTGCCAGTATGCCAGAGAACATGATATTCCATACCTTGGAATTTGCCTCGGCATGCAGATATCTGCCATCGAGTTTGCACGGAATGTTTGCGGTATTGCAGATGCCAACAGCCGGGAGTTTACCCCACAGGGTGAGCATTGTGTCATCGACTTGATGGAAGAGCAGATGGCGGTTCATCGCAAGGGCGGTACCATGCGACTTGGTGCATACCCATGTAAGGTGGCAGCGGATACCATGCTTGCACGTGCATACGGCGAAGCAGAAATTTCCGAGCGGCATCGCCACCGGTTTGAGTTTAATAATGCATATCGTCAGCAGATGGAGGATGCCGGTTTGGTGATCTGCGGAACGTCACCGGATGATATGATTGTGGAGGCCGTTGAGGTGCCGACCAATCGATTCCATGTGGGCGTACAGTTCCATCCGGAATTTAAGTCCCGTCCGAATAAGCCACATCCGTTGTTTCGTGAGTTTATTACGGCTTGTGTGGAAAAATCCAACTAATTCCCACTTCCTTTATGGAAAAGCGAAGGGGATTATGGTATTATCCTTAGGTTAGGAATTTTTTTTAGGAGACTTATATTATGTGTGGAATCTGTGGATTTACCGGTAATTTAGTGGAAAAAGAAGACGTATTGACCCGGATGATGAATCGGATTATTCATCGTGGACCGGACAGTGCGGGACAACATATTTCAGACGGCGTGGCACTGGGCTTCCGTCGTTTATCCATTCGTGATTTATCGGCCAGTGGCGATCAGCCGATGTACAACGAGGATCGTACCCTGGTGGTTACCTTCAATGGAGAGATTTATAACTACAAGGAATTGCGTGAAGAATTGGAAGCCAAGGGACACATCTTCTCCAACAATGCAGATACGGAAGTATTGTTGCATGGATATGAGGAGTACGGTACCGACATGGTTGCAATGCTGCGTGGTATGTTCTCTTTTGTAATTTGGGATATGAAGACCAAAACCTTATTTGGTGCAAGAGATTATTTTGGTATCAAACCATTCTATTACACACAGGTTGGAGATGACCTGGTCTATGGTTCTGAAATTAAGAGTATTTTAGAGTATCCGGGTTATCAGAAAGAAGTGAATCCGGAAGCGTTGGAGAATTACTTAACCTTCCAGTATTCCGTATTACCGGAGACCTTTTTCAAGGGCGTATTTAAGTTGATGCCATCCCACTATTTCGTATTCAAGGATGGCAAGATGGAGATTACCCGTTACTATGATCCGGAATTCATTCCGGACGAAAGCTATGACAAGGAAGACTTGGTAAACCGCATTGACGAAGTGATGCAGGATTCCGTGAAGGCACATATGATTGCCGATGTAGAAGTAGGATCCTTCCTCTCTTCCGGTGTGGATTCCTCTTATGTGGCAGCTTCCTTCCATGGAGATAAGACCTTTACCGTTGGATTTGATTATGAGAAATACAACGAGATTGACTATGCCAAGGCATTGTCCAAGAAGATTGAGATTGATAACTACAGCAAGTTGATTACCACGGATGAATATTGGGAGACCTTGCCGAAGATTCAGTATCATATGGATGAACCGCTGGCAGATCCGTCGGCCATTGCATTATATTTTGTATCCAATACCGCAGCGCAGCACGTTAAGGTTGCACTTTCCGGAGAGGGTGCGGATGAGTTCTTTGGTGGATATAATATTTATCATGAGCCATTCTCTTTGGCCGGATATCAGAAATTACCGAAGGGACTTCGGAAGGCAGTGGCTTCTGTGGCACGTGCCATTCCGCTTCGTTTCAAGGGCAAGAACTTCTTGATTCGTGGAAGCAAGGACGTGGAAGAGCGCTTCATCGGTAATGCGTTTATGTTTAACGAAGCAGAGCGGCAGAAGATTTTGAAGGCACCAACCGGACATTATGATCACAAGGAATTGACCAAGCCGTTCTATGATAAGGTGGCACACTTAGACGATGTAACCAAGATGCAGTACATCGACGTGAATTTCTGGCTGATTGGAGATATCCTGTTGAAGGCGGATAAGATGAGTATGGCAAACTCCTTGGAGGTTCGTGTTCCGTTTTTGGATCGCAAGGTCTTTGAATTGGCACGTACTATCCCAACCAAGTATAAGGTGACAGATTCGAACACCAAGGTTGCCATGCGTGAAGCAGCACATCGGTATTTACCGGATATGGTGGCAGAGAAGAAGAAACTGGGCTTCCCGGTTCCGATTCGTATCTGGTTGAAGGATGAGAAGTACTACAATATTGTGAAGGCTGCCTTCACATCCGAAGCAGCAGAGAAGTTCTTCCGGACAGAAGAGATTGTGAAGTTCCTCGACGACCATCGGGCCGGCAAGGTGGACAACAGCCGTAAGATTTGGACCATCTATATGTTCTTAATCTGGTATCATGATTTCTTTGAAGACGGATATCAGGGCAAGGCTGCATAAGTAGTCATGATAAGATAATAAAAACTCCGAGGATTGTTCCTCGGAGTTTTCTTTATTTATGATATTCCGTACGTGGCTCACAAGTAATGTTCATATGTAATCGACGTAAGATGTCTTCGTCGGATGCGGTGAGCATAACGGTGGAATGCATTTCGAGTCCGGCTAAGTTTGGCAACTGATCCAATGCCTTCTTGGCGTTCTCATCGGTTGCAGAAGAGATGGACAAGGCAATCAACACTTCGTTGCAATGCAATCTGGAATCGGAAATGCCTAAGTGTACATTCCGTAATTTGGTAATCGGCTCTAACGCTTCCGGAGAAATCAAATGGAGCTTGTGATCCAAACCGGCCAATTCCTTCAATGCATTGAGAAGAACAGCAGCGGTCGCACTGAGCAGGTCCGTGGTTTTGCCGGTGACAACATGGTCTTCGCCAAGCTCGATGGCGGCGGCAGGACCATTGGAGGTACCTTCCTTAACCAAGGCGTAACGAACCACATCGCGATCACTAGGTTCAACCTTGACCTGCTTCATGAGAAGCTCTAACTTGTAGAAGGCTTCCTTGGTTCCGGTTCCCTTCTTAATGTTGCAGGCTTCCGTATAGTAACGACGGATAATTTCCTGCTTGGCTGCTTCCTGGCAGGCATCATCATCACAGATGCAGTTGCCGGCCATATTGACACCCATGTCGGTAGGAGACTGGTATGGGCACTCCCCATAGATGTGCTCAAACATTGCCTTCAATACCGGGAAGATTTCAATATCACGGTTATAATTTACGGTGGTCTTCTGATAAGCCTCCAAGTGGAACGGATCAATCATATTGACGTCGTTTAAGTCGGCGGTTGCAGCTTCATATGCAACGTTGACCGGATGCTTCAATGGAAGATTCCAAATCGGAAAAGTCTCGAACTTGGCATAACCGGCACGGATGCCTCGCTTGTTCTCATGATATAACTGGGAGAGACAGGTGGCCATCTTGCCGCTGCCCGGTCCCGGTGCGGTAATTACCACCAGCGGACGAGAGGTTTCAATATAATCGTTCTTGCCAAATCCGTCGTCACTGACGATGTGCTCCACATTGCCCGGATAGTCCTCGATGCGGCGCAAGAGATAGGACTTAATGCCTAAGTTGCTAAGCTTCTCACGGAAGCGGTCTGCAGCTTCTTCCCCGGTATACTGTGTGATGGCAACGCTTCCTACATAGAGGCCTAAGTTATGGAAGATATCCATCAGACGCAACACATCCTGGTCATAGGTAATGCCCAAATCGCCACGAATCTTGTTGGAGGCGATGGCACCTGCACTGATGACAATTACGATTTCTGCTTGATCTTTTAATTGAAGAAGCATCTTCATCTTGCTGTCCGGTAAAAAGCCGGGTAATACGCGGGATGCATGATAATCATCGAATAACTTCCCTCCGAATTCCAAATACAGCTTGTCACCGAAAGAAGCGATGCGCTCCTTGATATGCTCAGACTGTGTCTTAAGATATTTGTCGTTATCAAAACCAATCTTCTTCAATGTAAAAGACTCCTTTCTATTCATAAAAAAACCTTAAAAATTATAGCATTTTGTTGCGGTGAAATTCAATAAAAAGAAGGCAAGAAAAACCATTGAAATCGTTACCTCATTCACTTATAATCAAGTCGTTGTTTTGGGATTTTTCCCAGGCGAGGTTTTCAGTTACATATTAGAGGAGGAGTTATAAACATGTTAGAAAATCTTTTCAAACTGAAAGAAAACAACACCACTGTGAAAACAGAAGTGTTGGCCGGATTTACCACATTTATGACCATGGCGTATATTCTGGCTGTTAATCCAAGCATCTTGTCTGCATCCGGTATGGATAGCACCGCAGTTTTGATTGCAACTTGTCTTGCATCTTGCTTGGGTACATTATGTATGGCATTTCTTGCAAATTATCCATTTGCTTTGGCACCTGGAATGGGCTTGAATGCATATTTGGCTTATACAGTTTGTTTGAACATGGGCTATGACTGGCGTGTGGCTTTGATGGCAGTATTCATAGAAGGCTTAATCTTCATCGTATTGTCTTTGACCAATGTACGTGAGGCCATCTTCAATGCAATCCCAAGCACCTTGAAGAAGGGTGTATCTGCAGGTATCGGATTATTCGTTGCCTTCATTGGTTTGCAGGGAGCACACTTGGTTGTTGCTAACAGCTCTACCATTATTTCTTATGTGAATTTCCGTGATAACTGGCATACCCTTGGTATTTGTGCCGTTCTCGCATTGATCGGTTTGATGATTACCGCAATCTTATATTACAAGGGCGTGATGGGAGCCATCTTAATCGGTATCCTTGCCACCTGGATTCTTGGTATGATTATGCAGGCTTGCGGCGTTTATGTACCGGATTTTGAGAACGGATTCTATTCCTTGTATCCGTCCTTTGCAATCACTGATTTCTCCAAGTTGGGTGAGACCTTTGGTCAGTGCTTCCAGGCAGATTTCAGCAACGTGGGTATGATAAACTTTATCATCGTAATTTTCTCTTTCTTATTCGTCGATATGTTTGATACCATCGGAACCTTGATCGGTGTTTCTGAGAAGGCAAACTTCCTTGACAAGGATGAGAAGCTTCCACGTGTAAAGCAGGCATTACTTGCTGATGCAATTGCAACCAGTGCCGGAGCAATTCTTGGTACATCTACCACCACAACCTTCGTAGAGAGCTCTGCAGGTGTTGGAGCCGGCGGACGTACCGGATTAACTTCCGTTGTTACCGGTTTGTTATTCTTACTGGCAATCTTCTTTGCACCGGTATTTACAGCAATTCCAGGATTTGCAACTGCACCGGCTTTGATCTTCGTTGGATTCTTGATGTTATCCACCGTTGTGAAGATTGAGTTCAGTGATTTCCGCGAAGCCGTTCCTGCGTACTTAACCATTCTGTGCATGCCTTTGATGTACAGCATTGCAGAGGGTATTGCAATTGGAGTTGTTTCTTATGTTGTAATCAATGTTGTTTGCAACCTGGTTTCCGATGAGAAGAAGAAAATCACTCCTTTGATGTATGTATTGGCAATCTTATTCGTTTGCAAGTACATCTTCTTATAAGCGTTAATAAGCGAGGGGGCTTTTGTGTTTTGCACGAAAGCCCCTTTTTCTATTGACGAAAGTCGCGGAATGTTTAAAAATAGGACTTGTGAGGTGAATTATGGCACGACGTGAGAAAAAATGGGAAAAACTGGATAATACGGCGAATATTTTCCCGGTCATTGCAGGGGAAGCAATGACGAATACCTATCGTATCAGCGTGGTATTGAAGGAAGAAATTCAGAAGGAATTGTTACAGGAAGCGTTGGATTTGGTAATTCCCAAGCTGCCGGGCTTTAATTTACGTTTGCGCAGTGGATTCTTCTGGTACTATATGGAGGAGAACGGCAAGGCATCTCCGAAGGTACATGAGGAGCATTCCTATCCATGTCGATTGATTCACGGCAACAAGAACAACAGCTATATGTTCCGTGTTTCTTATTATCATAAGCGAATCAACTTAGAGGTGTTCCATGTACTTGCAGACGGTACCGGTGGAATGTCCTTGATGCGAGAGCTGACCTATCAGTATCTGAGATTGTCGCATCCGGAATTGCGTGAGCAGTTAGGGGATGGATTATCTTCGGAAACCTCCTTGAATCGGGAGGATAGCTTCGAGAAAAACTACAAGAAGGCATCGAAGAGTGTCTATAAAACCAAGCGGGCATTCTTAGTAGAGGGAGAGCGGTTGCCGTATCATGGATTTGGGGTTGTTCATGGCTATATGCCGGTGGAAGCCTTAAAGCGTGTGGCCAAGGAGCAATATCAGGCCAGCATCAATGAATATCTGGTAGCCACTTTCATTTATGCTACGTATCAGACCTATCGCAGCAAGGTAACCAAGGAACGTCCGGTGCGTGTTGCGGTTCCGGTGAATTTGCGTCCGTACTTTGAATCCAATACCACCAAGAACTTTTTCGTTATGGTTTCCGCAGAATTTATTCCAGAGAAGGATGATTATACCTTTGCAGAAATCGTAGCCATTACCAAGAACAGCTTGCGGGAACAGATTACCAAGGAAAACCTAGAGAATATCTTTTCCTACAACGTGTCCAACAAGCAGTATTTGGTGGCACGTGCAGTTCCATTGGTACTGAAAAATATTGCAATGAAATTTGTATACAATCGGTCGGCTTTGGCCAATACCACCACCATTACCAATATCGGTAATATCTCGGTAGAAGAGGCATACCAGCCGTACATCGATGGATTCCATTGTTTTATCGCCTTTTCCAAGGGCCAGGAAATCAAGGGAACCATTGCTTCCTACAACGGAACCCTGACTTATAGTTTTGCATCCGCCTATGAGGATACCGATATTCAACGTCGGATTTTCTCTCAGATTGCAGCGGATGGCGTAGAAGTGAAAATCGAAACGAACGGAGTGTTCTATGAATAAGTGCAAGCGCTGCGGCGTGTATATCTGTGATGATACCGAGGTCTGCCCACTATGTAAGGGCGTCCTGGAGAACGACGGATCGAAGGAACAAGAGCATATTAATATCTATCCCAATATATTGCGGAAGGACCGTACGTGGAATTTGATTTTGCGTATCCTATTGGCAACATGGGTTGTGGGAACCATCGTCCTGGTATTTATCAATTATCAGGTGCCGCATAAGGTATGGTGGTCGGTAGTGGCCAGCGCATCCTATTTTTATGCATTGTCGGTGGTACGTCTGTTGACCCATCCCTACGCCGGATATCTGCGCCGTATTTTTGGAATCGTATTTGGTGCCATGATTCTAAATCTGGTGATTGATTATTGCTTTGGATTCCATGGCTGGTCGCTGAATTACATTTTTCCGGCTGCCTTGTTCTTCATCAACTTTGCCTTGATTCTGCTGATGATTATCAATCACAGAAATTGGCAAAGCTACATGATGCTACAGATTTTTTCCATCTTCATCGGTGGAATTCCCCTGTTGTTTATTAAGTGGGGCTGGGTTACGCATCCGCTTTTGTCCGAGATTGCATTTCTCTCATCGGTGGTCCTGTTTTTGGGTACCTTAATCGTGGGTGGAAGCGCGGCACGGAATGAATTGAAGCGTCGATTCTATATTTAAGTCCATTTATATGGACACATACACTGTTATCCTGAACCTATCAAAGTTAAGGAGGCAGTTATTATGAATACAAATCATGGTTTAGATCGTGGGAAAATTATTGCGTGTGGAGTGGTTGCTTTGACCGGATCCTTGACGGTAATTTTCCTGCTTTTTTTATTCTCGGGTGTGGATATTCGTACCTTTGACCGAACCGCGCTTGTCTCGATTTTATCAGTGTGTAGCGCCTTCGCGTGGGGAGTTTTACTGTGTAGAAACTGTTGACTGGCAAATCATTGTTTCCTATAATTTGAGGTAGATACTTTCGGTGAATACTCGCGGAAGGGAAACGAAGGAGATTTGGTATGAAGAGAATTTCGAAGCTGGCAATGGCAGTGCTGTTGTTGGCTGTTATGATGTTTGCGAATGTGGAGACGGTTTGTGCCCAGGGAAGCACAACCATCTACTTATCTACGAATGATGCAATTGGTGTGGGGGACTCGGTATCGGTTACCATTAAGGGAACCGAGAGCTCTTCCGTAACCGTGAAATATACGGATGCAGTATTATCTTTTGTCAGCTGCACCAATGATTCCTATAAGACCGACGGCAATTCCATTATCTACACCGGCAAGGAAGCAACCATTAAGTTCAGCGGCAAGGCAGATGGCAAGGCCAATGTCATTGTATCTTCCGATGCGCTGACCGGCAGTAGTGCTCAGATTACCGTATCCGGTGGTGGCACTGCAGCAACAGAAGAGCCGGCGGAAGAGAATCCGGTGGAGACGGAAGAAACAACAACAGAGGAGACAACCACTGAAACAAGTGAACCGGTAACCTTTGAGGGCGCAGCAGTTGGACCGATTACGGTGGCAACAGCAGAGGCTCCATTGAGTGATCATTTGGTTGAGGCTGCGTTTGTAACAGAGGATGGCCAGACGGTATCCGCTTATCGATTACAGAATACCGAGAGCGATTTCTATTATTTTTATGGTACGGATGAAGAAGGCAATGGAGCATGGTACTGTTACGACGGTGCCAACCATACGTTGCAGCGTGCGGATGCTACTGTTTTTGCTGCAATTGGAAGTGCATCCACGGAAGCTACAAACACGGATGCACAAGTGAGTGAATCAACCGAAGAGGAGGAAGCGGTTTCCTGGCAGGAGCGTGCCGTATCCTTGTACAAGTCTCGGAAGGCAGTGTTGATTATTCTGTTTATCCTTCTGATTGCGGGTATGGTATTTTTGAATATCCATCTGAAGAAGCGGGATGAGGAATATGATGATGACGAAGACGACTTCTTTGAGGAATACCAGGAGGCACAGGAGCGCAGAGATGCCATGGAGCATGTGAGCACGAAGCGCAGTGAGCCGGAGGTGAAGACGGTTGTAGCCGGCAAGGAAGGCTTTTCCAATCCGAAGACGGAAGATATTCCACAGGATTTATCTGCAGCATTGGAAGAGACGGTCCGTGCAACCAAGGCAGAAGCGTCTCGGGAAGTGGCAGCAGCAACACCGAGAACGGTTGCGAAGCCTACTATGAAGCAGCCGACGAAGCAGGATACCATTGCAGACGATATTGACTTATCCGATGCAATTATCAAGCAGGTAACAAAACCATCCCACAAACAGGATGAGGATGATTTGACAATAATCGATTTCAACGATTTATAGAAGAAATCGATGACAGTGAAGGAATGACGAGATATGAATTATACCAATGATTTAAAGAAGGCACTGGAGCAGGCAAAGCGCATTTCCAAACGTCTCAAGCATAATTATATTGGTACAGAACATCTATTGCTTGGACTTCTGAAAGTACGCAATTCGGTGGCACGGAAGGTGCTGGAGAATGAAGGCGTAGACGAATCCAATGTTTTAAAATTAATCAGTGAATTGATTGCCCCATCCAGTGGAGTTTCTCTATTGGATCGGGACGGCGAGACACCGAAGTATAAGCAGGCATTACAGCAGGCAGGCAAGGAAGCCGGATATAGCCATTCTTCCGAGATTGGTACCGAGCATTTGCTGCTTGCTTTGTTGCGCTTAACGGATTGCGCAGCTTCTCGGTTGTTAACATCTTTGGATGTGAACTTGCAGAAGTTGTATTCGGAAATTGTAACCGCCATGGGTAAGCAGGGCGACTTCTATCGGGAAGAGATGATGCAGCGCAACCGCAAGGGCTCTCATGGGGCTGCTGCCGGTGATACGCCGTTTTTGAATCAGTATTCCAGAGACTTGACCGCTTATGCGGCAGAGGGCAAATTAGACCCAATTGTAGGACGTGAGAACGAAATCTCTCGTGTGATTCAGATTTTGAGCCGTCGCGGTAAGAACAATCCTTGTCTGATTGGAGAGCCGGGCGTTGGTAAGACTGCGATTGTAGAGGGATTATCCCAGCGAATTCAGTCCGGCGTGGTTCCGGATTCCGTCAAGGGCAAGAAGGTTTTGACCCTGGATTTGTCCGGTATGGTAGCTGGTTCCAAGTATCGTGGTGAATTTGAGGAGCGTATTAAGAACGTTATCAACGAAGTGACAGCAGCGGGTAACGTGTTGTTGTTTATCGATGAGATTCATACATTGATTGGTGCCGGTGGTGCCGAGGGTGCTATTGATGCGGCCAATATATTAAAACCGGCCATGGCCCGTGGTGATATTCAGATTATCGGAGCAACCACCGTAACCGAATATCGGAAATATATTGAGAAGGATGCTGCATTGGAGCGTCGTTTTCAACCGGTATTGGTGGAGGAACCATCCGTTGCAGAAACCAAGGATATCTTGCGTGGCATCAAATCCCAGTATGAGGAACATCATGGGGTGACCATCTCTGAGGAAGCCATGGATGCCTGTGTGGAATTAGCCGAGCGTTATATCAGCGATCGCTTCCTTCCGGATAAGGCCATTGACTTAATGGATGAGGCAGCTGCCCGTCTTCGATTGATGTCGGTGAAAGCACCGGAAGAAATTTATCGTCTGGAAAATCAATATCATAATTTGGATGAGCAATTAGAGGATGCCATTCGAAATCAGAATTTGACGGAAGCATCCCTCATTAAGAAGGAGCGGGAGGCTTGTGCGCTACAGGTTAGTAAGCTTCGGAAGAAGTATGAGCGTGCGAAGCAGCGTCGCCGTTTGACCCTGTCAGAAGATGATGTTGCGGATGTGGTATCCCTGTGGACCAAGATTCCGGTATCGAAGTTAAACGAATCCGAATCCGTAAAGCTTCGTAATTTAGAGAAGACCTTGCATAAGCGTGTGATTGGTCAGGAGGAAGCGGTCAATGCGGTAGCCAAGGCGGTTCGTCGTGGCCGTGTAGGACTGAAGGAACCGGGTCGACCAATCGGATCTTTCTTATTCCTTGGACCGACCGGTGTTGGTAAGACAGAGATTTCCAAGGCATTGGCCGAGGCGGTCTTCGGTAACGAAGAGAGCATGATCCGTGTGGATATGACGGAATATATGGAGAAGCACAGTGTATCGAAGATGATTGGTTCTCCTCCGGGATATGTGGGATACGAAGAAGGCGGCCAGTTAAGTGAGAAGGTTCGACGGAATCCGTATTCGGTAATTTTGTTTGATGAAATTGAGAAGGCGCATCAGGATGTCTTCAATGTTTTGCTGCAGGTATTGGATGATGGACATATCACCGATGCCCAGGGACGGAAGGTGGACTTTAAGAACACCATCATTATCATGACCTCCAATGCCGGCGCCAAGGAAATTATGGAGCCGAAGAAATTGGGCTTTGCACCGGAAGAGAATGAGAAGGCAGATCATGAGCGGATGAAGTCCCGCGTGATGGCGGAACTGCAGCATATTTTTAAGCCGGAGTTTTTGAATCGAATTGATGAGACCATTGTCTTCCGCGCATTAAACAAGGACGATATGAAACAGATTGTATCCATTATGACCAAGTCCTTGATTGATCGATGTGCAACGCAGATGAATCTGGATTTGAAGATTCGTGACAGCGTGAAGAAGTACATTGTGGAGAAAGCATATGATCCGAAGTTTGGAGCGAGACCATTACGTCGTAAGATTCAAACGGATTTGGAAGATGTGTTATCGGAGGAGATTTTAAGTCATCGGATTGCTTCCGGAGATACGGTCATTGCCACCGTCAAGAACGATCGAATTGTATTTGAGGGTGCCGGTGCGACCAAACCGGCGAAGAAGGCTACTGCCAAGAAGACGACGAAGAAGTCGGCAACAGCGTCTGCAACCAAGAATAAGACCACGAAGACGAAAACGACGCGTAAGAAAACGACCACCGCAAAAACGACCCGTAAGAAATCTTAAATATTTATTAAAACCGGTGGTGTATGCTGGAATTTTACAGGCTCGTATTATATAATTTATGTAAGTTAAATTCTAGGAATTGCGCAGGAGGAGCACAATGGCTGTAGTTAGTGAATTGATTCGCAGTGAATCAGACGGAACCATCAGTTTTGGTGATTACACGAAGACTGAGAAGTCCAAATTAGATGATTTTAAACATGCCGGAGATGTCTACAAAGTGAAGACATTCAAGGAGATTACCAAATTGGAACGTAACGGAATGTTCGTTTATGAATCTGTTCCGGGAACTTCGGTAGAGCATCTGGAAGTAACCGATGAGAAGTTAGCCTTTCTTGTAGAGGGTTGCGAGGATGCCAATATTACATTGGAATTAGAGCCGGAGACCGAATACGATATTACCGTAAATCATAACGATGCCGGTAAGATGAAAACCAATTTAGGTGGTAAGTTAAGCTTGAGTGTGGAACTGGAAGTTGGAAGCAGTGTTCCGGTCGTTGTTAAGAAAGCATAAGTAGAAGGCCCTGCCTGATGGCAGGGCTTTTTTTAGGAGTTTTTTCATGGCGAAAGCAAAGAGTAGTGTATTTTTTTGTCAAAACTGTGGATATGAATCATCCAAGTGGCAGGGACAGTGCCCGGCCTGTAAGGAATGGAATACCTTCGTAGAAGAAGTGGTGGACAAGAAGTCTCTTAAGACCAGGAAAGAAGTGGCGGAGCTGGTGCCACGGACCTTTTCTGAAATTGAATTATCGGATGAGATTCGGATTTCTACCCATATGCCGGAGATGGATCGCGTACTTGGCGGAGGCATTGTTCCGGGATCCATGCTTTTGGTAGGTGGTGATCCGGGGATTGGTAAATCCACCTTGTTATTGCAAATCTGTCGGAATTTAAGTGGAGATGCCATTCCGGTATTGTATGTATCCGGTGAAGAGAGCATGCAGCAGATTAAGATGCGTGCCAATCGTATGGGGGAATTTTCCAATTCCCTGACGGTATTGAGTGAAACCAATTTGGATTTGATTCGCGGTGTTATTGAGCAGAAGAAGCCCAAGGTGGTGGTCATCGATTCCATTCAGACGATGTACAACGAGGAGGTGGCCAGTGCTCCTGGAAGCGTGTCCCAGGTGCGGGAATCCACCGGCGTTTTAATGAAACTTGCAAAGACTCTGGGAATTACGATTTTTGTTGTGGGACATGTGACCAAGGACGGTAATGTGGCCGGACCACGTGTGTTGGAACATATGGTTGATACGGTGCTTTATTTCGAGGGAGATCGACATGCCACCTATCGTATTTTACGTGGACAGAAGAATCGATTCGGATCCACTAACGAAATTGGTGTGTTTGAAATGCAACAAGAAGGATTGGTGGAAGTGGAGAATCCTTCGGAATATATGTTGGCTGGTCGACCGCAGAATGCTAGTGGTTCCATTGTTGCCTGTTCCATTGAAGGAACGCGTCCGATTCTAATTGAGATTCAGGCTTTGGTATGCCGTAGCAACTTCGGAATGCCCAGACGTACGGCAGTGGGATGTGATTATAACCGCGTGAATTTGCTGATGGCAGTCTTAGAGAAGCGCATTGGCTTACATATGAATGATTATGATGCTTACGTGAATATTGCCGGAGGCATTCGGATGAATGAACCGGCCATTGATTTGGGATTGGTGTTGGCCCTGGTATCCAGCTTTAAAGAACGCCCGGTGGATGAAGCGACTCTATGCTTTGGCGAAGTCGGTTTAAGTGGTGAAGTCCGTGCGGTTCCGATGGCGGAGCAACGCATCAAGGAAGCGGCCAAACTGGGATTTACCACTTGCATCATGCCCAAGGTGTCCCTGAAGGGAATCGAAGCGCCGGAAGGTATGAAGCTGATTGGCGTGGACAATGTGCAGGAAGCAGTAGACGTATTATAAGGAGTACAGGATGTTATACCTCAAAGAACTGAACTTAGAAGATATTGAGAAAGAATACGAGTTTTATAATGAATTGGAAGCGGATGAGAATGGGTTCACTTATTCTTACACTGGTGCAACCTATGAAGCCTTCCGGGATGAGATTGCACCTACGTTGATTGCCTATCATCAGGGAGAACAGCTTCCGGAAGGATTTGTTCCTTGTACGGAGTATTTGCTTTGGGAGGATGATCGCATTGTAGGAATCTTCCGGATGCGTCATATGCTCAATGACTTTTTACGTACCTATCATGGCCATATCGGTTATCTGATCCGTAAGTCGGAGCGTGGCCGTGGACTTGCAACCCGGGGATTGCAGATGATTTTGGATTTATGGAAGGATCGTATCTCAGAGGAGGAATTCTATCTATCGGTTCATCGAGATAACCCGGCATCCCTACAGGTACAGAAACGCTGTGGCGCTTACGTACATCATGCGGATGAGCAGTCCTATTATACCCGCATTCCCAAAACGGATTACGCCATGCTATTAGAACAGGCCAAGGGATTTTGCAGCGCAGAACCGGCTTTCGTTCCGCTGTTATCCAATATATCTGCATTGATCAATGAGGAATTGCCATCGTTGAACTGGGCGGGATTTTATTTGATGCGCCCGAAGAAAGAGGGGGGAGAGGAACTGGTACTCGGACCTTTCCAGGGAAAGACGGCCTGCATTCGGATTCAGGTTGGTAAGGGCGTGTGCGGAACGGCGGTAGCCACCGGCCAGACCCAGCGCATTGCAGATGTGCATGAATTCCCTGGACACATTGCATGTGACAGTGCCTCCAACTCGGAAATTGTGGTTCCCCTTTATAAAAATAATAAAATTTTTGGTGTGTTAGACATCGACAGTCCCATCAAGGATCGCTTCCGAAAAGAAGACCAGGATGGATTGGAAGCTTTATGTAATGTCTTGTGTGACGCCATCGAATTATAGTCAAAAGCCCGTGTTTGCGGGCTTTTTTGCTACGTTCGAGGAATAAAATGAGTCGTGTGAACAATTCGGACAATTATGGGGTTTTTTGGCCGTTTTACAACTTTAGAAAAATGTTGGATTTTGTGTTGACACCGCGTTTTCTAGGTGATAAGATACTCATTGTTCGCGAGGGAACACAGCAGAGCGCTGAAAACAAATCAAGAACAATTTAAAACCTTGATAACTGAACAGTGAAACAACCTTGAAAGATTCTAATGAATTTTATTTTAGCGATTTTTCAAAAAACGCAACCTAAAGCAGTAAAGTAAGGAAAAAGCCAAGCTTTGTCCTAAGAATCAACTTTTTAACATGAG
>JAILOI010000013.1 GCA_024690885.1 Lachnospiraceae bacterium
TGTGAATGAATCTAATAAAATAGTTGGTATTATAGATTTGAGACATACACTAAACGACTTCTTAAAAGACTTTGGGAATTGTGGATATAGTGTCAGACCTTCAGAAAGGAAAAAAGGCTACGCCACAGATATGCTAAGGCAAATATTGAAAGTTGCAAAAGAAAGTGGAATGGATGAACTACACTTGTCTGTGGAACGCGATAATGAACCTTCAATTAGGACAATCAAATCAAATGGTGGAATCTATGAAAGAAGCTTTGAATTCGAAAGTCAGATGGCAGACATTTATCGAATAGTTCTATGAATTTTAGGTGGCCCTAGGGGACGGGGTTAGTGGTCCATTATACAAAGCGGGATTTGAAGGAGGTTTGAAGTGGGTTATACAGACAACAAGGTAAGGGTTACAGTAGTAGAAAGTCATTGTCCAAAGTATAAAGTTGGATTTGTTGGGCTGATGTGTTAGTAAGTTATACCGGAAGATAATCTTACAAAAGCCAGACAAAGATTGAAAGAGTAGAAAGTAAAATCAGAGTATTATTTTTGATCGCGGTTATTCAAGTTGCCACCAGCAGCATACATACGCCGACACCGGCAGGTGCCAATGCACTATCTTTCGGCATATGTCCGATGTACACGCAATCGATAATGTTGTAAAGCATATTGACAAGCTGGGCTACGACGGTTGGAACCGCCAGTTGCTGAGTATAACTATAGAAAAACAATAAAAAGGGAATCATGGTGGAGACATACGACACCTACATCAGGAAGTTTGACATTGCCTAGATATCTTGCTATGATAACTTCGTTCATCGGAGGGTGAGTTATTCGTGTGAAATAACAAGCTGGATAAGATGTTCGGTTGAGAGACCGGATGCTTATCCGGCTTTTTTGATAATAGGAGTAGATCTTATGGAAAAGAGAATTGATTTTACCCGGGGCCCCATTGTAGCTCCATTGCTAAAATTTGCGGGACCGGTATTGCTGGCATTGTTTTTACAGGCAATGTATGGTGCCATTGATTTAATGATTGTAGGAAAGTTCGCAAGTGCAGCGGATGTATCAGCGGTATCTACCGGTTCCCAAATTATGATGACGATTACCAATCTCATCAGTAGTTTGTGTATGGGAATGACGATTATTTTGGGACAAAAGATTGGAGAGCAGAAAGCCAAAGAAGGTGGCGATATTGTGGGCAGTGGGTTGGTGCTGTTTTTAATCATCGGAGGAGTGCTGGCCATCCTTCTTCCGATTCTTGCACCACAACTTGCAACCATTATGCACGCACCAAAGGAAGCGTATGAATTGACTACCTGGTATATCCGCATTTGTGGTGGTGGAGCCATCATTATTATCGCCTATAATTTAATTGGCGGTATTTTCCGAGGTATTGGTGACTCCAACACACCGCTGGTGACCGTGATAATTGCATGTATTTGTAATATCATCGGAGATTTACTGTTCGTGGCAGGATTCCATATGGGCACCGTCGGAGCTGCGATTGCTACTGTGTCGGCACAGTTTTTAAGTGTGGTAATTTCCTTAAAACTGATTGCAAAAAAACAGCTGCCCTTTCAAGTGAAACGGGAAGGAATTCGTTGGAATAACAACATCATTAGAAAAATCTTTTTTGTGGGATCTCCTATTGCGCTTCAGGATTTATTGGTGGGAATATCCTTCCTGGTAATTCTGGCAGTTGTGAATTCGCTGGGATTAACGGAATCAGCCGGAGTTGGTGTTGCAGAGAAGGTATGTGCATTCATTATGTTGGTACCGGCAGCATTCATGCAATCCATGTCGGCCTTCGTTGCGCAGAATCGAGGTGCCGGCAGGCTGGATCGTGCCTGGAAGGGATTTCGTTCTGCCGTTTTAATTTCCTTTGGATTTGGTGTCTGCATGTTTTACGCGGCCTTTTTCCATGGGGATGTGCTGTCCGGAGTATTTGCCAATGAAGTGCCGGTGATTCTTGCCTCTGCAGATTATCTGAAGGCGTATGCCATCGACTGTTTGCTGACCTGCTTTCTGTTTTGTTTTATCGGTTTTTATAATGGAATGGGACAGACTGCTTTTGTGATGGCGCAAGGCATTATCGGTGCTTTTGCGGTGCGTGTTCCGGTGTCCTTTGTTATGAGCAAATTGGAGCCGGTAAGTCTGTTTCGGATTGGATTGGCAACACCTTGTTCTACTGTGCTACAAATTTTGCTGTGTTTCGGATTTCTATTTTATATGCGAAAAAGTAGACGGTTGGAGTTTTAAGGTGTAAATTTCAAAAGGGAGGGAGAAATCAGATGAACATTTTACAATATGGGAACAAGAATGCCGATGTGGTATTGATTCAGCCGGTGGATGCCCATGACATTGAATGTATGGAGGAAGAACTGGCAGAGATTTCGCAGCGTTGGGACGGGGCGTTTTCCATGCAAGCTGTGGTGATTGAGGATTGGAATCGCCAGTTATCTCCCTGGTCGGCGCCACCGGTATTCGGCAAGGAAGGCTTTGGAGGTGGTGCGGCAGAAGTATTAGAAGCGATACGGCCGCTGTGCGAAGGGAATAAGACGTATATTCTGGGCGGATATTCCCTGGCGGGATTGTTTGCCTTGTGGGCAGCACAGGAATGCGATTGCTTTGCCGCAGTGGCAGCAGCATCGCCGTCGGTGTGGTTCCCGGGCTTTCTGGATTACATGGAGACCCATGAGATGTACGCGAAACATGTGTATTTGAGTTTGGGAGATCGTGAGGAGTTGGCCAAAAATCCGACGATGGCCACGGTGGGCGATTGTATTCGCAAGGGATATGCGCTTTTTGGGAAAAAGGGCATAGAGAGTGTATTGGAATGGAATTCGGGAAATCATTTTAAGGATTCCGAAGTACGCATGGCCAAGGGCTTTGCCTGGGTACTGCAGGCAGTGCATCCGGCGCAGGAAACACCGTAGCTTTACAACGTGTTGTGGTGTGGACCTTGTTTCGGACGCTGATAGGTGATGGGTGCAGCTTCGCTTTCCCCATGTACATAAACAGCCGCATACTGTTCCTGGAAGGTTTCTGCTTCTTTTTTGGCAGAGCCTTCTTTTTTCTTTAATTCTTCTTTTCGTTTGTCTTCTCGTTTGCGAGAAGTTGTAGCTGTCGGACCGACAATCTGAGTAATAAAGCTATCCATACGACACACCTCCTTTGCTGCTCAGAACAAAACTATCCGGTCTTCTCATTTATTATATCGAACATTTTTTATGCAAAATTAAGACATTGAGCTAAGTAATTTTAAAATTATGACAATATAGACAAGTAATGGAAAAAAGTTCAATGAAAAATGTGCAAATCCATGGGAAGCAACCGTAAGATATGGTATACTTTCCCTCGTGAGAAGTTATTTGTAGAGGATCATTAGAGTTTTTTTCATATAAGGAGGGCACAGATATGCCAATGCCAGAACAGAGCATCGAATTTCGTTATGATACCCAGTTATTATTAGACAAGTATGTGGAAGACGGCGAGGATCCGGATGATGTATCCGATGATCTCGTAGATGAGATTCGTGATTACTT
Source organism: Lachnospiraceae bacterium (assembly GCA_024690885.1). Lineage (GTDB taxonomy): Bacteria > Bacillota > Clostridia > Lachnospirales > Lachnospiraceae > XBD2001. The sequence continues at coordinate 3,540 of JAILOI010000013.1, forward strand.
ACTGGAGAATGTGAAGGGTGACAGCATGGTCATCGCCGGTGATTCCGGAGAGGACGAGTTCGGTGAGAAAGCGACCGTGAAGTTGCATTATCACGTGAATGAGCCATGGGATGTCTTAGCATATTGCCGCAAGTTCGGCGAAATCTACGACATTGTAGTAGAGGATATGGATCGTCAGTCCAGAGATCTCAAGGGCTAATTCGACAACAGAATTACAATAAGAAACGAGAAGCGACATCCGGTTGGGTGGCGCTTTTTCTTTTTGCTCATATGTTATACACCCCTTACGAAAAATGTACAAAAAAGAACACACAAAAACATCCCCCCTGTGGGGTTATTGGACATTCGCCAAATGGTGTCCATTGACGGTGCAAAAATCCCTCGATACAATTATGATATAGAGATTATACACAAGTGTCAATTTTTTAACGAGGGTAACGTTAAAGACACTTGGGTATCAGGAAGATTGAGTGTGTTTTGTTACTCATATCATAATTGGAAGTAGTAGTGAGAGGAGAGCATTATGATGGCAGACTATGAGAAGATGGGATTTACCAAGCCTGCAGATTGGCCGGAACCGACCAGGGATAATACAGAGGTGACCTATCCGACCAGACCGTACTATGCGGAGGTGAATGACACCGAGCTTCGTGAACCGATTTTAAAGCTTGGCAAGATGATTACCGACCGCCCATTACAGAAGACCGGTTTGAAGAAGATTACATTGGAGGATCCGGAGTACTGGGCACTTGCAAGCTTTGTAACCGATGAGGAAGCAAACTTTGCATTGAGCTTTGAGAAGATTCGAAATCCGTTGACCTTCGAAGAAATATGTGAGAGAAATCCACAGCTGGCACCGGAGAAAGTGCAGGAGATGTTAGATCATATGTCCTGGACCGGTTTGTTGGAGTGGAATTGTGAGAACTTAGATGGCAAGAATCCGGAAGGAAAGCGTCGTTACTTGGTACCGATGTACGTACCGGGCTCTGCAGAGTTCACCAACATGAATGCGGATATGATTGATGAGCATCCGGAGATGGGTATCTTTTTCCATATGATGACCAAATTACCATTAGAGAAGGTAACTCCGATGGTTCCATTGGGTGGTGCCGGAATCGGTATGCACGTCATTCCGGTGGAGAAGGCCATCGAGATGGAGAACGAATCCGTTGACGTGGAGCACATCTCTTATTGGTTAGAGAAGTACGAAGGCAAATACGCCAAGAGTCCTTGCTCTTGTCGTCGTAGCCGTAAGACCTATGATGAGGGTTGCGGTGATGATGAGATGGGCTGGTGTATTGCGGTTGGTGATATGGCGGACTATGTTGTGGAAACCAACAAGGGCGGCGAGTACATCACCAAGGAAGAAGCACTGGATATCTTCCGTCGTGCGGAGGAGCAGGGCTTTGTTCATCAGATTACCAACATTGATGGTAAGGACAAGATTTTTGCAATTTGTAACTGTAACGTAAACGTATGCTACGCGTTACGTACCTCTCAGTTATTTAATACACCGAATATGTCCCGTTCTGCATACGTTGCGCGGGTTGATAAGCAGGACTGTGTGGCGTGTGGTCGATGCGTTGAGGTTTGTCCGGCCGGTGCAGTGAAGCTTGGTCAGAAGTTGTGTCACGCAGACGGATCTGTTCAGGAATATCCGAAGCATGAGCTCCCATCCCAGGCAAAATGGGGTCCGGAGAAGTGGGCCAACAACTATCGTAACGATAACCGTAAGGAGTCTTACGATGCAGGTACCGCTCCATGTAAGGTGGCTTGCCCGGCACATATCGCTGTCCAGGGTTACTTGAAGTTAGCTGCCCAGGGACGTTATACCGAGGCGTTGGAATTAATTAAGAAGAACAATCCGTTGCCTGCAATCTGCGGTCATATTTGTAACCGTCGTTGCGAGGATGCATGTACCCGTGGCAACATCGATCGTGCCATCGCAATCGATGAGGTCAAGAAGTTCATTGCAATGCAGGATTTGAATGCTGATACCAGATTCATTCCGAAGAAGCACATCCCGAAGGTAGATGGCGAGTTCGAAGAGAAGATTGCCATCATCGGTGGTGGTCCTGCCGGATTATCCTGTGCGTTCTATTTGGCTGAGAAAGGCTATCGTCCTACCTTGTTCGAGAAGAACGAGCGTGCCGGCGGTATGTTGGTATATGGTATTCCTTCCTTCAAGTTAGAGAAGGATGTGGTACAGGCCGAAATCGACATCATCCGGGAGATGGGTGTTGAGATTAAGACCGGTGTGGAAGTTGGTAAGGACATTACCTTAGATGAACTGCGTGCCCAGGGCTACAAGGCATTCTACATTGCCATCGGATGTCAGGGCGGACGTAAGGTTGGCGTTCCGGGTGAGGACGCTGCCCAGGTGACGACCGCAGTTGATTTCTTGCGTGAGATTAACGGAACCGAGAAGTATGACATCCAGGGCGATGTGGTAGTTGTCGGTGGTGGTAATGTTGCAATTGACTGCTCTCGTGATGCAGTGCGCGTTGGTGCTCCGAAGGTTACTCAGGTATCTCTTGAGACCAGAGACATCATGCCTGCAAGCGCAGAGGAGATTGCGGAGGCTGAGGAAGACGGCGTTGCATTCCATGGTGGCTGGGGCCCGAAGGAAATCCTTCTGGACGAGGCTGGCAATGTTAAGGGTATCTCCTTCAAGAAGTGTACGCAGGTCAAGGATGCAGACGGACGTTTTAATCCACAGTACGATGAGAACGACGTGATGACCATCGATTGTAAGCATGTAGTACTTGCAGTTGGTCAGACCATCGTTTGGGGCGATTTGTTAGCCGGTTCCAAGGTTGAACTTGGCCGCGGCAACGGTGCTGTTGCAGACGGATATACCTATCAGACGGCAGAGCCGGATATCTTCGTTGGCGGTGATGTATACACCGGACCGAAGTTCGCCATTGATGCAATTGCAGCAGGTAAGGAAGCAGCTACTTCCATCCATCGTTTCGTACAGCCTGGTTCTACCATGATCATTGGACGTAACCAGAACTACTATAAGGAATTGAACAAGGATGATATCCAGTTCCCTGAGAACTATGATACTTCCAGTCGTCAGATTCCTGGACACAACGATCGTATTGATAAGAAGTCCTTCCGTGATGCCAAGTTGGTATTTACCGAAGAGCAGGTGAAGAAGGAGACCGCTCGTTGCTTAAGCTGTGGTGCTTCCTGGGTTGATCCGAATAAGTGTATCGGATGTGGTGTATGTACCGTTCAGTGTAAGTTCGACGCCATCCACTTGCATCGTGAATTACCGGATGCATCTACGATGGTTCCTTCCGAGGATAAGTTAAAGTACATCCTTCCACATGGTGCGAAGATGGCAATTAAGCGTGCATTTGGTGGCCCGAAGGGTGATCCGAGATTGAACGCATAAGCCGAGCTGTATATAGACATTTTTTCTTTAGCCCTCTATAATCAAGAGGGCTAAAGTTCTATTGGTAGAGGAGTTTTTTATGCATGAATTAGGTGTGGTATTCCACGTCATCGATAATGTAAAAGAAGTTTGCCAGGAGAATGAATTGACCAAGGTTTCTTCCGTTACGATCCAGTTAGGAACGGTGTCTGCCGTGATTCCATCCTATCTGAAGGACTGCTGGAAGTGGGCAGTTGAACGTGAGGAGCTGATGAAGGGTTGTGCATTGGTAATTGAACCAATTGAAGCCATTACGTTTTGCGAAGATTGTAAGTCAGAATATGATACAATTAAGCACGGTAAGATTTGCCCGAACTGTGGGAGTGAGCATACCTATCTGCTTCAGGGCAATGAATTTATGATTAAAGAAATCGAGGCTTGTTAGTACGTATGATTCCGGATGTTGTCGTTTCCATCGTAAAATATTATTTGATTTTGACCTTCGTGTTGACGGTGTTTAGCCTGTTGCGGATGTATCGGGTTCGTTGGAGAGCCGGTGCAGCCAAGTACGGGAAAGCCCGCAAGGATAAGCTGGCAGAGGAACATCGCCTCCGTCAGTTCCCGATTTATTCCATGGAAGAGATTAAGTCACGGAAGTCCCGCGGGGCAGTGCGAGTGACATTCTTCCCGGCGGATACGGAAGAAGCAGCTCCGGTAGCGATTGTATGTCCCGGCGGCGGTTATGATCATTTGGTAGAGAAGTATGAGGGATATCCAATTGCGGCGAAGCTGAATGAGATGGGCATCAATGCATTTGTATTGGAGTATCGCGTGGGACGGCATTGTTCCTATCATGCACCGATGCGGGATTTGGCCCGCACCATAAAGTACATTCAACAGCATGAGCAGGAACTTCATGTAACGTTAGAGAATTATGCCATCGTTGGTTTTTCTGCCGGCGGTAATATGGCCGGTATTTTCGGAAGCGAGAAGTACGGATACAAGAATTATGATGTGCCTCGTCCGGGTGCGCTTCTGATGGGCTATCCCTGGACCAATGTGAATCACTGGCTGGTACACCCGTATTGGAATATCTGGGTTGGCTTGCTGGGAATCTGGTTGTCGGAACGTGGAAATTTCTGGATGTTCCGGTTGCATCATTTCAACCGGGAATATCGGGAGAGCTTATGTGTGCAGAAGTGGATTACCGAGGAGTTTCCGCCGGTGTATATGTTTGCCGGTGGCAATGATATTCTGGTTCCGTCCGGTGCACATACCGATGTACTGGAGAAAGCGCTGAAGCAGTACAACGTACCGTATAAGTACGAGAAGTTCTTTGGCGTACCCCATGGTGTGGGACTTGGCTTAAAAACCGGAGCAGAAGGCTGGCTGACGACAGCAGTGAATTTTTGGCAGGATGTAACAAAATAGATGGAATTTGAATTGAAACAAACCAAGCGACGCAGCATATCCATTGAGGTGACGCGAGATCTGCAGGTGATTGTCCGGGCGCCGAAGCGGATGTCCCGGGGAGAAATCCTTAGATTCGTATCGGATCACGAGGATTGGGTGCAGCGTCACAAGGCGGCGATGGAGCGGCGGAATGCAAGTCGCATCACGCCGGAACCTATATCCGAGGCGGACAAGAAGGCCCTCTATCAGAAGGCCAAGGAAGTCATACCGACGCGTGTAGCCTACTTTGCACCCCTCATTGGTGTGGATTACGGACGAATCACCATCCGGAATCAGAAGACCCGTTGGGGCAGTTGCTCTACCCTGGGAAATTTAAACTTCAATGTGGCCCTCATGCTGGTGCCGCCGGAATTATTGGATTATGTGGTGGTGCATGAATTGTGTCACCGACTGGAGATGAACCACTCCCCAAGATTTTGGGCCGAAGTGGAGCGCATCCTTCCGGATTACAAGGCACGGCGGAAGGCACTGCGTAGTTATAGCGATATTTTAATCTAAAAAGACCTCGGTACCGTTGTGGTATCGAGGTCTTATGTTATCTTATGATTCCTGATCCATCTTCTCCGCTAACTCACATACCAGATGAACACAGGTCTCCTCGCCGAGGGTTCCACTGTCGAGGGCGATGTCGTAATTGGAATACTCACCCCAATGCTGATCCGTGTAGTAACGGTAGTAGGTACGACGCTGCTTATCCTTCTTCTGGATACGCTTCCGTACGTCCACGTTCTTGATGTCACCGTAGCGCTCTAATACACGCTGAATGCGGTGTTCCATATCTGCATGAATCAATACGTTCAGGCAGTTGATTTCTGCATTCCGCAGGATATAATCGGAACAACGTCCAACAATGACACAAGGTCCCTTGCGGGCATTCTCTAGAATGACCTTCCGCTGTGCTAAGAAGATTTCGTCCTGAGGACTCTGGAAATACATAGCACTGGCAGCTGAGATATCAAACCACTTATTTGCAGAGGAAGTGTCCTCACCCTGTTCCTCGATGAGTTCCTTGGCATAACCGCTTTCAATTGCCACACGATCCACAATCTCACTATCTAAGAACGGGATATTCAACTGCTTCGCAATTTTCTCACCGATGCTATGACCGCCGCTGCCAAACTGTCGACTGATTGTAATTACTGGATACATAACCGTCTCCCTCCTTCTACGTGCATGTCCGAAGACCACCCCTTGTTTTATCTACTTTAATTTTAGAATTACAGGCAAGGAATGTCAAACAATTGTGCCTTTGGTGTAAAGTGTTATAATAGGCAGGACAAGAGAAAAGGAAGTACGAGACATGACGAAAAACACAGAGAAATACATCGGTATTATTTATATTATTTTGGCGGGCCTATGTTTTGCCGGGATGACCACCTTCGTAAAGCTGGCCGGTGACCTGCCGTCCACGGAGAAGGTCTTCTGGCGCAACGCCATCGCCATCTTTTTTGCGGCAGCCACCCTTCGGAAAAAGGGCATTTCCTTCCGTCCGCCCAGAGGTGAAAACTTAAAAGCTTTGATTGGTCGCGCCACCGCAGGTTTTCTTGGCATGCTGTGCAACTTCTATGCCATTGACCGCCTCTATATCGCAGACGCCAACATGCTAAACAAGTTGTCCCCATTCTTTGCCGTCTTATTTTCGTATTTTATTTTAAAAGAGAAAATCAAACCCTATCAGTTTGGATGCCTGGTATTAGCCTTCATCGGAGCCCTATGTATTATGAAGCCTTCCGGTGCCGGTCTCCTAAGCGGCCCGGCCTTCATCGGTATGCTCGGCGGTCTTGGTGCCGGCATGGCCTACACCTTCCTGCGGAAAGCAACCTCCAACGGAGTACCGGGCCCTTACGTGGTGTTCTTCTTTGCCACCGCCTCCACCATCTGTTGCATTCCGTTACTGTTGATTGATTTCCAGGTTCCGAATACCACCCAGGTGGTCTTGCTTTGCGCAGCCGGCTTATGTGCCACCGGTGGCCAATTTGCCATCACTGCGGCCTATTCCCATGCTCCGGCCCGGGAAATCTCGGTCTTTGACTATGTACAAATCGTTTTTGCAGCCATCTTTGGCATCCTGTTCTTCGGTGAAATCCCGGATGCCTTAAGTATTGCCGGTTACCTCATCATCGGTGCCGCATCCTTAACCATGTTTTTGATTAAGAAAAAGGAAGTAGAACCATGTCAATCCTAAGCAACCAGATTCTCTATATGGATTTTTCCGGTCAATACGAAGGTTGCGCCGGTGCCTACGAAGACTGTCGCAACATCAGTGGGACCAACTGCTATTGTGACGACATTGCCAAGGAAGCACTGCGGCAGCGCATCCTCGCCCATCCGGTGGATGCCATTCACTTCTTCGATTCCGGAAACTATCACTATATTTCCCTGCTTTGGTTAGAACGTATCCAGCAGGACTTCGCCCTGGTTTTATTCGACAACCATCCGGACATGAAGCCCCCCAGCTTTGGCAACATCACCAGCTGCGGTGGCTGGGTTCAGGAAGCCCTAGAAACCCTGCCCCATCTGAAACGTGTCTACATGGTAGGCGTGGACGAAACCCTACTATCCGAACTCGAACCCCTTCCGGACACCGTCATCCGTGGCCTTCCCGCAGACGAAGATCTACCCATCTACATCTCTTTGGACAAGGACGTTCTCTGCGAAACCGACGCCCGCTGTGACTGGAGCCAAGGCGCTATGACCATTGCACAACTATCTGACGCCCTCCGTGGATTATTAGACACCCAACCCATCCTCGGCGTGGATATCTGCGGCGAGAAGAAGGACAACCTCACGGACACCGACCTCATCATCAACCGCCGCACCAACGAACGCTTACTTGCCCTCCTTGGTTGAGGTTGCATCTATCTTGCGGGCGCGGCCAAGGAGCTGATACCGTAGGGGAGGGGCCCATGCATTGCACGAATTTCCGTGGAATTCTTGCAGACAACGGCAGTGCCTCTAGGAGTGTCCGTTGACAATTTTACAATTGCAAGAGCATGTGTGCCCCATGGCGGACATATGCTCTTTTTTTTCGCTGTACCTCAGTGTTGGAGCTTATTTTTGTTCGGGTTCCATTCGCTAAGCAAAATGAAAAAAGTAGTGCATCACGTTTTGCCAACGTTTTTCAAGCGCAGTCCGTTGCGCTCAAAAACTCTCGGCGCCATCCGGGCGCCGAGTGGCAAAACAATGTGATACACTACTTTTATTTTGCTATGCTCTCTTCACACTTACAAAAATAAGTCCCAACCTGTGTACAGCGTGAACAAAGAAATCCGGTGTCCGCCATAAGCACACAGGCTTGCAGAAATTGTAAAATTTTGAACGAACACTCCGAACAAGAGGCACTGCCGGTCTGCTTAGAAATCCCGGAAATTCTTGTGCCGCATGGGCCCCTCCCCTATGGCGTCAGGACGTAGGCCGCGCCCGGCAGGAATAAAAGGGAGCAACCGAGGAGGGCAAGTAAGGGAACAAAAAAACGGACCCGATGAGGTCGGGTCCGTGGGGATTACATGTTGTTCTGGCGGTTGATGTTGAAACGCTTGCGCTGGGTTGGGTCCAAGATCCGCTTACGGATACGTAAGTGCTCTGGGGTAACCTCTAAAAGCTCGTCGGTTTCGATGAAGTCTAAGGCCTGCTCCAGGGAAAGAATCTTCGGAGGAACGAGGGTCAGAGCTTCGTCGGCGGAAGAAGAACGGGTATTGGTTAAGTGCTTCTTCTTGCAGACGTTCAACTCGATGTCTTCGGAACGGGAAGAGGAACCGATAATCATACCGGCATAAACCTTCTCGCCAGGTCCGATGAAGAGGGTACCACGATCCTGAGCGGAGAAGAGACCGTAGGTAACGGACTCGCCCGTCTCGAAGGCGATGAGGGAACCCTGCTTACGATAAGCGATTTCACCCTTGAACGGTTCATAACCATTGAAGATGGTGTTGATGATACCGTTGCCCTTGGTGTCGGTCATGAACTCGCCACGATAACCGATGAGACCACGGGAAGGGATGTTAAATTCAATACGAGTGTAGCCGCCGGTGATAGGGGTCATGTTCTGTAATTCGCCCTTGCGCTGGGAAAGCTTCTCGATGACAGCACCGGTGAATTCATCCGGAACATCAACGTAAGCGATTTCCATTGGCTCAAGCTTCTTGCCGTTCTCGTCGGTCTTGTAGAGAACTTCGGCCTTGGAAACAGCGAACTCGAAACCTTCACGACGCATGTTCTCAATTAAAACAGAGAGGTGAAGCTCACCACGACCGGAAACCTTCAGGCTGTCCGGAGAGTCGGTGTCCTCAACACGTAAGGAAACATCGGTGTTTAATTCCTTCATCAAACGCTCACGGATGTGACGAGAGGTAACGAACTTACCTTCCTGGCCGGCAAACGGGCTGTCGTTAACGATGAAGTTCATGGAGATGGTCGGCTCGGAAATCTTCTGGAACGGGATCGCAACCGGAGCTTCCGGACCACAGATGGTATCACCAATGTGAATGTCTGAAATACCGGAGATGGCAACGATGGAACCGATGGTAGCTTCCGAAACGTCCACCTTGTTTAAGCCGTCAAACTCATAGAGCTTGCTGATACGAACCTTCTGCTTCTTGTCCGGATCGTGATGGTTAACAACAACGGCTTCCTGATTTAACTTGATGACACCGTTGTCCACCTTACCGATACCGATACGACCAACGAATTCGTTGTAGTCGATGGTAGAAATCAAAACCTGGGTGTTGGCATCCGGGTCACCGGTAGGAGCCGGGATGTAGTCAACGATGGTTTCGAATAAAGGCATCATGTCCTTGCGATCATCGTCTAAGTCCTTCATAGCGAAGCCTTCCTTGGCGGAAGCGAAGACGAATGGGCAATCTAACTGCTCGTCGGAAGCATCTAAGTCCATGAAAAGTTCTAATACTTCATCAATAACTTCGGTTGGACGCGCCTCCGGGCGGTCAATCTTGTTGATGCAGACGATAACCGGAAGGTCCAAATCCAAAGCCTTCATAAGAACGAACTTGGTCTGAGGCATAGCGCCTTCGAACGCGTCAACAACTAAAACAACACCGTCCACCATCTTCAGAACACGCTCAACCTCGCCACCGAAATCGGCATGGCCGGGGGTGTCGATGATGTTAATCTTGGTGTCTTTATAATATACAGCGGTGTTCTTGGATAAGATGGTGATACCACGCTCACGCTCGATATCGTTGGAGTCCATGACACGCTCCTGTACTGCTTGATTATCACGGAACACTCCGCTTTGCTTCAATAGTTCATCGACAAGGGTGGTTTTACCATGATCAACGTGTGCGATGATGGCAATGTTTCGAATATCCTCTCTTGCTTGAATCATATTATCCTTCTTTCTTATTTATATATCTTTTTCGCGACTGTATCATTCTATCACAATTTCCGTAGTGCACAAGGGGTAAAATCAACGAAACCATGGGGTGTTTCCTGTTAAATACAGAAATATTTGCTAAATTGTAAGATTTGTGATATATTTCTATGAACTTGGAGGAAATCTATGGAAAAAGGTATTATACAGGTATATTACGGCAATGGCAGTGGCAAGAGCTCTGCAGCCTTTGGTAACGTGGTGCGCCGGGTAAGCGCCGGAGCATGCGGTTACATTATCCGTTTTTTAAAAGGTCAGATTGACGAAGAGTATATGAAGAAGTTGGAGCCGGAAATTAAGTTGTTTAGTTTTGAGCGTTCCATCGGTGGCTTTGATTCGCTTACGGAAGAGAAGAAGCTGGAAGAGAAGCAGAATATTTTAAACGGCATTAACTTTGCCAAGAAGGTACTAACAACCGGCGAGTGTGATGTGCTGGTTTTGGATGAAGTGCTTGGAATCGTAGATGAGGGTATTGCAACTGTAGAAGAAATCTTAGGTGTGTTGCAGGAGCGCTCAATTTTTACCACCGTGATTTTAACTGGACGGAATTTACCGGATGAGATTCGCGAAGTTGCAGATCAGATTATGCGCATCGATTCCGAGAAGGAACCGGAAGAAAGTAAATCTTAGAGATAGCATTGACTTCTCTTTAGTGCAATGCTATATTAAATTTTAGATATACAGATAGAGGTCGCGTGTCTTATGAGTATCCGGAGGGATGCAGCAGGTGCAGAGGAATCCCGGAGGAAGGAAGTCACGCCGAAAGAAGTATCGCCTGTAGGTACTTACTTGGGCGCAAGTTGAACAAGCTTGCGACTGTCATCTTTTTAGATGTTGGGCTATCATGGAACGGATTTTCAAGACGGCTCAAGATTGAGCCGTTTTTTTATGCATTCCGGAAGCTCGTGTATTTTGAGGAGGAAAGATATGTCAATATTCAAAGGCGCCGGAGTAGCGATTGTTACTCCAATGAAAGAAAACATGGATGTCAATTACGAGAAGTTAGAGGAACTGATTAACTTCCATGTGGACAACCATACGGACGCAATTATCATTGCCGGAACCACCGGTGAGAGCTCCACGCTGACCATGGAGGAGCATCGTCAGGTGATTCGTGCAGCAGTAGAGTTTACTAAGCATCGGATTCCGGTTATCGCAGGTACCGGTTCTAACTGTACCAGGACTGCAATCCAGTTAACCAAGGAAGCAGAAGAGGATGGCGCAGATGGGGCATTAATCGTTACCCCATATTACAACAAGGCAACACAGGCCGGACTGGTTTCTCATTACAGCCAGATTGCAGATGAAACAAAGCTGCCGATTATTCTCTATAACGTTCCGGGACGTACCGGATGTAACTTGATGCCGGAGACCGTGGCTACGTTGGTGAAGTCCAAATCCAACATCGTAGGTTTGAAGGAAGCAACCGGCAATATGGCACAGGCATCTGAGACCATGCGCTTGTGTGATGGTAATTTAGAGATGTACTCCGGAGAAGACGGACTGGTTGTACCGCTTCTGTCCATCGGTGGACTGGGTGTCATTTCAGTAATTGCCAACGTTGCACCACAGCAGACCCATGATATGATTCAGGCATTCTTTGATGGCGATGTGAAGAAGGCAGCAGCCATGCAGCTGAAGTCCCTGCCGCTCGTGAATGCATTATTTAGCGAGGTAAATCCGATTCCGGTGAAGAAGGCCATGAATTTGATGGGTATGAATGTTGGTTCTCTTCGTTCTCCACTTTGTGAGATGGGTGAGGCCAATGCCCAGAAGTTGGCACAGGCTTTGAAGGACTTTGGTCTTTTGGCATAAGGAGGTAGCAATGATTCGAGCAATTATGCACGGCTGCAACGGTCATATGGGTCGTACCATTACCGGTATTGTTGCAGCAGATGAAGAAATAGAATTTGTAGCCGGTGTAGATCCTTATACCGGTGTTGAGAATACCTATCCGGTATTTGCCACCATGGCAGAGTGTGATGTGGAGGCAGATGTTATTATCGACTTTTCCAACGCCAAGGCAGTGGATGGATTACTGGATTATGCAGTTGCCAAGCAGGTTCCGGTGGTATTGTGTACCACAGGCTTATCCGAGGAGCAGCTGGCCAAGGTAGCGGAGGCATCCAAGAAGGTTGGTATTTTAAAATCCGCCAACATGTCCCTGGGAATCAATACCTTACTGGACTTATTGAAGAAGGCTACCAGTGTATTTGCAGATGCAGGATTTGATATTGAAATCGTAGAGAAGCATCACAACCAGAAGCTGGATGCACCGAGTGGAACCGCCATTGCTTTGGCAGATTCCATGAATGAGGTGTTGGATCATAAGTATGCTTATAAGTATGATCGTAGCCAGGAACGCAAAAAGCGTGAGCATGATGAAATCGGAATTGTAGCCGTACGTGGCGGCAATATCGTAGGCGAGCATGAAGTGATTTTTGCAGGCATGGATGAGGTGATTACCTTCAAGCACACCGCAACCTCCAAGGGTGTCTTTGGCAAGGGTGCAGTGGAAGCAGCCAAGTTCTTGGCCGGCAAGGCAGCAGGTATGTACGACATGCAGGATGTCATTGCTGCAAAATAATCGAAGGAAGATAAGAAAGCGGCAGTCCGAAGAACGGACTGCCGTTTTTTAGTGGTGTTTTTTCTTTTGACGTTCCATCAAGCGTTTCCGTCTCCAGGTACTGAAGCGGTGACGACGATGGTCGATCACATCCTTCCACATCAGTGGATGGAAGAGTAGGAGCAGTGGGTATAACTCCAGACGTCCGGCCAACATATCAAACATCAACACGCATTTGGATAAGTCACTGAAGAGGTTGAAGTTCTGAATTGGTCCAACCTGTTCGAGACCCGGTCCGATGTTGTTGATGGTGGCAGCGACGGCCGTGAAGTTGGTGACCAAGTCTTTGCCGTCGATGGATAGGATAATCAAGGAAATTACAAAAATCCAAATGAAGGTCATAAAGTAAATATTCACGGAGTGAATCATACCGGAGTCTACCGGTTTACCGTCTACCTTGATCTTGCGCACACTCTTTGGATGAATGTAGTAGAAACTCTCGCGAACAAAGGACTTAAAGCCGATGATGATTCGGGAGACCTTGATGCCACCGCCGGTACTGCCGGCACAGGCACCCACAAACATCAGAAGTACCAGGAGGGTCTTAGAAAGACCCGGCCAGGTATCGAAGTTGGTGGTAGAAAATCCGGTGGTCGTAATGATGGAAGCAACCTGGAAGGATGCTTTCGTAATGGCATCAAAGACGTTCTCACACAAGGATAGGATATTGATTGTAATAATCGCGATGGCAATGAGGATGATACCGAAGTATTCCTTGACCTCTTCCAATTCCCAGGCTTTTTTGAACTGGCGTGCAAGCAAGAAGTAATAGGCATTGAAGTTCACGCCGAAGAGAATCATAAAGATGGTGACCACCCATTGCAGGTATACGGAGTATCCGCCAATACTGGAATCGTGAATACCAAAACCACCGGTTCCGGCGGTACCGAAACTGGTACAGATTGCATCAAACACCGGCATGTGTCCGGATACCAGGAAGATAAATTCCAGAAGGGTCAGGATAAAGTAAATCGTGTAGAGATTCCGCGCGGTTTCCTTCATACGAGGAACCAACTTACCGACGGAAGGACCCGGAGATTCCGCACGCATCAGGTTGATGTTGGAACCGCCACTTAATGGAATGATGGCCAGCAAGAAGACCAACACACCCATACCGCCAATCCAGTGGGTGAAACTACGCCACAGCAAGGATGCGTGGGAGAGGGTTTCCACCGAACTTAAGATGCTGGCACCGGTGGTGGTAAACCCGGAAATCGTCTCAAACAATGCATTGACAAAGTGTGGAATTTCACCGGTCAGGATAAAAGGGATACAACCGACGAAGGACAGCAGCAACCAGCTTAAAGCGGTAGAGATGCAGCCCTCCTTCAGGTAAAACACCATATCCTTGGGACGATGGGCCGTAATCAGTAGACCTAAGGCGGAGGAAAGACCGCCAATCACCAGGTAGATCAGTCCCTCCCGTTCCATATATATGAGACCTGTTATTGCAGGCAAAAGTAATAGGATGCCTTCGATTTTTAAAATAGAGCCTAAAACATAGCGAACAATGGACTTGTTCATGAAATCCTCCGTTATTTCAAAATATCTGTAATTTCATTGAATCCGGTATGAGAGGTAACCACCATGAAGGTGTCACCGATTTCGATGGTATCGGAACCGCTTGGGATGATAATCTTGCCATTGCGGTTGATAAAAGCGAGAATCAGATTGTCCTTGAGATTTAAGTCCATCAATGGGACACCGGTGACTTCAGAAGAAGCAAATACGGAAAATTCGATGGCCTCAACCCGCTGGTCAAACAGATGGTACAACGTCTCGATATTGCAGTTTTCCACAGACGCACGACGGGCTCTGGCATAGCCGACGATGGCCTCTGCGGTAATGTAACGTGGATAAATGATACTGCCCAAATCCAATTTGTTTAAAACATCACGGAATGCAAAGCGATTGACCTTGGTGATGACCTTGGCATTGGACATCTGGTTGGCATGCAACGTAAGGAAGATGTTCTCCTCATCAATGCCGGTGAGTGGAACCAATGCTTCCGTGGTTTGCAGACCCTCTTCCTTCAGAATGGAAGGGTCGGTGCCGTCACCGTTGATGATGATGGCTTCCGGAAGTAAGAGACTGAGTTCCTCGCAGCGGGCAGCATTGCGCTCGATAATTTTAACGGAAATATTGTTGTGAATCAGCTGCTTGGCAAGATAGTAGGCAGTTACACCACCGCCGATGATGATGCAATCGTGTACCTGACTGGTGATGATGCCCAGCTTCTTTAGGGATGCACGGCCGTAACGGCGGGGAACCACAAAAGATACGATGTCTCCGGCCTGGAAGATAAAGCTACCATTCGGGATGATGACTTCACCCTGGCGCTCTACCGCGCAGAAGACCATGTTCTTGATGTCGGTACGCTTGCCAAATTCAATCAAAGTACTACCGTCCAGCGGACTGCCTTCCGGAAGTTTGACCTTGATCATTTCGGCTTCCCCGTGGGCGAAGGAGTTGACTTCCAACGCCGTCGGAAGATAAAGAATGCGGGAAATTTCTCGTGCAGCTTCCAAATCCGGATTGATGATCATGGCAAGTCCCAACTTGTCACGGAGATAACCGATTTCATTACTGTAGTCCGGTTTACGAACACGGGCGATGGTGGCACAGTTACCCATACGGTTACCGACGGTGCAGCATAAGAGATTCAACTCGTCGGAATGGGTCACTGCAATCAGAAGGTCCATGGTGTCTACACCGGCCTCCTTCAAAACACTGTAGCTACCGCCGTTGCCAACATAACCCATAATGTCGTACATATTGGTCAAGTCTGCAATCTTGTGAGCATTGGTATCGACTATGGTGATATCATTGCCTTCGTGGGCGAGCTGTTCTACCAGGGTAGAACCAACCTTGCCACATCCTACAATCATAATTTTTAATGGACGAAAGTCCGTGTCTTCTTTTCTTCTCTCAAACATACTAATTCACTCCAAGAGCTGCTTTCAGCTGATTGACGGTGCGCTCGATATCCAAATCTGTTTCGTCAATGGTAATATCGGCATATTTCTCATAAAGAACACAACGCTCGTGGTATAAATCCAGGAGTGTCTGGTTCGGACGATGGGCGACGCCGCGCTCATCCAAGTCTCCCAAACGAGAAAGGAGATAATCATAATCGATGCGTAAATAAACGATGGTGCCGATGGATTGAAAATGCTCCATGGCTTTCGGTCCGTAGATGACACTACCACCGGTGGCAATGACTGCATGTTCCGGTGAGATAGTGGCATTGACGTCTTCTTCGATGCGAAGAAAACCATCCAAGCCGTCCTCTGAGATGATATCCTTCAGACGCTTGTGGTATTGGTT
This sequence comes from Lachnospiraceae bacterium, assembly GCA_024690885.1. GTDB lineage: Bacteria > Bacillota > Clostridia > Lachnospirales > Lachnospiraceae > XBD2001. Next base: position 19,737 of record JAILOI010000013.1, read on the forward strand.
CTGTATGACTAAATCGGAATCGATAAAGTCGGCACCGAGTACCTTGGCGAGGATGACGCCGATGGTGCTCTTGCCGACTCCGGGCATCCCGATCAATATAATGTTTTGATGGGATGTATTATTTCGTTCCAAAGATTCGATCTCCTGCATCTCCCAGGCCTGGGCAAATGTATGCGTTCTCATTGAGTTCGCGATCTAAGTGGCCAACATAAATCTGGATATCCGGATGGTCCTCGTGGAGACGCTTTAATCCTTCCGGAGCAGCGATGATGCACATGAACTTGATGTTCTTGCCGCCGTGTTCCTTGATCATGCGGATGGCGTCAGAACCGGATCCGCCGGTTGCCAACATCGGGTCAACCACAACGATGGTACGCTGCTCGATTGGAGCAGGGAGCTTGCAGTAATATTCCTGTGGTTCATGGGTTTCCGGATCACGATACAATCCGATATGACCAACCTTGGCAGTTGGAACCAAGTGCAAAATTCCGCCAACCATACCAAGTCCGGCACGTAAAATAGGGACAATTGCCAACTTCTTGCCGGCAATGAACGGAGTCTTACAGGTCTCAATTGGGGTCTCAATCTCTACCTCCTCTGTTGGAAGGTCTCTTAAGGCCTCAAATCCCATGAGCATAGCAATTTCTTCTACTAATGTACGGAACTCGTTGGTACCGGTGTTCTTGTCTCGAAGTAAAGAAATTTTATGCTGAATCAGTGGGTGATCCATAATGACTACGTTATCCATAATGTCCTCCTTAGAAATAACAAAAATATAGCATATACCCTTAAAATTCTAGTTGAATGGCGGCGAGAAGTCAACCGAACGAGCCCGTGAAACATGTACGAAACCACGGGTGATTTTTGTGAAAAATATGCAAAGATAAATTGAGGGAAATTGATTGTCAAAAAAATAGATTATAGCTATACTTTTCAAGGATATAAAATCACGTATTTGAAGGGAGTATCAAATGGAAACAAATGCAACCGCAATTAAGGATGCAAAGCAGCTTGGAATCGGGAAATTCCTGTTGTTGGGCCTGCAGCATATGTTTGCAATGTTTGGCGCAACAATTTTAGTTCCGATTTTGGTCAATGGTTACTTCAAAGGAGAAGGTCTTTCTATTCAGGTCACACTATTTTGTGCCGGCGTAGGAACTCTTCTCTTTCATTTTATTACCAAGCGTAAGGTGCCTGCATTCCTTGGATCATCTTTCGCATTCCTGGGAGGGTTCGCAACGGTAGCGAACTTAAATACCGGAATCTATGCCAACATGACTATGGGAGAGAAACTTCCATATGCCTGCGGTGGAATCGTTGTGGCCGGATTGTTATATGTCATTCTGGCATTGGTCATCCGCTTTGTTGGCGTTCACAAGGTCATGCGTTACTTACCTCCGGTAGTCACCGGTCCAATCATTATCTGCATCGGCCTAAGCCTTGCACCATCTGCAGTCACCAATGCGTCTGCAAACTGGTTGTTGGCGTTCATCGCATTTGCGGTTGTAGTAATTTTTAACATCTGGGGCAAGGGCATATTCAAAATTATCCCAATCCTTATGGGTGTGGTAATTGCCTATGCTTGTGCAGTGATCTTCCAGGATATGGGAATGACCAATGCAGACGGAAGTGCAATTTTGGATTTTGCCGGAGTTGCAAGTGCCAAATATGTACAGATTCAGCCATTTATTCTATGTAAATTCGATATCACAGCCATCCTGGTTATGGCACCGATTGCCATTGCAACCATGATGGAGCATGTGGGTGATATCTCTGCAATTTCGGCTACGGTAGATGAGAACTTCGTGTCGGATCCGGGCTTACACCGTACCTTAATCGGTGATGGTCTTGCGACCGCATTCGCCGGAATGATCGGCGGACCGGCCAATACCACTTATGGTGAGAACACCGGTGTATTGGAATTGAGCCGTGTCCATGACCCTCGTGTCATTCGATTGGCTGCGGTTTATGCAGTGGTATTAAGCTTTTCTCCAAAGGTAGCTGAGCTGATTGGCTCTCTTCCAACCGCAATCATTGGCGGTGTCAGCTTCATTTTATATGGAATGATTTCTGCCATCGGCGTTCGTAACGTGGTAGAGAACAAGGTTGATTTCACACGTTCCAGAAATTTAATTATCGCAGCAGTCATCCTAGTCAGTGGCTTAGGCTTCTCCGATGGATTGACTTTTGCAGTGGGCGATACCCACATCACCTTAACCTCCATTGCAATTGCAGCAATTCTTGGAATTCTGTTGAATGCGATTTTGCCGGGGAAGGATTATGATTATCAGGATGGAGAAGAGACCGGAGTAAACTTCGGTTACGATGAACATACCGATAAGTAAATCAGACATGAAAAAGCCGTTGGGAAGGAGAAGGACCAACGGCTTTTTCATATATATATTCTTAGGAGAACTTAAGCATAGCTGTCGAAATGGCGAGACAGCTGCTTTTCAAACTTGGATAATTCGCTCATAAATTCGGAGTCTTTGCCGAACTTTTTCTCGAAGGTTTCAAAAGATAAATTTTCTACGGCGGAATTGGATAAGCTTAAGTATCCACCGGATTTTACGCTGATGCCGTAGGAAGATAATTCATCCTTGTTTTTCTCGATGAGCTTCTGTAATTTCTTTGAAACCTTGGTGGCTGCTTTGTCCTTGGTTCCGGAAACGGAATCTAAGGAGAGATTGTAGCTGTCCACGAAGGCACGAAGCTTCTTGTGTAAGTTGGCTTTTTCGCTGGTTGTGGCACCCTCATCGTCGGTACTGTAGTTAAAATTACCGAGTGTGAGGATACCCCTGCCCACAGCGTTTGTATCGGCCTTGGCAAGGGAAAGCGCATTGGCATTGTCGCGGCCGGCCCTGGTCGCATATACACGATTCTCCGTGTAGAGGTTCCGAAGGCTTTGATTGTAAGAGACAATATAGTTGCTCATAAAGTGCACTCCTGTTGGTTTTGTTTCGTTACAATTTTTATATCGGAGAAAATCAGAAAAAATAAAGTCTTCTATTTGAAATTACCAATCTTTCATGTATGATAGAGAACGTATAAGCTTTGTGTAGAGAAGTAAGGAGGAAGCATGGAGCAAGAGAAAGTTATCGTAATTGACTTTGGCGGACAGTACAACCAGTTGGTTGCACGTCGTGTTCGTGAATGTCAGGTTTATTGTGAGATTTATTCTTACCGTACCCCCATCGACCAGATCAAGGCGATGAATCCGAAGGGAATCATCTTGACCGGTGGTCCGAACAGCTGCTATGAAGCAGATTCGCCGACTTACAGCAAGGAATTGTTTGAACTTGGAATTCCGGTGTTAGGTCTCTGCTATGGTGCACAGTTGATGAACCATATCTTAGGCGGCAAGGTAGAGAAGGCAGACAATCGGGAGTATGGTAAGACCACAACTTATATGGATGGCGGCAAGGATAGCATATTTGCCGGCGTTGAGGAGGAGACGGTAGTTTGGATGAGTCATTTCGACTACATTAGCAAACCGGCTCCGGGATTTGAGGTTTTGGCACATACGGCAGATTGCCCGGTGGCAGCCGATGCAGATGAGAGCCGTAAGCTGTATGCCATTCAGTTCCATCCGGAAGTGTTGCATACCGTTCGTGGCAAGGAGATTCTGTTCAACTTCGTACGTAACATCTGTGGTTGCGCCGGAGATTGGCGTATGGATTCTTTCGCAGAGAAGGCGGTATCCGATATCCGCGCCAAGGTTGGTGATGGCAAGGTGCTTCTGGCTTTGTCCGGCGGTGTGGATTCTTCCGTATTGGCAGCGCTTTTGGCCAAGGCCATCGGCAAGCAGCTGACCTGTGTCTTTGTGGACCATGGTTTGCTTCGCAAGAACGAGGGCGACGAAGTAGAAGGCGTTTTCGGACCAAGCGGTGAGTTTGATATTAATTTTGTACGCGTGAATGCGGCCGATCGTTATTATGCGAAGCTGGCCGGTGTAACTGAGCCGGAGCGTAAGCGTAAGATTATCGGTGAGGAATTCATCCGTGTATTTGAGGAAGAAGCCAAGAAGATTGGCAAGGTAGACTTTTTAGCACAGGGCACCATCTATCCGGACGTGGTAGAGAGTGGTTTGGGCGGTGAGTCTGCAGTGATTAAGTCCCACCACAATGTCGGTGGCCTTCCGGATTTCGTTGATTTCAAGGAGATCATCGAGCCACTGCGCAACCTGTTCAAGGATGAGGTTCGTGCCGTAGGTTTGGA